>NZ_JAJAUY010000004.1 GCF_020532625.1 Streptomyces antimicrobicus | reverse complement strand
GAGCCGGCCCCGGAGCAGGCCGCCGAGCCGGTCGCGGCGGAGGCCGCCGCCGAGCCGGTGACCGCCGACGCCGCCGCCGAGGAGGCCGCCCCGGCCAAGAAGACGGCCCGTAAGACGGCCGCCAAGAAGGCCCCGGCGAAGAAGGCCGCCGCCAAGAAGACGACGACCGCCAAGAAGGCCGTCGCCAAGAAGACGACGGCGAAGAAGACCACGGCCAAGAAGGCGACGAAGAAGACCGCGGCGGCGGAGCAGCCCGCTCCGTCCGTCACGTCCTCGACGGAAGCCTGATCGGCCGAGCGGCCCGCGCCGCACTCCCTGTCCGGGCGCCTTCGGGGGCCCGGACGGGGGCCGGTTTGACCCTGTCAGGGGCAGACCGTAACCTAGACCGTCGGCGTGTCTGAGTGCACGCCAGCCACTGAGCACCTCACCTCCCGAGCCGCTGCGCGGTCCGGGGGAGGCCGCCCCGCGTTCGGCGGGGGTCGGCTGGCTTCAGGGGTTTTCGAATCGAGCGAGAGAGAGATCCGCGTGTACGCCATCGTGCGCAGCGGTGGTCGCCAGCACAAGGTTGCTGTCGGCGACATCGTTGAGGTTGACAAGATTTCCACTGCCAAGGTTGGCGACACGGTCGAGCTCTCGACCCTGCTCGTTGTCGACGGCGACGCCGTGACCTCCGACCCGTGGGTCCTGGCCGGCATCAAGGTCCAGGCCGAGGTCGTGGACCACCACAAGGGCGCCAAGATCGACATCCTGCGCTACAAGAACAAGACCGGCTACCGCCGTCGCCAGGGTCACCGTCAGCAGTACACGGCGATCAAGGTCACGTCCATCCCGACGGCCGCGAAGTAAAGAGGGACTGAGCAATGGCACACAAGAAGGGCGCATCGTCCACCCGGAACGGTCGCGACTCCAACGCCCAGCGGCTCGGCGTGAAGCGCTTCGGCGGTCAGCTGGTCAACGCTGGTGAGATCCTCGTCCGCCAGCGCGGCACCCACTTCCACCCGGGCGCCGGTGTCGGCCGCGGTGGCGACGACACGCTGTTCGCCCTGGAGGCCGGCGCCGTGCAGTTCGGCACGCACCGTGGCCGCAAGGTCGTGAACATCGTTCCGGCCGCCTGATCTTCCTGATCGAGCGTTCGTAACTTTCTGAGGGCGGATCTCTGTCTTCCCGGCGCACCGCGCCGGGAAGCGGGTCCGCCCTCGGCGCGTTACACAGGCTGTAGCGCACGAGACTTTTCCGCACATCTCTGGAGGAACACCCATGACCACCTTCGTGGACCGCGTCGAGCTGCACGTCGCCGCGGGTAACGGAGGCCACGGCTGCGCCTCCGTGCACCGGGAGAAGTTCAAGCCCCTCGGCGGGCCCGACGGCGGCAACGGCGGCCGCGGCGGTGACGTGATCCTGGTCGTCGACCAGTCGATCACCACCCTGCTGGACTACCACCACAGCCCGCACCGCAAGGCCACGAACGGCAAGCCCGGCGAGGGCGGCAACCGCTCCGGCAAGGACGGCCAGGACCTGGTCCTGCCCGTCCCCGACGGCACCGTCGTCCTCGACAAGCAGGGCAACGTCCTCGCCGACCTCGTCGGCCAGGGCACCACCTACGTCGCCGCCCAGGGCGGTCGCGGCGGCCTCGGCAACGCCGCGCTGGCCTCCGCCCGCCGCAAGGCCCCCGGCTTCGCCCTGCTGGGCGAGCCCGGTGACGTCGGCGACATCGTCCTGGAGCTCAAGACCGTCGCCGACGTGGCCCTCGTCGGCTACCCGAGCGCCGGCAAGTCCTCGCTGATCTCCGTGCTCTCCGCCGCGAAGCCGAAGATCGCCGACTACCCGTTCACCACCCTGGTCCCGAACCTGGGCGTGGTCACCGCCGGCTCCACCGTCTACACCATCGCCGACGTCCCCGGCCTGATCCCGGGCGCCAGCCAGGGCAAGGGCCTGGGCCTGGAGTTCCTGCGCCACGTCGAGCGCTGCTCGGTCCTGGTGCACGTCCTCGACACCGCCACCCTGGAGTCCGACCGCGACCCCGTCTCCGACCTCGACGTCATCGAGGAGGAGCTCAAGCTGTACGGCGGGGGCCTGGAGAAGCGCCCGCGCCTGGTCGTGCTGAACAAGGTCGACATCCCCGACGGCAAGGACCTGGCCGACATGATCCGGCCCGAGCTGGAGGAGCGCGGCTACCAGGTCTACGAGGTCTCCGCCGTGGCCCGCACCGGCCTGAAGGAGCTGTCCTTCGCCCTCGCCGAGATCGTCGCCAAGGCCCGCGCCCGCAAGCCCAAGCAGGAGGCGACCCGCATCGTCATCCGGCCGAAGGCCGTGGACGACGCCGGCTTCACCGTCACCTACGACGAGGCCGAGGACCTGTACCGCGTGCGCGGTGAGAAGCCGGAGCGCTGGGTGCGCCAGACCGACTTCAACAACGACGAGGCCGTGGGCTACCTGGCCGACCGCCTCAACCGCCTCGGCGTCGAGGACGAGCTGATGAAGGCCGGCGCCAAGGCCGGCGACGGCGTCGCCATCGGCCCCGACGAGAACGCGGTCGTCTTCGACTGGGAGCCGACCATGCAGGCCGGCGCCGAGATGCTGGGCCGCCGCGGTGAGGACCACCGCATGGAGGCCCCGCGTCCGGCCGCCCAGCGCCGCAAGGACCGGGAGGCCGAGCGCGGCGACTCCGCCCAGCGGGAGTACGACGAGTTCCGCCCGTTCTGACGGTTTGAGCTGCGCTTTACGGACCTCCCGTAGGATCCGTCCGGTGAGCAACCCAAGCGTCAGCGTCGTCGTGATCGCCTACAACGACGCCGGGCTCGTGGGCGAGGCCGTCGCATCGGCCCTCGCCCAGGGCCCGGTCGTCAGCGAGGTCATCGCCGTCGACGACAAGTCGGCCGACGGCACCGCGGCGGTGCTGGACGAGCTGGCCGCCGCGCACCCGCGGCTGAAGGTCGTGCACCGCACCGAGAACAGCGGTGGCTGCGGCACACCCCGCAACGACGGCATCGCCGCCGCGACCGCCCCCTACGTGCTGTTCCTCGACAGCGACGACGTCCTGCCGCCCGGGGCCGCCGAGGCGCTGCTGCGCGCCGCGACCGCCCACGACGCGCAGGTCACCGTGGGCGCGTGCGTGCGCCGGGAACTGCCCGAGGGCAACGACGTGCCCTGGATGCCCGGGCTGTACACCGCCGGTGACGTCATCGAGCGGCCCGCCGACCGCCCCGAGCTCGTCCGGGACACCCTGTGCGTCAACAAGCTGTACGAGCGGGCCTTCCTGGACAAGCACGCGATCCGGTTCCCCGACGGCCGGTTCGTCTACGAGGACTTCGTCTTCACCGCCCGGGTCCTGGCCGCCGCCCCCCGCATGGCCGTGATCGACGACCTCGTCTACGTCTGGCACGTGCGCCGCAGCGCCGCCCAGAAGTCGATCTCCCTGGACCGCAAGGACGTCGGCAACTGGCGTTCCCGCGTGGCCGCCCACCGCACGGCCGAGGAGATCCTGCGGGCAGCGTCCCCGGAACTGGCGCACGCCTGCCAGGTGAAGTTCCTGGAGTACGACCTGCGCATGTACCTGCGCGAGCTCGGTCAGGACCCCGAGTACCAGGCCGCCTGGTGGACGCTGACCCGGGACTACGTCGCCGGCTTCGAGGAGGCCGCCGTCGAGGCCGCCGCCGCCCGTGCCCGGTGGATCGTCCGGGTGCTGCGCGCCACCGCCACACCGCCGCCGGACGTCCAGCGCCTGACCCGCTTCGCCGCGGAGCCGCCGCGGCTGCTGCCCCCGTACGCGCAGGTGGACGGCGTACCGGTGTGGAGCCAGGAGGTGCCGGCGGTCCTCGACGGACTGGCCGGGCTGCCGGTCGCCGACCTGCCGGTCACCGTCGACGCCGAACCGTCCGGGGCCCTGCTGCGGGTGCGCGTGCACGACCTCTACGGCCGCCTGGCCGAGGCCGGCCCCCGCACCGCGCAGCTGCGTTTCCTGCCCCGCGGCGGCGGCGAGCCCGTCGCGGGCGAGCCGGCCGCGCTGCGCCCGGCGGGCGACGGCGTGTGGACCGCCGAGCTGCCCTTCCGCCTCGCCCCGCTGGCCGCCGCCGGCCGCCGCGCCGGGCGGCGCGGGATGCAGGCCTGGGACGTCCGGGCGGGCGTGGAGTGCGCGGACGGGAGCTCCTTGCTCACCTCCCTGCGCCCCCAGGGATCCCTGCTGCGCCGCCGGGCGCTGCCCAGCACCCGGTACGGTGTGCTGCTGGCGCAGCCCTACCGGACGGCGGCCGGCTCGCTCGCGCTGCGCCTCGCGCCCGGCGCGGAGGGCGCCCTGAACCTCGTACGCAACCGTCTCGGCCGGGCCCGCATGGGCCGCCGTTCCCGCTAGCCACAAGCACAGGGAGATACGCATGACGTTTCTGATCACCGGTGGCGCCGGTTACATCGGCTCGCACGTCGTCCGCGCGATGCTCGCCGCGGGCGAGCGGGTCGTCGTCCTCGACGACCTGTCCACCGGCAACGAGGACCGTGTGCCCGAGGGCGTCCCGCTGGTGATCGGCTCCGTCCTGGACCGGCTGGTCCTCGACGAGACCGTCCGGGAGCACCGGATCACCGGTGTCGTGCACCTGGCCGGCAAGAAGCAGGTGGGGGAGTCGGTGGAGAAGCCGACGTACTACTACCACGAGAACGTGCAGGGCCTGACGGTCCTGCTGGAGGCGGTGGCCGCCGCCGGTGTCCGCAGCTTCCTGTTCTCCTCCTCGGCCTCCGTGTACGGCATGCCGGACGTGGACACCGTCACCGAGGACACCCCCTGCCTGCCGCTGAGCCCCTACGGCGAGACCAAGCTGGCCGGCGAGTGGCTGGTTCGCGCGGCCGGCCGGGCCCACGGCATCGCCACCGCGTGCCTGCGCTACTTCAACGTGGCCGGCGCGGCCTCGCCGGAACTCGCCGACACCGGTGTCTTCAACCTGGTCCCGATGGTCTTCGAGCGCTACGACCGGGGCGAGGGCGCCCGCATCTTCGGCGACGACTACCCGACCCCGGACGGCACCTGCATCCGCGACTACATCCACGTCGAGGACCTCGCCGACGCCCATCTGGTGGCCGCGCGGAAGCTGGCCGAGTGGGCGGCGGCCGGCGACTACAAGGACCTGACGGTCAACATCGGCCGCGGCGAGGGGGTCTCCGTGCGCGAGATGACCCGCCTGATGAACGAGCTCACCGGCCACGCGTACGAGCCGGTGGTCACCCCGCGCCGCCCCGGAGACCCGGCGAAGGTCGTCGCCTCGGCCGACCGGATCGCCGCGGAACTGGGCTGGAAGGCCCGCCACGACGTCCGCGACATGATCACCTCGGCCTGGCAGGGCTGGCAGGCCAACCGCGTCCCGGCCCAGCACCACGAACGCTGAGCGTTCCACGGGACGCGCCGTCCCCGGCCCGCGGGCCGGGGACGGCGGTCGCCGTCAGCGCTCCAGGAACGCGAACAGCTCTTCCCACCGGTCGGTGACCGAGTCGGCCGAGTACCGCCGCACGCTGCGGAACGCCGCGTCGCCGAGCCGGTCGCGCAGCGCCTTGTCCGACATCAGCGTGTGCAGGTGCCCGGCCAGTTCCATGGTGTTGCCCAGCCGGGCCAGCAGGCCGTCCTCGCCGTCGGTGACGATCTCCCGGACACCCGGCGCGCAGTCGAACGCCACCGGCGCCACCCCGGCCGCCATCGCCTCCAGCAGCGTGATCGGGAAGCCCTCCGCCCGAGAGGCCTGCGCGAACACCGACGCGCCGCGCAGCGCACCGAGCACGTCGTTCGTGCTGCCCATCCACTCCACGGAGTCGTCCAGGCCCAGCTCCGTGCAGTGCGCCCGCAGCGCCGCCTCCTCCACGCCCGCGCCGTAGATCCGCAAGGTCCAGTCGGGGTGGTGCGGGGCGGCGTCGGCCCAGGCGTCGAGCAGCAGGTCGACGCCCTTCTCGAACGCGAGCCGGCCCACCGACGCCACGACCTTCGCCTCGCGGGGGGCGGGGGAGTCCGGCATGAACGGCAGCGGGTTGGGCATGCTGGCGACGTTCTCCATGCCCGCGCGGATCCACAGGTCCGCGTCCTCGGGCGTGAGGACCAGCAGCCGGTCCACCTCCGGGTAGTAGCGGCGGACCCGGGCCCCGCGGGTGGACTTCTGGCTGGCCTCGTACGACTCGTGGCTCATGCCGATGACACTGAGCCCCTTGGTGTCGGCCAGCGCCACCCACTCCATCGCCCACACCTGGGTGACGATCACCACCGCGCCCGGCCGGGCCTGGCGGAACAGCGCGCTCAGCTTCTCCGCCTGCGCCCGCATCCCGGCCCGCCGCGCCGCCTGCCGGCGCCGCTCGGGCGCGTTCAGCCGGCCCTTGACGCCGCTGAGCCGGCGGGCCTTGGGCGGGTGGGCGTCGTACAGCGTCGTCGTGGCGTAGGGCAGGTCCGCCGGGAGCTGCTGCCGGATCTCCTCGGCGACGGGCGCGATGCCGACGATGTGCACCCGGTGCCCGCGGTCGGTGAACAGCCGGGCCATCTGGTGCGACCAGGTGGTCACCCCGCCCAGCTCGTCGACGCTGTTGGAGACGATGAAGATGTCACGGCCGATGCTCACTTGCCGCTCCCGGTGAAGAACTTCTCGACGATCTGGCGGGCGGCGTCCCCGCGGTCGTACTCGCCGAACTCGGCGAGGAAGCGCTGGCGCGCCTCGGCGTACTTGGCGTCCGCCTCCTCGAAGGCGGAGACGGCCTGGAACAACTCGTCGGCCGTGGCGACGACCGGGCCCGGCGCCTTCTCCTTCAGGTCGAAGTACGTGCCGCGGATGTCGTTGGCGTACGTGTCGTAGTCGTACGCGAAGAACAGCATCGGCCGGTCCAGGACCGAGTAGTCGAACATCACCGAGGAGTAGTCCGTGATCAGCCCGTCGGCCAGGGCCAGCAGCGGGGTGATGTCGTGGTGGCGCGAGACGTCGATCACCCGGCCGGCCACCGACGGCGGCAACGAGACGCTGTTGAGGTAGTGCGTGCGCACCAGCAGCACGAACCGGTCGCCGAGCCGCTCGGCGAACTCCTCCACGTCGAAGGGGAAGGTGAAGCCCTCGACCTGGCCGTCGGCGTTCGCCCGGAACGTCGGCGCGTACAGCAGCACCTTCTTGTCGGGGTCGATGCCCAGCTCCGCGGCCAGCGGCCCGCGCACCCGCTCACCGCTGTCGACCTCGGCGCGGTGCGCCGCGACCAGGGCGTCGTTGCGCGGGTAGCCGGTGCGCAGCAGCACCTCGTCCCGCAGCCGGAAGCCCTTGGCCAGGGTGCGCGCGTCGTGCTCGGAACGGATCAGGAAGTGGTCGAAGCGGTCGATGGCCGCCTGGAACTTGGCCTGCCCGGCGCGGCCCTGCGCCTTGGTGCGCGGCTCGTGGAAGCCCATGCGCTTGAGCGCCGAGCCGTGCCAGGTCTGGATGTACGTCGTCCCGGGCCGCTTGGCCAGGGCCAGCGGGAACCCCTGGTTGTCGATCCAGAACTCGGCCTGGGCCAGCGCCCGCAGGTACGGCCAGCTCCAGCGCTTGACCAGGGTGGCCTCCTTGGGGAAGCCGGTGGGGCGGGCGCCGGCGTAGGACCAGACGGCCTCGAAGGCGACGCCCTGGCGGACCATCTCCTCGTAGACGGCCCGGGGGCTGTCGCTGTACTGCTTGCCCATGTGGCTCTCGAAGACGACCGTGCCCTTCTTGACCGGCAGCTTCGAGAACACCTCGTGGTAGACCTTGACCTTCTGCTCGCCCGAGCCGAGGTTGCGCCGGGCGTGCAGGGCCTTGCGCAGTCCGCGCTTGACCAGCCCCGCGGCCTTGCCGTGTATGGCGCTGTTGATCAGGTTCGAGGTGCGGACGGCGGCCGGGCCCTGGGCGACCAGGACGTAGGAGAGGTTGCCCTTCTTGGTGATCTCCGGCTCGAAGCGGTCGGAGACCAGCCGGGTCAGGCGCGGGCGCACGCGCAGCGCCGCCGCCCGGTCCAGGTGCACCCCGCCGACCGACACCCGGGTGGTGATCCGGTCCTCGCCGGCCGTCAGCTTCAGCCGGACGTCCCAGACGGCGTCGATGATGCCGAGCGGACGCACGGTGCGGCCGATGTCGGCGGTGCCGGACCACTCGATCGTGTCGCCGGCGTGGCGCACGGTTGTCACCGGGAAAGTGAACGAGCGGACGCCGACCTGCCGGCGGGCCCGGAACTCCAGCTCGGCGCTGAGCTCGGTGCCGGCCGTGATGCGGCCCAGGGGGTTCACCATGGCGCCGGTCAGCGTGACTGTGCCGCGGCCGTCGTCCTCGTAGGCGGTCAGCCGGTTGCCCAGGTGCAAGGAGGTCAGCGGCGTGGTGTGGAAGCCCTGGTCGGTGACGTCCAGTATCCGCCGGGCCTCGGTGTCCGCCGGGTCGTCGATGTGCCGGGCGCACCAGTAGACACGGCCGTCGCGCTCGGCGAGCGGGGAGGTCAGCCGGCCCTTGTTGGTCATGGCGTCGGCGGCCGGGAGCAGGTTGTCCCAGTCCTCCTTGCCCAGCAGGTAGGCGCAGATCGCCTGGAGGTAGGTGACGTTCTCGTACGCGGCCGGGTCGATGCCCGCGAGGTAGCCGTTGGCCAGCCGGGCGAACTCGGTGCGGTAGTCGTCGTCCAGCAGCGGCAGGTCGCGCAGGTGCAGCACGAGGTCGTGCTTGAGGAACTTGGCGTCCTTGGCGGACTTGATCGCGGTGTGGCCCTTGGCCGCGAGCAGCTCGTCGACGCGGCGGTGGATCTCCATCCGGTGGACGAAGTTCGCGATCTCGTGGCGCCGGTTGCTGATGGACTTCGCGGCGGCCTTCTCCACCACGTTCCAGTGGTAGACGCGGTTGGGGATCAGCGTGATGCGGCGGGCGGCGACGTAGGCCTGCGCCGAGAACAGCAGGTCCTCGTAGTGGATGCCGACCGGGAACCTCAGGTCGTTGTCCAGCAGGAACGAACGCCGGTAGCACTTGTTCGTGGAGAGGGTGTCGTAGACCAGCAGGTCCGGGTACTCGCTGATCGACTCCAGGGTGCGGGTGCGGGAGTAGATCCACGGGTACCACTCGGAGGTCTTGCCGAAGCGGTTGTCGACGAACACCCGCACGCACATGCCGGAGACGAGGTCGGCGCCGGTGGTCTCGGCGGCCTGCAGCATGTTCCGGCAGGCGTTCTTGTCGAGGACGTCGTCGCTGTCCAGGAACATCACGTACGTGCCGGTGGCCTGCTGGATCCCGTGGTTGCGCGGTGCTCCGCAGCCGCCGCTGTTCTCGGGCAGCCGGAAGGCGCGCACCCGGCCCGGGTGGGCGGCCTCCAGTTCCTGGGCGACGGCGAAGGAACGATCCTTGCTGCAGTCGTCGACGATCACGACTTCGACACCGGCCAGGGTCTGGTCCAACACGGACCGCACCGCTGTCGGCAGACGCTCTGCGTCGTTGTAGACGATGACGACCACGGAGACGTCAGGCACGTGCACCTCGATCCCTTCGTTCCATTCCTCTCCCGGACTCCGCCCGGGGCGACCCCCCACAACCCGTCAAAGCTACCGTGTGCGTCGCTGGACTCCGGCAGGCCGACATCCGCCGTGCATACTTCTAAGGAAGAGGTGAGTGTCGGGTCCGGTCGCTGACAATCACCCGTTCGGACCCCCCGCAGGAAGTGTTCATGACGAAGCTGTCCGTAGTAGTCCCCTGCTACAACGAAGAAGCAGTCATCGACGCGTTCGACACCGAGATCCGCAAGGTACTGGACTCCCTCCCCGTCGAGTACGAGGTCTGCTACGTCGACGACGGCAGCCGTGACGGAACTCTCGGCAAGCTCCGCGCGATCGCCGCGGAGCACGGCGAACGGACCCGGTACGTGTCGTTCAGCCGGAACTTCGGCAAGGAGGCCGGCATGCTCGCCGGCCTGCGCGAGACCACCGGCGACGCCGTCGTGATCATGGACGCGGACCTCCAGCACCCGCCGGAGCTCATCGCGACCATGCTCGACTACTACCGGCAGGGCCACGACCAGATCATCGCCCGCCGCACCCGCGAGGGCGACAAGAAGGTCCGCAGCGCGCTCAGCCGCCTGTACTACCGCGGCGTCAACCGCTGGGTCGACGTCGAGCTCACCGACGGCGTCGGCGACTTCCGGATGCTCTCCCGCCCGGCCGTGGACGCCCTGCTGTCGCTGCCCGAGTACAACCGCTTCTCCAAGGGCCTGTTCTCCTGGATCGGCTTCGACACCGTCCACTTCGACTACCGCAACGCCCAGCGCGAGGCCGGCGAGACCAAGTGGAAGTTCGGCAGCCTGCTGAACTACGCCATGGACGGCCTGATCTCCTTCAACAACCGGCCGCTGCGCGTCGGCATCTGGATCGGCGCCTCGCTGGTGGCCCTGACCGCGCTGTACGCCGTGTGGATCACCGTCAACGCGATCACCAACGGCGTCGACGCCCCCGGCTACGTCACCCTCGTGGCGATCATCGTCGGCCTCGGCGGCGTCCAGATGGTCATGCTGGGACTGATCGGCGAGTACATCGGCCGCATCTACTACGAGACCAAGCGCCGCCCGCACTTCCTGGTCAAGGAGTCCCACGGCGCGGACCGGCCGCTGCCGCGGGACCCCGCGTACGTGGTCACCGAGCGCTCGGCGGCCCCGTCGGAGCGCGGCGCCCGATGAAGGACCAGCTCGGACAAGTGGTGCGGTTCGCCCTCGTGGGCGGGGTCAACACCGGCACCTTCTTCGGCATCTACCTGCTGCTGCACCCCTGGATGCCGTACTTCGCCGCGTACTCGCTGGCCTTCGTGCTGGCGATGGTCGGCTCGTTCTTCATGAACACCTACTTCACCTACCGGACCCGCCCGACCTGGAAGAAGTTCCTGCTCTTCCCGCTCACCAACGTGACGAACTACCTGATCCAGTCGGTCGGCCTGTACGCCCTGGTGACCTGGGCCGGCATGGACACCCGGATCGCGCCGCTGGTCGCCGCCGTGGTGGCGATCCCCTTCACCTTCCTGCTCTCGCGCAAGATCCTGGTCCCCGGCTCGCGGGGGGCGGCGGCCGGCGGCGAGCCGGCGGTGGAGCCGGAACCGCAGGCCGCGGCCGGGCGCCCCCCGTCCACGGTCTGACACCGCCGGGCGGCCGACGCCCGGGACCCCGTAGATTGACGTCAGGCAAGTCGCGAGACGGCATGACGAGGGCAAGGGGATGGACGTGTCAGGGGCAAGGCAGGCGGTCGTGGACGCCCGCAGGATCGTGGTCAAGGTCGGCTCCTCCTCCCTCACCACCGCGGCCGGCGGGCTGGACGCCGACCGGGTGGACGCCCTGGTGGACGTCCTGGCCAAGGCGCGCAGCGGCGGCGAGAAGGAGATCGTCCTGGTCTCCTCCGGCGCCATCGCCGCCGGCCTCGCCCCGCTGGGCCTGCGCCGCCGCCCCAAGGACCTGGCCCGGCAGCAGGCCGCCGCCAGCGTCGGCCAGGGCCTGCTGGTCGCCCGCTACACCGCCTCCTTCGCCCGCTACGGCGTCCGCGTCGGCCAGGTCCTGCTGACCACGGACGACACCAGCCGCCGGGCCCACTACCGCAACGCGTACCGCACCCTGGACCAGCTGCTGGCCATGGGCGCCCTGCCGGTCGTCAACGAGAACGACACCGTCGCCACCGACGAGATCCGCTTCGGCGACAACGACCGCCTCGCCGCGCTGGTCGCCCACCTGGTCCGCGCCGACCTCCTGGTCCTGCTCTCGGACGTGGACGGCCTGTACGACGGCGACCCGTCGCTGCCCGGCACCACCCGGATCGAGGAGGTCCGCGGCCCCGCCGACATCGCCCACGTCTCCATCGGCAGCGCCGGCAAGGCGGGAGTGGGCACCGGCGGCATGGTCACCAAGGTCGAGGCCGCGCGGATCGCCGCCGCCGCCGGGGTCCCGGTCGTCCTCACCTCCGCCAGCCAGGCCGCGGACGCCCTGTCGGGCCGGGAGACGGGCACCTTCTTCCACGCCACCGGCAAGCGGTCCGCCGACCGGCTGCTCTGGCTCCAGCACGCCTCCACCCCGCAGGGCCACCTGGTCCTCGACGAGGGCGCGGTACGCGCCGTGACCGAACGCGGCAGCTCGCTGCTGCCGGCCGGGATCGCCGCGGTGGAGGGCGACTTCACCGCCGGCGACCCGGTGGAACTGCGCGACGCCGACGGCCGGGCCGTCGCCCGGGGCCTGGTCAACTTCGACGCCAAGGAGCTGCCGCGGCTGCTCGGCCGCTCCACGCGCGAACTGGCGCGCGAACTGGGACCCGAGTACGAGCGGGAGGTCGTCCACCGGGACGATCTCGTCCTGCTCCAGGGCTGAGGTTCTGTAAAACCGCCGCGAAACGGGCCAAGGACTGGTCAACTGTGGGAGTCGGGCGAAGACGCAGGGCGAAGGAGGCGGCTGGTGAGGCGAGCGCTGACCAGCGTCCCCGGCGGGGGCGCGGACGAGGACGACTCCCGGCTGTGGCACATCACCCTGAGCGTCTCCGGCAAGCCGGTGCCCCTGGGTGAGGTCCGCCGGGCCCTGGAACAGCTGGCCCACGACCATCCGTTCCTGCTGACCAGCCGGTACGCGGACGACCACGCGGAGATCCGCTACTGGGAGGAGGCCCGCGACCTCCACGACGCCGCCGCGGTCGCCCTCCGCCTGTGGGGCGAACACCGCTCGACGGCGAAGCTCCCGCCGTGGGAGATCGTGGGCCTGGAGGTTATCGACCGCGCCACGTACCACCAGCGCGTGGCCGAAGGCTACGGCCCGCCCCCGGCCCACCCGGTGGGCGTCCACCCCTACTGACACCGCCCGGGGGCCGTCTCGCGGGGTGGAATCGGGGGTCAGGGGCCGGGCCCGGCGCACTACCCTGGCGGCATGACCTCGTCGCACGCCGCCGCCACCCCCACCCCGGTCCTCGAGACAGCGACCCGCGCCCGCGCCGCCGCCGCCATCCTCGCCCCGCTCCCGCGCTCCGCGAAGGACTCGGCCCTGCGTGCGATCGCGGACGCCCTGGAGGCCCGCACCGCCGAGATCGTCACGGCGAACGCCGAGGACATCGCCAAGGCCCGGGCGGCCGGCACCAGCGAGACCGTCATCGACCGCCTGACCCTCACCCCCGAGCGCGTCCGCGCCATCGCCTCCGACGTCCGCGACGTCGTCGCCCTGCCCGACCCGGTCGGCGAGGTCGTCCGCGGCTCGACCCTCCCCAACGGCATCGACCTCCGCCAGATCCGGGTGCCGCTCGGCGTCGTCGGGATCATCTACGAGGCCCGCCCCAACGTCACCGTCGACGCCGCCGCCCTCTGCCTGAAGTCCGGCAACGCCGTCCTGCTGCGCGGCTCCTCCTCCGCCTACGCCTCCAACACCGCCCTCGTCGCCGTCCTCCGCGACGCCGTGGCCGGCGCCGGCCTGCCCGCCGACGCCGTCCAGCTGGTCCCCGGCGAGTCCCGCGACTCCGTCCGCGAGCTGATGCGCGCCCGCGGGCTGGTCGACGTCCTGATCCCGCGCGGGGGCGCCTCCCTGATCAAGACGGTCGTCGAGGAGTCCATCGTCCCCGTCATCGAGACCGGCACCGGCAACTGCCACGTCTACGTCGACGCCCAGGCCGACCTCGACACGGCCGTCGAGATCCTCGTCAACTCCAAGGCCCAGCGGCCGTCCGTCTGCAACGCCGCCGAGACCCTCCTCGTCCACCGCGACATCGCCGACGCCTTCCTGCCGCGCGCCCTCGACGCCCTCGCCGAGGCCGGCGTGACCGTCCACGGCGACGAGCAGGTCCTGAAGGCCGCCGAGGGCGGCAAGGTCACCGCCGTACCCGCCACCGACGAGGACTGGGCCGCCGAGTACCTCTCGTACGACATCGCCGCCGGCGTCGTGGACTCCCTCGACGACGCCGTCGCCCACATCCGCCGCTGGACCTCCGGCCACACCGAGGCCATCGTCACCACCTCGCAGGCCGCCGCCCGCCGCTTCACCCAGCTGGTCGACTCCACCACGGTCGCCGTGAACGCCTCCACCCGCTTCACCGACGGTGGTCAGTTCGGGTTCGGCGCCGAGATCGGCATCTCCACCCAGAAGCTGCACGCCCGCGGCCCGATGGGCCTGCCGGAGCTGACCTCCACCAAGTACATCGTCACCGGCGACGGTCACGTCCGGTAGTCGCCCTCACCCGTCCGGGTGGCCGGATTTCGGCAGTTGCCCTGCCCAAACCGGCCGCCCAGGTCTACGCTGGTTCCCGTGCCGGACGACGTGGGGGGCAAGCCGTACCCGGACGGCGGGGAGCCCGACGACGACCGCGGAGGCGCGGACCAGGACTTCGCCTCCGTGGTGTTCGACGAGGACTTCGTCCGGAGCGCCACGATCCATGAGCCGAGCGCCGTCGAGCGCCAGCGGGCGGCCGAGGCCGCCCGGGCGGTCGCCGGCGGCTACGACGGCCCGGACGCCTTCGACCCGTACGACGCCCACGGCTACGGCCACGGCCCCGACGGGGACCCGTTGGCCTACGGCCCCGACGGCTACCCGTACGGCTACGGCCCCGGCCACGGCCCGTACGGCATCCACGGCGGCGCCCTGCGCCCCTACCGCGGCCGCTCCCGCTGGCTGCGCCCGGTCGCCTGGGTGCTGGCCGTCGTGATGGGCGTCGGCATGGTCGCCCTCGCCTTCACCGCCGTCTACCGCGGCGCCGCGAACGACCCCGAGCCGCCCGCCCCGGCCCCCACCACCAGCCCGCTGACGGAAGTCACCGGTACTGGCGCGTTTATGTATCCCGTCTCCCGCCAACCCTGAAAGTACGACCCCTCTCGCGTGACAGCGGGGAGACGCCATGGCCGTACCAGGAGATTCCCCTGACGGCACCCCCGAGGACGAATACCGGTCGGTGGTGTTCGACGAGGACTTCGTCCGGGCTGCCCGCCTCCAGGAGTTCTCGGCCCAGGAACGCATGGGCGAGCACGCCCGCGCCGTGCGCAGCCGCTCCCTGTGGTCCGGCGGCCGCGGCTCCGGCGACAGCACGCCGAGCCGCCGCTCGCGCCAGGGCCTGCTGCTGGTGTTCCTGATCGCCCTGACCTTCGCCGCCGCCGTCTTCATGGGCATGCGCACCCCGTACGTCCCGCCGGTCGCCACCCGGCCCGAGCCGCTGACCAGCACGGTCGTCCCGCTCGCCGCCTCCCGCACGGTCCCCGGCGGAGGGCCGTCCGAGCTGTACGCGCAGAGCCCCGCCGCCGGGTACCGGGTCGGCGCGGCCGGCATCACCCTGCCCGCCGTGCACCGCACCGGGCACTTCACCGACGGGCAGGTGCTCGCCGCCCTGTCCATCGCCAAGGACTACCTCGTGCAGTCCTCGCTGGACCCGGACGTGCTGGCCGGCACCGCGGTCCGGCCGGTGCGGGTGCTGCTCGACCCCGACCAGGTGGCGCAGTTCGAGCGCAGCATGACCGACCCGGCCGGGGACGGGCAGCACGCGGCGACCGGCTGGTTGGTCCGCTTCGACCCGGCCACCGCCGTGGTGGCCGACTCCCGCGTCCGGGTGAACGGCACCCTCGCCTTCCGCGAGGTGCTGCCCGACGTCCTGGAGGTGACGACGGACCACACCTTCGTGTACGCCGTCCGGCCCGCCGCGGCCGGCTCGCCGGGGGCGGCCGACGGCGCCTCCCTCTTCACCGTCCGGCGCGAGCTGCGGCTGCGCTTCGACCGCGACGACCTGGTGGCCCGCCGGGCCGAACTGCGCTCCGCGTACGTGATGGCCGGGCCGCAGGCATGCTCCGCCGAGGTGGCCGACGGCTTCCGCCCGCAGCTGGCCGGGGCGCAGCCCACCGCAGTCGGCCCGGCCGCGAGCGACCCGTACGCCAGTGGCCACCCGCGCCGCGCCGCCGGGCTGTGCGGCGTCCTGGCCGAGCCCGGGGCCGAGCCGCCGGACCGCAGCCCTGCTCCGTCGGCCCCCTCGGCCCCGGCGGCCCCGTCGGCCGGTTAGCCGGCCGTGCCGCTGCCGCTGCCGCCGCCGCTGAACTTCTCGCGCAGCTTGCCGCCCAGGTCGCCGGCCAGGTCGCCGGCGCCGCCCGCGATGTCCCCGACCAGCTTGAACAGCGGATCCTTGCTGGTGCGCACCGCGTCGGCGTAGTGCGCGGCCGACTGCCGGAAGGAGTCGGTGACGGAGGTGTCCTTGTCGTCCTCGCGCCGCGGGTAGTGGCCGTCCATGATCCGCTGGAAGTCGCGGCTCTGCGACCACTTCTTCAGCTCGGCGGCGCGCACGGTGGTGAAGGGGTGGCTGCGCGGCAGCACGTTGAGGATCTTCAGCACGGAGTCGCGCAGGTCGCCGCTCTTCTCGTACTCGTCGGCCTGGGCGAGGAAGGCGTCCACGTTCATCTCGTGCAGGTGGTTGCCGCCGGCGATCTTCATCAGGCCGCGCATCGAGGCCTGCACGTCCTGGCCCACCAGCAGCCCGGCCCGGTCCGCCGACAGCTCCGACTTGCGGAACCACTCGCGCAGGGCGGTGACGATCGCCATGATCGCCACGTTGCCCAGCGGGATCCACGCGACCTTCACCGCCAGGCCCGTCAGGAACAGCAGGATCGTGCGGTAGACCGCGTGGCCCGACAGGGCGTGGCCCGTCTCGTGGCCCACGACCGCCCGCATCTCCTCCTCGTCCAGCAGCTCGACCAGGCCCGTGGTCACCACGATGATCGGCTCGTCGAGCCCCACGCACATGGCATTGGGCTTGGGGTCCTGCTGGACGTACATCTGGGGGACCTTCTCCAGGTCCAGCACGTAACAGGCGTCGAGCAGCATCTGGTGCAGGTGCGGGAACTGCGTCTCGCCCACCCGCACCGAGTCCGACAGGTAGAGCAGCCGCAGGCTGCGCTCCGGCAGCAGCCCGCTGAGCGCCTTGAAGACCGTGTCGAAGCCGCTCAGCTTGCGCAGCGCCACCAGCGCCGAGCGGTCCGCCGGGTGTTCGTACGCCCGTGAGGAGATTCCCGGGAACCTCCTGCGGTCGCGCGCGGGCGTCGACGTCCCGGAAGCCTGTTCTGTCATGGCGCATCCCCCTTGATCGGCCTGCAGTGCCTTGCGTCTATCCTCTCCAACGCCTGAGTCGGCGTGAGCGTGCCCCAGGCACCCACTTACGATGTGAGCGAAGTCTCCGCCCACTCCCGACCCGAATAGGTACCTGCCTGATGAGCCTCTCCAGCACCGCCCAGAGCCTGGTTCTCCTCGCCTCGGAGGGGGCCGAGACGCACGGCGGCAACCACGACAGCCTGAACCCCTACCTGACCGGCGGCGGCGCCCTGGTCGTCCTGCTGCTCATGCTGTGGGTGACCACGCGTCTGAACCGCGACCGCTGAGCCGACGCGGCGGGCCGGTAGGGTCTGCGCTCATGGGAGAGCAGGAAATGCCTACCGGCCCGGTCAAGCGCCGGCTCGGCGTGATGGGCGGGACGTTCGACCCGATCCATCACGGTCACCTCGTGGCCGCCAGTGAGGTGGCCGCGCTGTTCCACCTCGACGAGGTGGTGTTCGTGCCGACCGGCCAGCCGTGGCAGAAGTCGGAGCGGGCCGTCTCGCCCGCCGAGGACCGCTATCTGATGACGGTCATCGCCACGGCCTCCAACCCGCAGTTCTCCGTCAGCCGCATCGACATCGACCGGGGCGGCCCGACGTACACGATCGACACCCTGCGGGACCTGAAGGCGCTCAACGAGAACGCCGACCTGTTCTTCATCACCGGCGCCGACGCCCTCGCCCAGATCCTGACCTGGCGCAACGCCGCAGAACTCTTCTCCCTCGCCCACTTCATCGGCGTCACCCGCCCCGGCCACGTCCTCACCGACGACGGGCTGCCGGAGGGCGGGGTGTCCCTCGTCGAGGTCCCCGCGTTGGCCATCTCGTCCACGGACTGCCGCGCACGGGTGGCCCAGGGCGATCCCGTGTGGTACCTGGTGCCCGACGGTGTGGTGCGCTACATCGACAAGCGTGAGCTGTACCGGGGAGCCTGAGGGTCCGGAAAGAGAGGGGCACCGCGGTGAACGAGGAGCAGCAGCTCGTCGGGTACGACGCCTACGGGCGGCCGGTGTACGCCGCCGCGCCCCCTCGGCAGCAGCCCCCGTACGAGCCGTACCCGCCGCAGGCGCCGTACTCCGGCCAGGTGTACGAACAGCAGTACGGGTACGACCCCTCCGGCGCCCCCGCCGGGCCCGGCCCCCACGAGCAGTACGACCCGTACGACGAGCCGTACGACGGTCCGCACGGCGGTCCCTACGGCGGCCCGCACCAGCACCAGCAGCCCCAGCCGCAGCAGCCGCAGCAGCAGTGGCCCCCGCAGCAGGCCGTACCGGTACCCGAGCCGCGCCGCGGGGAGCCCGACCGGGCCCCGACGCCCGACTACCGCACCGAGCAGTTCGCCTTCCTCGACCAGCCGGACGAGGAGAGCGACGACGTCATCGACTGGCTGAAGTTCACCGAGAGCCGCACCGAGCGCCGTGAGGAGGCCCGCCGGCGCGGCCGCAACCGGGTGGTCGCGCTGATCGTCGTCCTCGCCCTGTTCGTCGCGGGCGGCGTCGGCTACCTCTGGTACGCGGGCAAGCTGCCCGGCCTCGACGGGCCCGACCGCACCCAGGCCGCCGGCACCCCGGCCGGTCCGCAGAAGCGCGACATCATCGTGGTCCACCTGCACCACACCAAGACCGGCGGCACCTCCACCGCCCTGCTCGTGGACAACGTCACCACCCGGCACGGCGCCACCGTCCTGCTCCCCGGCGCCCTCGCCGTCCCGCGTGACGACGGCAGCTCCGTGCCACTGGCCAAGTCCGTCGAGGAGGACGGCCTCGGCGGCACCCGCGAGGGCCTGGACACCCTGCTCGGCACCCGGATCGGCGGCACCTGGCGGCTGGACACGCCGTACCTGGAGAACCTCGTCGAGCTGGTCGGCGGCATCGAGGTGGACACCGACACCGCCGTCCCCGCCGACGACAGGGCGAGGACCCCGGCCGTCGGCCAGGGCCCGAAGCAGAGCCTGAACGGCGCCATGGCCGTCGCCTATGCGACGTACCGCGCGCAGAACGAGCCGGAGGCGCGGCAGCTGGAGCGCTTCGGCAAGGTGCTGCTGGCCACGCTGCGCAAGGTCTCCAGCGATCCCCGGGCCGCCACCGTCACCGTGGAGACCCTGGCCCAGATCCTGGACCCCTCCCTGAACGAGCAGGCCCTCGGCGCCTCGCTGGCCAAGCTCGCCGAGCACGCCAAGGTCGGCGACCACCGCACCGACCTGGTCACGGTCAAGCCCGACGGCACCCTGACCGACGAGGCCGGCCGCAAGGTGGTCAAGGAGGTCCTCGGCGGCGCCGTGACCGGCCCGCAGAGCGGCGCCGCGCCCCGGGTGGGCCTGCGCGACGGCACCGGCGACGACAGGACGCACACCGCGGCCAAGGCGGCGCTGATGAACGGCGGCTACTCCCTGGTGGACGGCGGCCGGGCCGGGCAGGGCCAGGCCACCTCGCAGATCACGTACCAGGACGACGCCCAGCGGGACCGCGCGGTCGAGGTCGCCAAGACCCTGGGCCTGCCGGAGAGCGCCGTCAAGAAGGCCGAGAGCCCGCTCAACGCGGACGTGGTGGTCACCCTGGGCAAGGACTACAAGCCCTCCTGAACCGGCCCCGGACCCCCTCCTCGGGGGCCGCGGCCCGCGGCGGCGTAATGGCGTGGGCGGGGTCGGCGGACCGTGAGACCCTTGTAAGGATCTGCCCGTCGACCCGAAAGCATGGCCTAGTGACCGCCACGGACCGCTCCATCGAGCTCATCAACGTCGCCGCCCAGGCGGCCGCGGACAAGCTCGCGCACGACATCATCGCCTACGACGTCAGCGACGTGCTGTCGATCACCGACGCCTTCCTGCTCGCCTCCGCGCCCAGCGACCGCCAGGTCAAGTCGATCGTCGACGAGATCGAGGAGCGCCTGCTGAAGGACCTCGGCGCCAAGCCGGTCCGCCGCGAGGGCGACCGCGACGCGCGCTGGATCCTGCTCGACTACGTCGACATCGTCGTGCACGTGCAGCACAGCGAGGAGCGGGTCTTCTACGCGCTGGAGCGCCTGTGGAAGGACTGCCCCGAGCTCGACCTGCCCGAGGACGCCAAGCAGACCCGCGGCAAGGCCGAGGAGCACGCCAAGCTGCGCGAGGCCCAGGCGGACGACGACCTGGACGGTGATCTGTTCTGAGCGCGACGACCGCTTCCCGGCCGGGCCGCAAGATCGTCCTGTGGCGGCACGGCCAGACGTCGTGGAACCTGGAGCGCCGGTTCCAGGGCTCCACGGACATCGAGCTGACCGAGACCGGGGTCGCGCAGGCGCGCCGCGCCGCCCGGCTGCTGGCCTCCCTCAAGCCCGACGCCATCGTGGCCTCCGACCTCAAGCGGGCCGCGGCGACCGCCGCCGAGCTGGCCGCCGTGACCGGCTTGGCGGTCGCGCACGACGCGGCGCTGCGCGAGACGTACGCCGGCGAGTGGCAGGGGCTGACCCACGAGGAGATCGTGGCGAAGTACGGCGAGCAGTACGCGGCCTGGAAGCGCGGCGAGCCCGTGCGCCGCGGCGGCGGCGAACTGGAGACCGAGGTCGCCGACCGGGCGGCCCCGGTGGTGCTCCGGCACGCGGCGGGCCTGCGGGAGAACGGCACGCTGGTCGTGGTCAGCCACGGCGGCACGATCCGTACGACCATCGGCCGGCTGCTCGGCCTGGAGGCGGCCGCCTGGGAGAGCCTGGGCGGCCTGTCCAACTGCTGCTGGTCCGTCCTCGGCGAGGGCGCGCGCGGCTGGCGGCTGCTGGAGCACAACGCCGGCACCCTGCCGGAGCCGGTGCTCGGCGACGACGACTGAGGCCCTGGTGGGGCCCCGTGGCGGGGCCCCCGGGACCGCCCTGGGACCGGATTTCACTTTTCGGCTGGTCACAGGCTAGAGTTCTTCTTGTCCGCAGCGAGGACCGCAGGAAACGGCGGGAAGCGCGACGGAGAGCGGGGCTATAGCTCAGTTGGTAGAGCGCTTGCATGGCATGCAAGAGGTCAGGAGTTCAATTCTCCTTAGCTCCACAGAAGAAGGATCCCGTCCCCAACAGGGGGCGGGATCCTTGCTCTTTGTCCCTAGCTGACCCCTGACGCACCGGCGTGGCAGAATCGACAGCGCCGGAGGGGGAGACGACGGCCCGGAGCGGGAGGGAGTCGCTGACGGATGGGTGCACACCGGCGGCGGTGCGACTGGTGCGACAACGGCACGCCGATCGTGCGGGACATGGACCCGGTCAACCCCGACTACCAGTACTGGTGCGAGGAATGCGCGCGGGCGCTGATCATAAAGGGCGACCCCATCGAGACGTACCGGGAACTGGAGGGGGAGCCGATCTACGGCCGGCTGCTCGACGAGCACTGCACGCTGAAGCGCTTCTACCAGTTCGCCCGGGCCTGACCAGGTCGAACCGGACATAACGGTAGTCGTGCGGCGGCCGGGGAAACCGATTTTTGGTCCGGGGCCATCACCGTGTAATGTTCTCGATGTCGCCAGGGGGAACCGGCAAGGGAAACCGAGCAGGACCCGGGGGACACTGCGAAAGCAAGGGGCTATAGCTCAGTTGGTAGAGCGCTTGCATGGCATGCAAGAGGTCAGGAGTTCAATTCTCCTTAGCTCCACAGTGAGGAAGCGGGTCGTCCGGACAGGGCGGCCCGCTTCTCGTTGTGCCCGCCCCGCGGAACGGCAGAGCGTCCGCCGGGACCGCTGCGGTACCCTGACGCCATGCGTGCCGTACGCCTTCTGCTTACCGAGCCGCGCTGAACAGTCCCGACCGGCACCGACCCGGTCGGCCTCGGCGCGGCGTCCCCTCCTGTGCGAGGGGTTTTTTCGTTTGGGCAGGCAGAGACGGCAGAGACGATCGATGGAGCTTGTAGGAATCATGAGCGAGACGAACACCCCGGCCCCCGAGGCGGCCGAGGCGCACCGTTACACGGCCGCCATGGCCACCGACATCGAGGCACGCTGGCAGGACGTATGGGACGCGGAGGGGACCTACGAGGCCCCGAACCCGAGCGGTGACCTGGCGGGCGACCCCGCCGTCGTGGCGCGGCCCAAGAAGTTCATCATGGACATGTTCCCGTACCCGTCCGGCGCGGGCCTGCACGTCGGTCACCCGCTGGGGTACATCGCCACCGACGTCTTCGCCCGCCACCAGCGGATGACCGGGCACAACGTCCTGCACACCCTGGGCTTCGACGCCTTCGGCCTGCCGGCCGAGCAGTACGCCGTGCAGACCGGCACGCACCCGCGGGTGTCCACCGAGGCGAACATCGAGAACATGAAGGCCCAGCTGCGCCGCCTGGGCCTGGGCCACGACAAGCGCCGGTCGTTCGCCACGATCGACCCGGACTACTACAAGTGGACCCAGTGGATCTTCCTGCAGATCTACAACTCCTGGTACGACACCGAGGCCGGCAAGGCCCGCCCGATCGCCGAGCTGGTCGCCTCCTTCGAGGACGGCTCCCGCAAGGTCCCCGGAGGCCGTGACTGGGCCGCGCTGAGCGCCGCCGAGCGGGCCGACGTACTGAACGAGTACCGCCTGGCGTACGCCTCGGACGCGCCGGTGAACTGGTGCCCCGGACTGGGCACCGTCCTGGCCAACGAGGAGGTCACCGCCGACGGCCGCTCCGAGCGCGGCAACTTCCCCGTCTTCAAGGCCCGGCTGAGCCAGTGGAACATGCGGATCACCGCCTACGCGGACCGCCTGCTGGACGACCTGGACGCGCTGGACTGGCCCGAGGCCATCAAGCTGCAGCAGCGCAACTGGATCGGCCGCTCCGAGGGCGCCCGCGTCGACTTCGCGCTGGGCGACGAGGCCGTCACCGTCTTCACCACCCGCCCCGACACCCTGTTCGGCGCCACCTACATGGTGCTGGCGCCCGAGCACCCGCTGGTCGAGAAGTTCGTCCCCGCCGCCTGGCCCGAGGGCACCCGCGAGGTGTGGACCGGCGGCCACGCGACCCCGGCCGAGGCCGTCGCGGCGTACCGCAAGCAGGCGGCGTCGAAGTCGGACGTGGAGCGCCAGGCCGAGGCCAAGGACAAGACCGGCGTCTTCACCGGTGAGTACGCGGTCAACCCGGTCAGCGGCGAGAAGGTCCCGGTCTTCATCGCCGACTACGTCCTGATGGGCTACGGCACCGGCGCGATCATGGCCGTTCCGGCCCACGACAGCCGCGACTTCGAGTTCGCCCGCGCCTTCGAGCTGCCGATGCGCTGCGTGGTCGAGCCCACCGACGGCCGCGGCACCGACCCGGCCGAGTGGGACGAGGCGTTCGTCTCCCACGACGCGAAGCTGGTCAACTCCACCGGCGAGGGCATCTCCCTGGACGGCCTGGGCGTGGTGGAGGCCAAGGCCGCGATCACCGCCTGGCTGACCGAGCAGGGCATCGGCGAGGGCACCGTCAACTTCCGCCTGCGCGACTGGCTGTTCAGCCGCCAGCGCTACTGGGGCGAGCCCTTCCCGATCGTCTACGACGAGGACGGCGTGGCCCACGCGCTGCCCGAGTCGATGCTGCCGCTGGAGCTGCCCGAGGTCGAGGACTACTCCCCGCGCACCTTCGAGCCCGACGACGCGGACTCCCAGCCGGAGACCCCGCTGTCGCGCAAGGAGGACTGGGTCAACGTCGAGCTGGACCTGGGCGACGGCCGCGGCGTGCGGCGCTACCGCCGCGAGACCAACACCATGCCGAACTGGGCCGGCTCCTGCTGGTACGAGCTGCGCTACCTGGACCCGCACAACGCCGACGCGCTGGTCGACCCGGCCGTCGAGCAGTACTGGATGGGCCCGCGCGAGAGCGCCCCGCACGGCGGCGTCGACCTGTACGTCGGCGGCGCCGAGCACGCGGTGCTGCACCTGCTGTACGCGCGCTTCTGGTCGAAGGTCCTGTTCGACCTGGGCCACGTCTCGTCGGCGGAGCCGTTCCACAAGCTGTTCAACCAGGGCATGATCCAGGCCTACGTCTACCGCGACGAGCGCGGCTTCCCGGTGGCGGCCGCCGAGGTCGAGGAGCGCGACGGGAAGTTCTTCTTCGAGGGGCAGCCGGTCAAGCGCGAGCTGGGCAAGATGGGCAAGTCCCTGAAGAACGCCGTCACTCCCGACGAGATCTGCGAGGAGTACGGCGCCGACACCCTGCGCCTGTACGAGATGGCGATGGGTCCCCTGGACGTCTCGCGCCCGTGGGACACCCGCGCGGTGGTCGGCCAGTTCCGCCTGCTGCAGCGCCTGTGGCGCAACATCGTGGACGAGACGACCGGCGAGGTCACCGTCGTGGACGGGGAGCCGGACGAGGCCACCCTGCGCGCCCTGCACAAGGCGATCGACGGGGCCGGCGGCGACATGGCCGGGCTGCGCTTCAACACGGCGATCGCCAAGATCACCGAGCTGAACAACACCCTGACCAAGGCCGGCAAGCCGCTGGAGCGCTCGGTGGCCGAGCGCCTGGTCCTGCTGATCGCGCCGCTGGCCCCGCACATCGCCGAGGAACTGTGGCACCGCCTGGGCCACACCGACTCGGTCGTCCACCAGGACTTCCCCGTCGCCGACCCGGCGTACGTCGTGGACGAGGCCGTGACCTGCGTCGTCCAGATCAAGGGCAAGGTCAAGGCCCGCCTGGAGGTCCCGCCGACCATCTCCGAGGGCGACCTGGAGCAGCTGGCGCTGGCGGACGAGGCCGTGGTGGCGGCGCTGGGCGGGGCGGAGATCCGCAAGGTGATCGTGCGGGCGCCGAAGCTGGTGAACATCGTGGTGTGAGGCGGTCCGGGGGGGGTGTCCCTTCCGGTGGGGCGACGTCCGGGGGGTGCCCCTTCCGGTGGGGCGACGTCCCGTGGAGGGTGACATCCCGTGGGGTGGTGACATCCCATGGGTGACATCCCGTAGGGGCGGTGCGCGAGAACCCTGAGGAGATTCCGGGGGCAGGTCGAGGGTCGTTGTGGAACCCGTGACCTGCCCCCGGCGTTTACGGTGAGGGGGAGAACGAGAACAGGTGCCAGGGGAAACAGGGGCCAGGGGAAAGGGACCGTCATGGAGGCCGCGTTGATCATCTTCGCGTTGATGCTGATGGCCCTGGTCGGCCTGGCGGTGTACGCCACGGTCAAGGTGGTCGGGGTGGCGAAGCGGGGCGTGGAACGCACGGTCACCCAGGCCCGCCGCACGGTCGAGGACACCACCCTGCGGGCCAAGAGCCTGGGCCAGTTCGGCCCGGCGGCCACGCTCGCCCAGCTCCGGCTCGATCTGCGCACGTCGATGCGGGCCACCCGCGAGACCCTGGAGCACGGCGTCCGCTCGGACGCCTCCTTGCACGAGTCCCTCGCCCTCTTCGAACGCCTCAGCGCCCACGGGCGCGAGCTGGACGAGGAGCTCAAGCGCCTGGAACAGGAGCCGGACAAGGCCCACCTGGCCTCCCGCCTCCCCGACCTGCGCGACCGCACCAGCCGCATCACCACGGCGGCCGACTCCCTGCGCTTCGCCGCCAACGACCGCGCCCGCCGCTTCGCGGAGGACGACTTGTCGACCCTGTCGGCCCAGATCGACCTGGAGTCGGGCGCCCTGCGCCACTGGTCCGCGTCCGAGTCCGCGTCCGAGTCCGCGACCGCGGAGACCGGGCCGGCGGGCCGGGCCGGGGCCGGCTCCGGTCAGGCTGCGGGCGGCTTCGGCCCGGGAGCCGGGGCGGGCGCTGCTCCGCCTGCGGCGGGCTCGGGCTCGGGGGCGGCTTCCCGTTCGGCCGGGGCGGCGGCGGACACCCCCGCGCCGACCGGCGACCAGGGCGCGCAGCGCCCGGCCCTGGACCCGGCCCGGCCGACACCGACGTACCCCTGGCAGAAGACCCCGAGGCCAGAGGCCACGACCTGAACCGAAGCCACGCACTGCCGGGGCGGCCTTGCCGGCGCGGGTGTGTGGGGGCCGGGGCGGGGCTTGCTGGGCGGGGCTTGAGGGGCGGGCTGGGCTTGCTGGGCGGGCCTACGGAGCCGGGGCCGGAACCTTCAGCGTCGCCGGGCTCGGGCCGCTGCCCCAGGGCGAGCGGTTCGGCGGCGCCGGGGCCGGAGCGAAGGCTCCCTCTCTCCAGCTCCGCCGGCGTTTGACGCGCGGGGTCCGGGGCGGAGCCCCAGAAGCTCCTGGGCGCAGACGGTCCGCAGGGCCGGCTGCCGGCTGAGAGGGTGCACCGGTCCCGCTTGGGGTGCGAGGCTCCGGGCCGGGAGCGAGAGCTCGCTCTTTCCGGGGCGGAGGCCCAGAACCCCTGGGCGCAGACGCTCCGGCGGGGCACGGCAGGGTACGGCTCGTCGGAGGGGTGCATCGGTCCCGCTAGGGTGCGAGGCTCCAGGTCCGGAGCGAGGGCTCCCTCTCTCCAGCCCCGCCGGCGTTTGAGGCCCGGGGTCTGGGGCGGAGGCCCACGAAAACCCCTGGGCGCAGACGCTTCGGTGGGGCAGGTCAGGGTACGGCTTGTCGGAGGGGTGCATCGGTCCCGCTAGGGTGCGAGGCTCCAGGTCCGGAGCGAGGGCTCCCTCTCTCCAGCCCCGCCGGCGTTTGAGGCGCGGGGTCTGGGGCGGAGCCCCAGGTACGGGAAGGGGCGGGGTGGGGAAAGGCTCCGCGCAGCGGCCACACCCCCGCCCGCCAGGCCTCAGCTGCCAGCTCGGCCCGGTAACGGACCCGGCCCCCACCCGCCCCAGCGGGACAGGCCCCAGCCGAGGGGCCGGACAGGCACGGCCCAGGCAGGCCCGGGCCCAGCCAGGGTGGCCAGCCCGAGCCCAGGCGTGGCCCCGGCGGGAGCCGGGTCCGCCCCGGCCGGGCGGCGAGACCCGGCGGCGGCCCGGCGCAGGCCCAGGCCCGAGCCCAGGCTTGGTCCGGTCCTGGCGGCGGCCTGGCGCAGGCCTAGGCCCAGGCCCAGGCTTGGTCCGGTCCCGGCGGCGGTCCGGCAGGCGCCGGGTCCGCCCGGGCCGGGCGGCGAGACCCAGCGGCGGCCCGGCACAGGCCCAGGCCCGAGCCCAGGCTTGGTCCGGTCCTGGCGGCGGCCCGGCACAGGCCTAGGCCCAGGCCCAGGCCCAGGCCTGGTCCGGGCCGGTCGCGCTCCGGAAGGACGGAGCCGGGCGGCAGGCCCGGCCGAGGCATGCGCCAGGCCGGCCGCGGCCGGCCCCCGGGCCGCGGGCCGGCCCCGGCAGAGGGCCAGCCACAGGCCCAGGCTGCCGCACCGCCCCCACTGGCGGTACTCTCCGCCTCATGTCCCGCCATGTCGCGATCGTCACCGATTCCACGGCCTACCTGCCCCACCCGGCACTGGCGCGGCACGGGATCACCTCCGTCCCCCTCACCGTGGTCCTCGGCGACGAGGCCCTCGAAGAGGGCACCGAGATCTCCGCCCGAAGCCTCGCCCTGGCCCTCCAGAAGCGCCGCCCCGTCACCACCTCCCGCCCCAGCCCGGAGGACTTCGTCCGGGCCTACGACGCAGCCGCAGCCGCCGGGGCGACCGGCATCATCAGCCTCCACCTCTCCGCCGAGTTCTCCGGCACCTACGACGCCGCCGTCCTGGCGGCCCGCACCGCGCCGGTCCCGGTCCGCGTCGTCGACACCGGCATGGTCGCGATGGCCCTCGGCTTCTGCGCCCTCGCCGCCGCCGAGACGGCCGAAGCGGGCGGCACGCTGGACGAGGCCGTGGCCGCCGCCGAGAAGCGGGCCGCGGGCATGTCCGCGTTCTTCTACGTCGACACCCTCGACTACCTCCGCCGCGGCGGCCGCATCGGCGCCGCCCAGGCCCTCCTGGGCTCCGCCCTGGCGGTCAAGCCGCTGCTGACCCTCGACGGCGGCCGCATCGAAATGCTGGAGAAGGTACGGACTGCCTCCAAGGCCATCGCCCGCCTCGAAGAGCTGGCGGTCGAACGGGCCGGCACGGCCGGCGTCGACGTGGCGGTCCACCACCTCGCCGCCCCCGACCGCGCGGACATGCTCGCCGAACGCCTCCGCGAGCGCATCCCGGGCCTACGGGAGCTGCACGTGAGCGAGGTGGGGGCCGTCATCGGCGCGCACACGGGACCGGGCCTCCTGGCCGCGGTGATCTCCCCGCACTGAAGCGCCGAACGGCTGACGCGACCATCCACAACTCCCGGCTTATCCACAGGAATCCGCACTTCCGCACCGATGTCGGGCTCTCCTCGTACGGTCGTCGGCATGACTACATCAGCCCGACCGACGCCCCGCCCAACAACCGCAACCGCAACCGCAGCCGCAGCCGCAACGGCAAGGGCAACCCCCGAGCCGCTCGGCACACCCCCGTCCCCGGCGACTTCCGACACCTCAGAAACCCCGGCCACCCCGGAGCCCCCCGACACCTACGGCCCCTCAAGCCCCTACGGCCCCTCAAGCCCCTACGGCCCCTCAAGCCCCTACGGCCCCTCAAGCCTGTACGGCACCCACACCCCCCGCCGCCCCACCCCACCCCTCCCCACCGGCGCCACAAGCGGCCCGGGCCGCCCCCCTTCCTCGGACACCCGCGCCCGGTACCGCCGCACCCGCCTCCGTACTCGTCGCCGAGCCCACGCCGAGGCCGCGGCCGCCGCGCTCCACCGCCGCGCCCAGACCCTGCTGGCCGGCACCACCACGGCAGCGACCATCGAGCGCACCGCCCTGCAGCGCACCCCCGAACACCCGGCCCTCCCCACCCCCGACCCCCCGAGCACCCTCACGCGGCCCCTGGCGGGAGGGACACCCCTGCCCCCGCCCCCGGTACGGCAGCAGGCAGTGGCCCGGGACGCGGCAAGGCCGGACAGCCCGCCCGGTGACACGCCGCCGCAGAACGCCGTCCTCCCCGGGGACGAGACAGGGCAGGACGACCTGCACTGGGACCCGGTGGAAGAGGACGACCAGCGGCAGACCGACCTGCTGCCCCCAGAGGGACGACCCGCAGACACTCGGCAGCGCCCTGACGCACGCCGGAACGAAAGGCCCTCACCCGCCGAGCGGCGGACGGGCAGATGGCAGGAAGCCCGGCCCTCGGCGGGGCCGCGGCGGGCGGACACATGGCAGGAAGCCCGGCCCTCGGCGGGGCCGCGGCGGGCGGACACACGGCAGGAAGCCCGGCCCCCGGCAGGGCCGCGGCGGACCGATCCGCCCCAAGCAGCCGGGCCCCGAGCCGCGCCCCTTTCGGAAGCACCCCCGCCCGAGACCGAGAACCCGCTGCCACCCGCGACCTCCCTCCGCCTGGCCCTGCGCGAACGGCTGCCGCTCTGGCTCCAGACCCGCTGCGGCCTCGAACGGCGGCCGCTGGCCGCCATCGTCGTGGTCCTCGTGATCGGCCTGGCCTTCGCCGCCCAGCAGTACTGGGCGGGCAGGCCCCGGCAGGTGTCGGCCCCGGCGGTCATGGCCCCGGCCCCGGTCGCGAACACGCCCTCGGACGGTGGCCCGCCACCCTCCCCGTCCCCCACCACCCTGGTGGTCGACGTGGGCGGAAAGGTCCGGGCCCCGGGCCTGCGCCACCTCCCGCCCGGATCACGCGTGGCGGACGCGGTCGCCGCGGCCGGGGGAGTACGCCCCGGCACGGACACCAGCGGGCTCAACCTGGCCCGCCTGCTGGTCGACGGCGAACAGGTCCTGGTCGGTGTGCCCGCACCACCCCAACCACCCGCGCCCGGCGGGGCCCGGGCGAACTCACTCCGCCCCGGCACCCCCCTCAGCCTCGGGAACGCCACGGTGGAACAGCTGGACGCGTTACCCGGCGTGGGCCCCGTGCTGGCACAGCACATCGTGGATTTCCGTACCGCCCGCGGCGGCTTCCGCTCCGTGGAGGAGCTCCGCGAGGTGACCGGCATCGGCGAACGCCGTTTCGCCGACCTCCGCCCACTGGTCCGGCCATGAAATCACCAGGCCCGACCCGAAGCCCCGGCCCGCCGACCCCCGAGGCTCAGCCGAACCGAGCAGAGCCCAAGGACACCCCGCTGGACCTGCGCCTGGCCGGCCCGGCCCTGGCCGCCTGGCTGGCCGCCGCCCTGGCCCTGACCGCCCCCGCCACGTGGACAGTCGCGGCTGCCACTTTGTGCACGGCCGCCGCCGTGACGCTCCTCCTGACACCCCGCCCCCGATCAGACCGACACCCGACCACCCCACGGGCCCCGCACGACCCACCAGGGTCACCCGCCCCGCAGGACCACCACGACCCCCCGGAGCCAGCCCGGCCCCGGCCCCCGCACACCCCGCCGGAGCCAGCCGCCCCACCGGACCGGCACGGCCCGCCACAGCCACCCGAACCCCGGAACCCGCATCCCCTGCGGGAGCAGCGCGACCCGCCGGGGCCGGCCGCCCCACCGGACCCGCAGGGCCCGCCAGGGCCGGCCGGCCCCCGGGAGACGCGCACCCCGCCTTCCGCAGCACAGCCCAGCTCCCCCCTCCGCCCGGCCCGGCGTCGGGCCTTGGCGACGGCCTTCGCCGGGCTGCTGTTGGCCGCGGCGGCCGGGGCCGCAGTGGCCGGGTTGCAGCGGGCCGAGGACCGGGCCGGGCCGGTGGTCGGGCTGGCGGCCCGGCACGGCCGGGTGTCGGCGGAGCTGACGGTCGGGTCGGACCCCCGCCGCGCCGGCGGCACGAGCGGCCCGCCCGTGGTCGTGTTCGACGCCGAGCTGACCCAGGTCACCGGCCCGGACGGCGCCGTCACCCGGGTGGCGACCCCGGTGACGGTGCTGGCCGGCGACGACCCGGCCTGGACCCGGCTGCTGCCGTCCACCCGCCTGGCGGTGACGGCCCGGCTGGCGCCGGCCCGCGCCGGCGAGCGCTCCGTGGCGCTGCTCCGGCCGGCCGGCGACACCCCGCCCCGCGTGGTCGGCGGCCCGGACGCCGTCCAGCGGATCGCGGGCACCCTGCGCGAAGGACTGCGCCGGGCCACCGACGGGCTCGCCCCCGACGCCCGTGCCCTGCTGCCCGGCCTGGTCGTGGGCGACACCTCCCGCGTGCCGCAGGACCTGCACGACGCCTTCCGGGCCACCGACCTCCTGCACCTCCTCGCGGTGTCCGGCTCCAACCTGACCGTCGTGCTGTTCCTGCTGATCGGCCCACCCGCCAGCGCCCAGTACACCGAACGGCGGGGCCTGGCCCCGCGCCTCGGGCTCTCCCTACGGGCCACCGCCCTCGCCGGGGCCGCGCTGACGCTGGCGTTCGTCGTCGTGTGCCGGCCGGAGCCGAGCGTGCTGCGGGCCGCGGCGTGCGGCGCGGTCACACTGCTGGCGATCGCCACCGGACGGCGCCGCTCGCTGGTCCCGGCCCTCGCCGCAGCCGTCGTACTGCTGCTGCTCCTCGACCCCTGGCTCGCCCGCAGTTACGGTTTCCTGCTGTCGGTCCTGGCCACCGGAGCGCTGCTGCTCCTCGCCCCGCGCTGGAGCGCCGCCCTGCAGCGGCGCGGGGTGCCGCCGCGCCCGGCCGAGGCGCTGGCCGCGGCGGCCGCCGCGCAGGCGGTCTGCGCGCCGGTGGTGGCGGTGCTCACGGCCCGGGTGAGCCTCGTGGCGGTCCCCTGCAACCTGCTGGCCGAGCTCGCCGCGGGACCGGCGACCGTCCTGGGCTTCGCCGCGCTCGCCGTGGCCCCCGCCTGCCCGCCGCTCGCCGAGCTGCTCGCCCGGTGCGCGGGGGTACCGGCCGGGTGGATCGCCCTCGTCGCCCGGACCGGCGCCCGCTTCCCCGGAGCCGAGCTGTCCTGGCCGGGCGGCCCTGCCGGTGGGCTGCTGCTGGCCGTGCTGACCGTGCTCGCCGTCCGGTGCGCGGCGGGCACCGGTCGCCACCGCCGATGGCCGCCCGCCCTGGCCGCCCTGCTCCTGCTGGTCGCCGTACTGCGGCCCCCGCAACTGACCCGCGTGCTCACCGGCTGGCCGCCGCCCGACTGGAGCTACGTGCAGTGCGCGGTCGGCCAGGGCGACGCCGGAGTCCTGGCGGTCGGGCCCGGTACGGCGGTGGTCGTCGACGCGGGCCCGGAGCCCGAGCCGGTGGACGCGTGCCTGCGCTCCCTCGGCGTCGTCACGGTGCCGCTGCTGCTCCTGACCCACTTCCACGCCGACCACGTCGGCGGCCTCGCCGGGGTGCTGCGCGGGCGGTCGGTGGGACTGATCCAGACGTCCACGCTGGCCGAGCCCGTCGGCGGGGCCGCGGCCGTCCGCCGGACCGCGGCCGCCGCGGGCGTGCCCGTCCTCGCGGCGCGGGCCGGCGAACGGCGCCGGGTCGGGCCGGTGGAGTGGCAGGTGCTGTGGCCGCCGCCGGGGCTGTCGGGGGTGGGCCCGAACGACGCGAGCGTAGCGTTGCTCGTCCGTACGGCGGGGCCGAGCCTGTTGCTTCTGGGCGATCTCGAACCCATTTCCCAGCAGGGGCTGCTGAGGGACCATCCGGCCCTGGGCCCGGTGGACGTACTCAAGGTCGCGCACCACGGATCCGCCCACCAGGACCCGGCGTTGCACCGCCGCGTCCGTCCCCGGCTGGCCGTCGTCCCGGTGGGCGCGGGCAACCGCTACGGCCATCCGGCCCCCACCACGCTGGCGTCGCTGCGAGCCGGCGGGGCGCTGGTCCTGCGGACCGACACCGACGGGTCGGTCGCGGTGCTCGGAACCGGCGCCGCGACCCGAGCCGTTCCGGCCGGCCGCGGGCGGTCCCGCAGGGCCGGCCGAGGAGCAGGCGCGCGGGCAGGCGGACGGGCAGGCCGAGCGCGCCCACGGGCAGGCGCACGGGCCGACCGACCGGCGCGCCCTACGGCTGGCGGCGGACGGGCGGGGCGACGGGCGTGCGCAGCGGCGTCCCGACGGGTGTTCCGCCGGCCCGCGCGCTCTGTTTGCCCACAGTCCCGCCACATGATCGAATGCGTTTTCGCCAGAAGGGTCCCCATGCGGGCCCGATTCCATACAGCACGGGGGTGCATCAACCATGTTCGGTCGCCGACGGGGGTTGGATACGGCCGGAAACAGCAGTCCGGGTTCCGCCGCGACGCTGACGCTGCCGCCCACGGCGAAGCTGCTCAGCTGCAGGGTGCTCGACACGGTCCACCAGCCGGTCCGGCAGGCCCGGTTCGAGGTGACCGACCCGATCGGCCGCCGGGTCGTCGGCGGCGAGACGGACCCGTACGGCGGGTTCACCGCCGCGGTGCCGGAGGGGGAGTACCGGCTGACGGTCATCGCGGAGGGCTACGCGCCGTTCCACGGCGCGACGCTGGTCGGCGGCAGCGCCCAGCCGGGGACGGCCGAGATCGTGCTCGACCCCGTCGAGCCGCCGCTGCTGCCGCAGCCCGGCCACTGGGAGATCGACCCGGCCCACTCCACCATCGCGTTCACGGCCCGGCACATCGGACTGGCCCGGATCCACGGCCGGTTCAACACCTTCGCCGGCGCCGTCCGGATAGCCGAGCGCATGGAGGACTCCTCCATGCACGTGATCATCGACACGGCCAGCATCGACACCGGCCTGCGGATGCGCGACGACCATCTGCGGTCGGCGGACTTCCTGGACGCCGCGCGCCACCCCACGGTGGAGTTCTACAGCGAGCGCTTCATCCACCGCCGCGGCAGCCGCTGGACGGTGGCAGGCGCCCTGACCCTGCACGGTGTGAGCCGCTCGGTGACGCTGGACACCGAGTACCTGGGGACCGGCACCGGCATGGAAGGGGAGCCGCGGGCCGCCTGCCGCGCCTCGGCCGAGCTGCAGCGCGAGGACTTTACCCTCAACTGGCAGTCGATGCTGGCCCACGGCATCGCGGCCATCGGTTCGAGCGTCGAGGTCGCGCTGGACGTCCAGATCGTCCACAAGGCCTGACCGCACGCGGGGACCGGGGCGGGGCCGGGACAGGAGGACCAGGGCCGAGCCGGGAGGGGACCCCGCGCGCGAGCCCGGCCGGCCCCGGCCTGCAGGCCACAGGCCTACGGGGATCGGACTGCGGGCCTGCGGGGCTGTGGGCCTACGGGGATCGGACTGCGGGCCTGCGGGCGTGGGGGCCTGCGGGTCTCGTGCCTACGGGGCTCCGGACTCCGCGGCTACGGGGCTTCGAGCCAGCCCTCGTGCTCCGCGGCGAGGTCGTCCAGGGCGGTCGGGTCGAGCCGGGTGTCCGGGTCCTCGACCACCACGAGCCACTGGGCGTCCTCGGCGTCGTCCTCGCCCGCCAGGGCGTCACGGACCAGCTGGGGTTCCTCGGGCAGGCCGAAGCGGTCGACGACCTGCTGCGCCACCTCCTCGGCGGCGTCGCGGTCGGGCAGGACCAGTACATGTCGCAGGCTCACCGCACCATTCTCCGGTACGGGGCGCCCGGCACTGTCGGTGCGGCGTGCGATGCTGGAGCCGATGGCCACCAGGAAGAACTCCACCGACGATCCGCTCGCCCCGCTCACCCTCGCGGTGGGGCAGGAGGACCTGCTGCTCGACCGCGCCGTGCGGGAGGTGGTGGCGGCCGCCCGGGCCGCCGACCCCGACACCGACGTGCGGGACCTGACTCCCGACCAGCTGCAGCCGGGGACGCTCGCGGAGCTGACGAGCCCGTCGCTGTTCGCCGAGCGCAAGGTCGTGGTCGTGCGCAACGCGCAGGACCTTTCCGCGGACACGATCAAGGACGTCAAGGCCTACCTGGACGCGCCCGCCGAGGAGATCACGCTCGTGCTCCTCCACGCCGGTGGCGCGAAGGGCAAGGGCCTGCTGGACGCCGCCCGCAAGGCCGGCGCCCGGGAGGTGGCCTGCCCGAAGATGACCAAGGCGGGGGACCGCCTGGCGTTCGTCCGGGGCGAGTTCCGCACGCTCGGCCGGTCGGCCACGCCCGAGGCCTGCCAGAACCTGGTGGACGCGATCGGCAGCGACCTGCGGGAGCTGGCCAGCGCGGCGGCGCAGCTGTGCGCCGACGTCGAGGGCACCATCGACGCGGCCGTGGTCGGCCGGTACTACACCGGTCGGGCCGAGGCCTCCAGCTTCGAGGTGGCCGACCGCGCGGTCGAGGGCCGGGCGGCCGAGGCGCTCGAGGCGCTGCGGTGGTCGCTGGGCACCGGGGTGGCGCCGGTCCTGATCACCAGCGCCCTGGCCCAGGCGGTCCGGGCCATCGGCAAGCTGGCCTCCGCGCCGCGCGGCGCCCGCCCGGGCGACCTGGCCCGGGACCTCGGGATGCCGCCGTGGAAGATCGACCGGGTCCGGCAGCAGATGCGGGGCTGGTCGGCGGACGGTGTCGCCCAGGCCCTGCGCGCCGTCGCCGAGGCCGACGCGGGCGTCAAGGGCGGCGGCGACGACCCGGAGTACGCCCTGGAAAAGGCCGTGGTGGCAGTCTCCCGAGCCGCCCGCCCCCACCGCTGACCGCCCCACGCCCTCCACCGGAGCCCAACCGACCGCGGGCCGCCCTTCGCCGCACCGGTTCCCGCTACCACGCACCGCCGCCCCTGCCCAGCCCCCACGCCCCGCCACCCCCGCCGGCTCCGCCCCGCCGGCTCCGCCCCGCCGGGCCTGGCTCCGCCGCCCCCGGCCGCCCCGCCCGGCCCCGCCGCCCCAGGTACGCCGAAGGCCCCGGCCTCTGTCCTGGGGAAAGGGAGAGGTCGGGGCCTTCGGGTTGGTGCTCGGGGGCGTCGCACCCGCGTGGCGAACGCAGGCCGCGTGCGACGCGTGGTCCCGCCGCCCGGGGGCGGAGGGGGTGCCGGTCAGGAGCGGATGAGAGGGCCCGCTGGGTCCGTCCCGGCGATCACATCGAAGTAGCTCAGCCCTGGAGGGTGGCAACCTTGGTGGCCAGCGCCGACTTCTTGTTGGCGGCGGCGTTCTTGTGGATGACACCCTTCGAGACGGCCTTGTCCAGCTTCTTCGAAGCCAGACGGACGGCCGCGGTGGCCTTCTCCGCGTCACCGGCGGCGATGGACTCGGTCGCCTTGCGGATGTAGGTCTTGAGCTCGGACTTGACGGACTTGTTGCGAAGGCGGGCCTTCTCGTTCGTCTTGTTCCGCTTGATCTGGGACTTGATGTTCGCCACGAAAGAGCCTTTTCAGGTTCAGAGGTTGATCTTCGGTTGGTGTCGCGCAAGCTGAGAGGGCACACGAGACACAGCTGCCCAGGCTACCAGGCGCCCAACAGGTGGCCCAAACCGAGCGCACGGCCGTAGTCATGGGACGATAGACGCCTGCGTAACGTTCCGACTGAGACCCGAGAATCAGGACACTGCGTGCCCGCGACCCCTAGCCACGTGCCCGAGCCGAGCCGTACCGACCCGGCGCTGATCCGCAACTTCTGCATCATCGCGCACATCGACCACGGCAAGTCGACGCTCGCCGACCGGATGCTCCAGCTCACCGGCGTCGTCGACCAGCGGCAGATGCGCGCCCAGTACCTCGACCGCATGGACATCGAACGTGAGCGCGGCATCACGATCAAGTCCCAGGCGGTCCGGCTGCCGTGGGCGCCCACCGCGGGCGAGGGCCAGGGCCGCACGCACATCCTCAACATGATCGACACCCCGGGCCACGTGGACTTCACCTACGAGGTCTCCCGGTCCCTCGCGGCCTGCGAGGGCACGATCCTGCTGGTGGACGCCGCCCAGGGCATCGAGGCGCAGACCCTCGCCAACCTCTACCTGGCGATGGAGAACGACCTCACCATCGTCCCGGTGCTCAACAAGATCGACCTGCCGGCGGCCCAGCCGGAGAAGTTCGCCGAGGAGCTGGCGAACCTGGTCGGCTGCGAGCCCGACGACGTGCTGCGGGTCTCCGCCAAGACGGGCCTGGGCGTCGAGGCCCTGCTCGACCGCGTGGTCGAGACGGTCCCGGCCCCGGTCGGCGTCAAGGACGCCCCCGCCCGCGCCATGATCTTCGACTCGGTCTACGACTCCTACCGCGGCGTGGTCACGTACGTCCGGGTCGTCGACGGCACGCTCAACAAGCGCGAGCGCATCCGGATGATGTCCACCGGCGCCACCCACGAGCTGCTGGAGATCGGCTGCAACTCCCCGGAGATGCTGCCCGCCGACGGCCTGTCCGTCGGTGAGGTGGGCTACCTGATCACCGGTGTGAAGGACGTCCGCCAGTCCAAGGTGGGCGACACCATCACCCAGATGACCGGCGGCGCCACGGAGGCCCTCGGCGGCTACAAGGACCCGAAGCCGATGGTCTTCTCCGGTCTGTACCCGCTGGACGGCTCGGACTACCCGGAGCTGCGCGACGCCCTGGACAAGCTCCAGCTCAACGACGCCGCCCTGGTCTACGAGCCGGAGACCTCCGCGGCCCTCGGCTTCGGCTTCCGCGTCGGCTTCCTCGGCCTGCTCCACCTCGACGTGATCCGCGAGCGCCTGGAGCGCGAGTTCGGCCTCGACCTCATCGCCACCGCGCCCAACGTGGTCTACCGCGTGGTCATGGAGGACAAGACCGAGATCACGGTCACCAACCCGAGCGAGTTCCCCGAGGGCAAGATCTCGGAGGTGTACGAGCCGGTCGTGCGCGCCACGATCCTCGCCCCGACCGAGTTCATCGGCTCGATCATGGAGCTGTGCCAGAACCGCCGCGGCACCCTGCTCGGCATGGACTACCTCTCCGAGGACCGCGTCGAGATCCGCTACACCCTCCCGCTCGCGGAGATCGTCTTCGACTTCTTCGACCAGCTGAAGTCCAAGACCCGCGGCTACGCCTCCCTCGACTACGAGCCCACCGGCGAGCAGGCCTCCAGCCTGGTCAAGGTCGACATCCTGCTGCACGGCGACAAGGTCGACGCCTTCTCGGCGATCACCCACAAGGACGCCGCCTACTCCTACGGCGTGCGCCTGGTCGCCAAGCTGCGCGAGCTCATCCCGCGGCAGGCCTTCGAGGTGCCGGTCCAGGCGGCCATCGGCTCCCGGGTCATCGCCCGTGAAACGATCCGCGCCATCCGCAAGGACGTCCTCGCCAAGTGCTACGGCGGCGACATCTCCCGTAAGCGGAAGCTGCTGGAGAAGCAGAAGGAAGGCAAGAAGCGGATGAAGATGGTCGGCTCCGTGGAGGTCCCGCAGGAGGCGTTCATCGCGGTGCTCTCCAGCGACGAGAGCGGCGGCAAGAAGAAGTAGGGCCGCGTCCGGGCAGCGAACCGGAAGCGGTGCCCACGGGCCCTCGCGCGGCGGCGCGGGGGCCCGTTTCGTTATGAACCGGCCGCCCGCCGGCTCTTACGCACCCGCCGGCTGACCTCTACCCTGATCGCAGCTCGATGGTTACTCGCCAGTTACAAGAACGGAACGCGCTGCCCGCGTGGACCGGTCCGGAGGATGTCGTGAGCGACACACAGTCCCTGATCGAGAACCGCCCGCCCTCGGTGGCGGCCGTCTTCCTTGAGCGCGTCGCCGCCACCCCGGACGCGGAGGCCTACCGCTATCCGGTCCCGCCGGCGTCCGGTCAGGGTCCGGACGACTGGAAGTCGCTCAGCTGGGGCCAGGCGGCCGAGCGGGTGTTCGCCATCGCCGCCGGCCTCGTCGACCTCGGCGTCCAGCCCGAGGAGCGGGTGGCGCTCGCCTCCAACACCCGCGTGGAGTGGATCCTCGCCGACCTCGGCGCGATGTGCGCGGGCGCGGCCGTCACCACGATCTACCCGAGCACCAACGCCGAGGAGTCGGCGTTCATCCTCTCCGACTCCGAGAGCCGGGTGCTGATCGCCGAGGACGCCGCCCAGCTGGCCAAGGCCCGCGAACGCCGCGCCGACCTGCCCGACCTGCGGCACGTCGTGGTCGTCGACGCCGAGGGCGCCGTCCCGGCCGAGGGCGACCCGGAGGGCTGGGTGCTGTCCCTGGCCGACCTGGAGCGGCGCGGCCGGGAGTACCTGGCCGACCACCCCGCCGCCGTCAAGGACCGCATCGCGGCGATCCGCGCGGACCAGCTCGCCACCCTCATCTACACCTCCGGCACCACCGGCCGGCCCAAGGGCGTCCGGCTGCCGCACGACAACTGGTCGTACATGGCCAAGGCCACCGTCGCGACCGGCCTGATCACCAAGGACGACGTCCAGTACCTCTGGCTGCCGCTCGCCCACGTCTTCGGCAAGGTGCTCACCTCCGGCCAGATCGAGGTCGGCCACGTCACCGCCGTGGACGGCCGGATCGACAAGATCATCGAGAACCTGCCGGTGGTCCAGCCGACCTACATGGCGGCCGTCCCGCGCATCTTCGAGAAGGTCTACAACGGGGTCGCGGCCAAGGCCCGGGCCGGCGGCGGCGCCAAGTACAAGATCTTCAAGTGGTCGGTGGGCGTGGCCCGCGAGTACGCCAAGGTCACCCAGGACAACTTCCGCCGCACCGGCCGGGCCACGGCTCCCTTCGGCCTGTCCATGAAGCACAAGGTCGCCGACGCCCTCGTCTACTCCAAGCTCCGCGAGGCCTTCGGCGGCCACCTGCGCGCCGCCGTCTCCGGCGCCTCCGCCCTCTCCCCGGAGATCGGCTACTTCTTCGCCGGCGCGGGGATCCACATCCTGGAGGGCTACGGGCTGACGGAGTCCAGCGCGGCCTCCTTCGTCAACCCCGGCGAGGCCTACCGCACCGGCACGGTCGGCAAGCCGCTGCCCGGCACCGAGGTCCGCATCGCCGACGACGGCGAGATCCTGCTGCGCGGCCCCGGGATCATGCAGGGCTACCACCGGCTGCCCGACAAGACCGCCGAGGTCCTGGAGTCCGACGGCTGGCTGCACACCGGCGACATCGGCGAGCTCTCGGCCGACGGCTACCTGCGGATCACCGACCGCAAGAAGGACCTGATCAAGACCTCGGGCGGCAAGTACGTCGCCCCGGCCGAGATCGAGGGCCAGTTCAAGGCGATCTGCCCGTTCGTCTCCAACGTCGTCGTGCACGGCGCCGACCGGAACTACTGCACGGCCCTGATCGCCCTCGACCCCGCCGCCGTCCTCGGCTGGGCCGCCGAGCACGGCCTGGAGGGCAAGTCGTACGCCGAGGTCGTCGCGGCCCCCGAGACGGCCCGGCTGATCGAGACGTATGTGCAGACGCTCAACGACGGCCTCCAGCGCTGGCAGACGGTCAAGAAGTTCCGGCTGCTGCCGCGCGACCTGGACGTGGAGCACGGCGACCTCACGCCCAGCCTGAAGCTGAAGCGGCCGGCCGTCGAGCGTGAGTTCAAGCACCTCCTCGACGAGATGTACGAGGGCGCGGTCGAGGCGTAGGCCTCGCAGCGGGGCGGCCCACGGAGCCTGCGGGCCCCGGCGGCGCCCCGACCGCGCGGCAGCCGTCGCGCCGCTGTCGCGCCGCTGTCGCACCATCGCCGTCGTACCACCGCCGTCGCACCGCCGCGGCACGCCCGGCCCGGGCGTGTCGCGGCATACGCGACAATGGGTCCATGCCTTCCGCCCTGCCCGACGGCGACCCCGTGCCCGAGGACGGCTCGCTGCCGTCCCACGCCCTGACCGGCGCGGCCGGCCGTCCCCTCGGGTTCTACCTGCACGTCCCGTACTGCGCCACGCGCTGCGGGTACTGCGACTTCAACACCTACACCGCCTCCGAGCTGCGCGGCACGGGCGGGGTGCTCGCGTCCCGCGAGAACTACGCCGACACCCTCACCGGCGAGGTGCGCCTCGCGCGCAAGGTGCTCGGCGACGACCCGCGGCCGGTCCGGACCGTCTTCGTCGGGGGCGGCACGCCGACCCTGCTGCCCGCCGCCGACCTGGTCCGGATGCTCGGCGCGATCCGGGACGAGTTCGGGCTCGCCGAGGACGCCGAGGTCACCACCGAGGCCAACCCGGAGTCGGTCACCCCGGCCTACCTCGCCGAGCTGCGCGAGGGCGGCTTCAACCGGATCTCCTTCGGCATGCAGAGCGCCCGCCGGCACGTGCTGAAGGTGCTCGACCGCACGCACACCCCCGGCCGGCCCGAGGCCTGCGTCGGCGAGGCGCGCGCGGCCGGCTTCGAGCACGTCAACCTCGACCTGATCTACGGCACCCCCGGCGAGTCCGACGACGACTGGCGGGCCTCGCTGGAGGCCGCGCTCGGTGCCGGGCCCGACCACGTGTCGGCGTACGCGCTGATCGTCGAGGAGGGCACCCAGCTGGCCCGCCGCATCCGGCGCGGCGAGGTCCCGACGACCGACGACGACGTGCACGCCGACCGCTACCTGATCGCGGACTCGGTGCTGGCGGAGGCCGGCTACAGCTGGTACGAGGTCTCCAACTGGGCCACCTCCGAGGCCGCCCGCTGCCTGCACAACGAGCTGTACTGGCGCGGCGCCGACTGGTGGGGCGCCGGTCCCGGCGCCCACAGCCACGTCGGCGGGGTCCGCTGGTGGAACGTCAAGCACCCCGGCGCCTACGCCGCCGCCCTGGCGGCGGGCCACTCGCCCGGCGCCGGCCGCGAACTGCTCTCCGACGAGGACCGCCGGGTCGAGCGGATCCTGCTGGAACTGCGCCTGGTGACCGGCTGCCCGCTGTCCCTGCTGGCCCCGGCCGGTCTCGCGGCGGCCGGGCGCGCCCTGGCCGACGGCCTGCTGGAGCCGGGGCCGTACGCGGCCGGCTCCGCCGTCCTGACCCTGCGCGGGCGGCTGCTGGCCGACGCCGTGGTGCGCGACCTGGTGGACTGACGGCCACCGGCCACCGGCCACCCGCCACCGGCCACCCGCCACCGGCCACCAACCACCGGCCACCCGCCACCGGTCCGCGCCGCCCCGCGGCTACGGCGCCGTCAGGCCGCCCCGCGGCCCTACGGCGCCGTCACGAAGTCGATCAGCTCCTCCACCCGCCCCAGCAGCGCCGGCTCCAGATCGCGGTACGACGTCACGCGCGACAGGATGCGGGCCCAGGCCGCCCCGGTGTTCGGCGGCCAGCCCAGCGCCCGGCAGACGCCCGTCTTCCAGTCCTGCCCGGGCGGGACCACGGGCCAGGCGGCGATGCCGAGGGCCGACGGCTTCACCGCCTGCCAGACGTCGACGTACGGATGGCCGACGACCAGCACGTCGGGGGAGGTCACCGCCGCCGCGATCCGCGACTCCTTGGACCCCGGGACCAGGTGGTCGACCAGGATCCCCAGCCGGGCGTCGGGGGCCGGGCCGAAGTCGGCCACGATCGCCGGGAGGTCGTCGACACCCTCCAGGTACTCCACGACCACGCCCTCGATCCGCAGGTCGTCGCCCCACACCCGCTCGACCAGCTCCGCGTCGTGCCGCCCCTCCACGTAGATCCGGCCCGCCCGGGCGACCCGGGCCCGCGCCCCCGGCACGGCGATCGAGCCGGACGCCGTACGGGCCGGACCGGCGCCATGACCGCCCGGGCCCCCCGGACCGCCGGCGCCGCCCCGGCCGCGCGCGGGGCGGACCAGGGTCACGGCCCGGCCGTCCAGCAGGAAGCCGGCCGGTTCCAGCGGGAAGACGCGGCGCTTGCCGAAGCGGTCCTCCAGGGTCACCGTGCCGGCCTCGCACGCCACCACGGCCCCGCAGAAGTCGGCGCCCGCCACCTCGACCACCAGCTCCGGATCGGCCGGAACCTCCGGTACCGCCCGGGGGCGCTTCCAGGGCGGGGTCAGATCGGGTGAGTACTCACGCATTCGGACGACGGTAGGCACCCGGGGCCGGTCACGCGGACGACACGCCGAAACGCGCCGCCAGTGTGGCGCGTTGCGCAGTCACGAAGGCCGCGTCCACCACCGCTCCGTGACCGGGCACGTACAGGGCGTCCGGGCCGCCCAGGGCGAGCAACCGGTCCAGCGCGGCGGGCCACTGCGCCGGCACCGCGTCCGGTCCGGCCATGGGTTCGCCGGACTCCTCCACCAGGTCCCCGCAGAAGACCACCTCGGTGCCCGCCGGGTCCGGTACGCACACCGCCAGGTCGTGCGGGGTGTGGCCGGGACCGACGTTGGCCAGCAGCACCTGGAGGCCGCCCAGCTCCAGCGTCCACTCGCCCGAGACCAGGTGCCGGGGGGCCACCAGCTGCGCCGCGGACTCCGCCGCGTCCGCCTCCGGCAGGCCCTGCCGGACGGCGTCCGCGCGCAGCTCCTCCCGGCCCCGGGCCGAGGACATGAGCGCGTCCAGTCCCACGGCGCCGTAGACCTCGGCGCCCGGGAAGGCCGCGGCACCCAGGACGTGATCGAAATGGTCGTGGGTGAATGCGAGATGGGTCACGTGCCGACCGGTCAGCCCCTCGGCCTGCGCCCGCAGCTCCGCGCCCTCCCGGATGCACGAACCAGGGTCGATCATCAGCACCGCGTCGTCCCCCACCACCAGCCCCACCGTGCAGTCCCAGCCCGGCAGCCGCCGGCGCCCGGCCCGCGCGGAGAGCCGCTCCCACCCTGCCTCTTCCCATGCGATGTCCATACCGGGACGCTACCGTGACCGGCCCGACGGCCGTCCGCCCTTGCGGGGGGCGTGCCCGCCCGCCGTACACTGACCGGGGGGTTCTCTGGCACTCACCCGCAGCGAGTGCCAGACGCAGGCCGAAATCCGACCGAACCAGCTGGAGGTGCGCGCGATGCTCAGCGAACGCAGACTCGAAGTGCTGCGCGCCATCGTCCAGGACTACGTCGGTACCGAGGAGCCGGTGGGCTCCAAAGCACTCACCGAGCGGCACCGGCTCGGCGTGTCGCCGGCGACGGTCCGCAACGACATGGCGGTGCTGGAGGAGGAGGGCTACATCGCCCAGCCCCACACCAGCGCCGGCCGGATCCCCACGGACAAGGGCTACCGCCTGTTCGTCGACAAGCTGGCGGGCGTCAAGCCCCTGTCGACGCCGGAGCGGCGGGCCATCCAGAACTTCCTCGACGGCGCCGTGGACCTCGACGACGTCGTGGGCCGCACCGTGCGGCTGCTGGCGCAGCTGACGCGGCAGGTCGCCGTCGTGCAGTACCCGTCGCTGACCCGGTCCACCGTCCGGCACGTCGAGCTGCTGTCGCTGGCGCCCGCGCGCCTGATGCTCGTGCTGATCACGGACACCGGCCGGGTCGAGCAGCGCATGGTGGACTGCCCGGCGCCGTTCGGCGAGCAGTCGCTGGCGGACCTGCGGGCCCGGCTCAACGGCAAGGTCGTCGGCCGTCGTTTCACGGACGTGCCGCAGCTGGTGCAGGACCTGCCGGAGTCCTTCGACGCGGAGGACCGCGGCACGGTGCAGACCGTGCTGGCCACGTTCCTGGAGACGCTGGCCGAGGACACCGAGGAGCGGCTGATGATCGGCGGCACCGCCAATCTCACCCGCTTCGGACACGACTTCCCCCTGACCATCCGGCCGGTGCTGGAGGCGCTCGAGGAGCAGGTCGTGCTCCTCAAGCTGCTCGGCGAGGTCAATGAGTCGGGCATGACCGTACGCATCGGCCACGAGAACGCCTACGAGGGACTGAACTCCACGTCCGTCGTCTCGGTCGGCTACGGTTCGGGCGGCGAAACAGTCGCCAAACTCGGCGTGGTCGGACCGACCCGCATGGACTACCCCGGAACGATGGGAGCGGTACGCGCAGTGGCACGTTACGTCGGACAGATCCTGGCGGAGTCGTAAGTGGCCACGGACTACTACGCCGTACTCGGCGTGCGCCGCGACGCATCGCAGGACGAGATCAAGAAGGCCTTCCGGCGGCTTGCGCGCGAGCTGCACCCGGACGTGAACCCCGATCCCAAGACGCAGGAGCGTTTCAAGGAGATCAACGCCGCGTACGAGGTGCTGTCGGACCCGCAGAAGAAGCAGGTCTACGACCTCGGCGGCGACCCGCTGTCCTCCTCGGGCGGCGGCGGCGCGGGCGGCTTCGGGGCCGGCGGCTTCGGCAACTTCTCGGACATCATGGACGCCTTCTTCGGTACGGCGTCCCAGCGCGGCCCGCGCTCGCGCACCCGGCGCGGCCAGGACGCGATGATCCGCATCGACCTGGAGCTGGACGAGGCGGCCTTCGGGACCACCAAGGACATCCAGGTCGACACCGCGGTGGTGTGCACGACCTGCTCCGGCGAGGGCGCCGCGCCCGGCACCTCCCCGCAGACCTGTGACATGTGCCGCGGTCGCGGTGAGGTGTCGCAGGTGACGCGGTCCTTCCTGGGCCAGGTCATGACCTCCCGCCCCTGCCCGCAGTGCCAGGGCTTCGGCACCGTGGTCCCCACCCCGTGCCCCGAGTGCGCGGGCGACGGCCGGGTCCGCTCCCGCCGCAGCCTGACGGTCAAGATCCCGGCCGGCGTCGAGAACGGCACCCGGATCCAGCTCGCGGGCGAGGGCGAGGTCGGCCCCGGCGGCGGCCCCGCCGGCGACCTGTACGTGGAGATCCACGAGCTGCCGCACCCGGTGTTCCAGCGCCGCGGCGACGACCTGCACTGCACGGTCACCATCCCCATGACGGCGGCGGCCCTGGGCACCAAGTGCCCGCTGGAGACGCTGGACGGCATGGAGGAGGTGGACATCCGGCCCGGTACCCAGTCCGGCCAGTCCATCCCGCTGCACGGCCGCGGTGTCACGCACCTGCGCGGCGGTGGCCGCGGTGACCTGATCGTCCACGTCGAGGTGCAGACTCCGGCCAAGCTGGACCCCCAGCAGGAGGACCTGCTGCGGCAGTTGGCCAAGCTGCGCGGCGAGGAGCGCCCGATGGGCCAGTTCCAGCCCGGCCAGCAGGGCCTGTTCAGCCGCCTGAAGGACGCCTTCAACGGCCGCTGACCTAGCGGCCGCGGGCCGCCCGGCCGGTCCCGGCCGCGGACTGCGCCAGGCGCACGCCACGATTCGGCGGGGTGCGGTGGACATGGCACGATGCACCTCATGTCCACCGCGCTGAACGGTCTCCTCCCCCGTCCGATCGTGCAGGCTCCGATGGCGGGCGGCGGCTCCTGCCCGGCACTGGCCGCCGCCGTGAGCGAGGCCGGCGGGCTGGGCTTCCTGGCCGGCGGCTACAAGACCGCCGAGGGCATGTACGAGGAGGTCAAACGGCTGCGCGGGCTGACCCGGCAGCCGTTCGGCGTGAACCTGTTCATGCCGCAGACCGGCTACGTCGATCCGGCCGCGGTCGAGGCCTACCGGGGGCAGCTCGCCGGCGAGGCCGGCTGGTACGGCACCTCCCTCCCGGACGACGACGTCCTCGGCGCGACCGACGACGGCTACGACGCCAAGCTGGCCATCCTGCTGGAGGACCCCGTCCCCGTGGTCTCGTTCACCTTCGGCTGCCCGACCGCCGAGGCGCTGGACCGGCTGCGGGCGGCGGGCACGTACACGGTGGTGACCGTGACCTCCGTGGCCGAGGCCAGGACCGCCCAGGCGGCCGGCGCGGACGCGGTGTGCGTGCAGGGCATCGAGGCGGGCGGCCACCAGGGCACCCACCGCGACGACCCGGAGGCCGACGGCAGCGGGGTCGGACTGCTGGCCCTGGTCGCCCAGGTCCGCGAGGCCGTCGGGCTGCCGATCGTCGCGGCCGGCGGGTTGATGCGCGGCTCGCAGATCGCCGCGGTGCTCGCCGCGGGCGCGGCGGCGGCGCAGCTGGGGACGGCGTTCCTGGCCTGCCCGGAGTCCGGGGCGCACCCGCTGCACAAGAAGGCGCTGACGGACCCCCTGTTCGTCCGCACCGAGCTCACCCGGGCGTTCTCCGGCCGCCCGGCGCGGGGGCTGGTCAACCGGTTCATGCGCGAGCACGGGCCGTACGCCCCGGCGGCCTACCCCCAGGTGCACCACCTGACGGCGGGCCTGCGCAAGGCCGCCGCGGCGGCCGGGGACCCGCAGGGCATGGCCCTGTGGGCGGGCCAGGGCCACCGGCTGGCGCGGACGCTGCCGGCCGGGCAGCTGGTGGAGGTGCTCATGGCCGAGCTGGCCGAGACACAGATGAGGAGCGTGTGATGACGGCCCCGGTGTTCGTGGTCGAAGAGGTCCCGGCGGGGCCGGAGTTCGTGCTGGAGGGGCCCGAGGGCCGGCACGCGGTGTCGGTGAAGCGGCTGAACCCGGGCGAGGACGTGGTCCTCACCGACGGGCGGGGCCGCTGGACGGAAGGCGTGGTCAAGGCCGCCGAGGGCAAGGACCGGCTGGTCGTGACGGACCTGAACGCCGTCGAGGAGGAGCCGGAGCCGGCGGTGCGGATCACCGTCGTCCAGGCCCTGCCCAAGGGCGACCGCGGTGAGCTCGCCGTCGAGACGATGACGGAGACCGGGGTCGACGCGATCGTGCCGTGGCAGGCCTCGCGCTGCATCACCCAGTGGCGCGGCGACCGGGGCGCGAAGTCCCTGGCCAAGTGGCGCTCCACCGCCCGCGAGGCGGGCAAGCAGTCCCGCCGGGTGCGTTTCCCCGAGGTGGCCGAGGCCGCCTCGACCAAGCAGGTCGCCGAGCTGCTCGCCGCCGCCGACCTCGCCGTCGTGCTGCACGAGGACCGGGAGGCCGGGTCCGAGGCGCTGGCCACCGCCGCGCTGCCGACGGCGGGGTCCGTGGTGGTCGTGGTCGGCCCCGAGGGCGGGGTCTCGCCCGAGGAGCTGGCGGTGTTCGCGGCGGCGGGCGCCCGTCCGTACCGGCTGGGCCGGTCGGTGCTGCGGACCTCCACGGCCGGTACGGCGGCGGTGGCGGTGCTGCTGGCCCGCACCGGCCGCTGGTCGTGAGCCGCGGGCCCTCGGTCGTGATCCACAGCCCCGGCGGGGCGTCGGGCCGGGCCGCTACGATGCCCGCAGGTGATCACCGTCCGGAGAGGTGAAGCAATGGCAGGGGAACCGCAGGCGGACTGCCTGTTCTGCAAGATCGTCACAGGAGAGGTGCCCGCGACCGTCGTCCACGAGACCGACACGACGTACGCGTTCCGGGACATCAACCCCCAGGCGCCCACGCACGTCCTGGTGATCCCGAAGGCCCACTACCCGGACGCGGCCTCCCTCGCCGCCGCCGAGCCGAAGATCGCCGCCGACGTCCTGCACGCCGCCGGTCAGGTCGCGGCGCAGGAGGGCATCGACGGCACCGGCTTCCGGATCGTCTTCAACACCGGTACGGGCGCCGGCCAGACCGTCTTCCACGCGCACGCGCACGTCCTGGGCGGACGCGGCCTGCAGTGGCCCCCGGGATAAGCCGTGTCCGCCCGCGAGTTCGTGGTGCTGGGCACCGCCAGCCAGGTGCCCACCCGCCACCGCAACCACAACGGCTACCTGCTGCGCTGGGACGGTGAGGGCTTCCTCTTCGACCCCGGCGAGGGGACCCAGCGCCAGATGCTGCGCGCGGGCGTCGCCGCGCACGACATCCACCGGATGTGCGTCACCCACTTCCACGGGGACCACAGCCTGGGCCTGGCCGGGGTGATCCAGCGCATCAACCTCGACCGGGTCCCGCACCCCGTCACGGCGCACTTCCCGGCCAGCGGGCAGAAGTTCTACGACCGGCTGCGCCATGCCACGGCGTACCGCGAGACGGTGGTCATCGACGAGGCACCGGTCACCGGGGACGGCGTGCTGGCGCGCACGCCCGGCTACACCCTGTCGGCCCGCAGGCTCTCGCACCCGGTGGAGTCCTTCGGCTACCGGATCACCGAGCCCGACGGCCGCCGGATACTGCCCGAGCGGTTGCGGCAGTACGGCATCCAGGGGCCCGACGTCGGCCGGATCCAGCGCGAGGGCGCCCTCGGCGCGGTCACCTTGGAGCAGGTCAGCGAGCACCGGCGGGGGCAGAGCTTCGCCTTCGTCATGGACACCCGGCTCTGCGAGGGCGTCGAGGCGCTGGCCGAGGGCTGCGACATGCTGGTGATCGAGTCGACGTTCCTCGACGAGGACGCCCACCTGGCCTCCGAGCACGGCCACCTCACGGCGGGCCAGGCGGCCTCCGTCGCGCGGGACGCCGGCGTGCGGCACCTGGTGCTGACGCACTTCTCGCAGCGCTACACCGATCCGGCCGCCTTCGAACGCCAGGCGCTGGCGGCGGGCTTCGACGGCGAGCTGACCGTGGCCGCCGACCTCCTGAGGGTGCCGCTGCCCAAGCGGCACTGACGAGGACGCGTGGGGCGGCCGGCATCCGGGTGTTCTGCTTGTGATCTAGGTCATAAGTGGTTTTGACTCTGCTCCACGTGGGGAGTGCTGCCGGCTTTCCACGACAGATGGGGAGCAGACGTGAGCATGCGCAACGACCGGCCCAGCCGTACCAGCCCGCCGCAGCCCGCCGCCTGCGTCGCGCACCCGGTGGACCCGCTGGCCTCCCTGCGGGGGCCCGGGGACCCGGCCTGCGACGTCTTCCTCACCGGCACGGTCTTCCTGGACATCATCTTCACGGGCCTGGACTCGGCCCCCGTGCGCGGCACCGAGTCCTGGGCCCGCGGGATGGGCTCCAGCCCCGGCGGCGTCGCCAACATGGCCACCGCGCTGGCCCGGCTGGGCCTGCGGACCTCGCTGGCCGCCGCGTTCGGCGACGACCACTACGGCGAGTACTGCTGGGACGCCCTGGAGCAGGGCGAGGGCATCGACCTGTCCCTCTCGCGCACCGTTCCCGGCTGGCACAGCCCGGTGACGGTCTCCATGGCGTACGAGGGGGAGCGCACCATGGTCAGCCACGGCCACGAGGCACCCCCGGCCGTCGGCGGGGGCGGCCCCGTGCCCCCGGCCCGCACCGGCCGGTTCCCCGAGTGCCCGCCGCCCGCCCGGGCGGCCATCGCCTCGCTGGCTCCCGGCCGGCGGGAGGAGTGGGTGGCCGCGGCCGCCGGTGCCGGGGCGCGGGTCTTCGCGGACGTCGGCTGGGACGACAGCGGCCGGTGGGACCTGGCCGCCCTGGACCTGGAACACTGCGAGGCCTTCCTGCCGAACGCGGGCGAGGCCATGCGCTACACCCGCACCGAATGCCCGCGCGCGGCGGCCAGGGCCCTGGCCGAGCGGGTGCCGATCGCGGTGGTCACCATGGGCGCGGAGGGCTCGTACGCGGTGGACGGCCGCACCGGCGAGACCGCGCAGGTCCCGGCCATCGCCGTGGAGGCCCTGGACCCCACCGGCGCCGGTGACGTCTACGTGGCCGGTTTCGTCACCGGCACCCTCGCGGGCTGGCCGCTGGCCGACCGCCTGGCGTTCGCGGGCCTGACGGCCGCGCTGTCGGTGCAGGAGTTCGGCGGCTCTCTGTCCGCCCCGGGCTGGCCGGAGGTGGCCGCCTGGTGGCGCGGTCACCCGCAGCCGCCGGCCCGCTACGGCTTCCTCGATGCCCTGCTGCCCCCGGAGGCGGGCCCGGCCCAGGACCGCCGCCGCGCGGTCCCCACGATCGGCTTCCGGTACCCGGCGTAGCCGGGAGCTCGCGGCCCGTCCTGCACCGGCCCGGGGCCTGCGCGCGGCCTGCTCGCGGCCTGCGCGGGGCCCGGCCTGGGCCCTGCGCGGGGCCCGGCCCGGGCCCTGGGCAGGCCCGGCCGAAAACCTCTCGGGAAGCCTCCGGCGGCGTCGTACGCTTGGTACTCAGAGGTCGTCGAACGGCGAGACCCCGCAACCGGAGGTATGTGCAGGCCTCAGAGCCGGCCCATGACGCAGACACCCACAGCCCACATCCCGGCACCGGGACAGGCACGCGCCCACTTCACGGTCCCGGCCAAGCACCCCATGGTGACGGTGCTCGGCTCCGGCGACGCCCTGCTGCGCGTGATCGAGAAGGCCTTCCCCAAGGCCGACATCCATGTCCGGGGAAATCAGGTCAGCGCGATCGGTGACGCCAGGGAAGTGGCACTGATCCAGCGCCTGTTCGACGAGATGATGCTGGTGCTCCGCACCGGGCAGCCGATGACGGAGGACGCAGTGGAACGCTCGATCGCCATGCTCAAGGCGAGCGAGGCCGGTGAGGGGCCCGCGGAGACCCCGGCCGAGGTGCTCACCCAGAACATCCTCTCCAACCGCGGTCGCACCATCCGTCCCAAGACCCTCAACCAGAAGCGGTACGTCGACGCGATCGACAAGCACACGATCGTCTTCGGCATCGGCCCCGCCGGTACCGGCAAGACCTACCTCGCCATGGCCAAGGCGGTCCAGGCCCTGCAGTCCAAGCAGGTCACCCGGATCATCCTGACCCGGCCCGCCGTCGAGGCGGGGGAGCGGCTCGGCTTCCTGCCCGGCACGCTCTACGAGAAGATCGACCCGTACCTGCGCCCGCTGTACGACGCGCTGCACGACATGCTCGACCCGGACTCGATCCCGCGGCTCATGGCGGCCGGGACGATCGAGGTGGCACCGCTGGCCTACATGCGGGGGCGGACGCTGAACGACGCGTTCATCATCCTCGACGAGGCGCAGAACACCAATCCCGAGCAGATGAAGATGTTCCTCACCCGGCTCGGTTTCGACTCCAAGATCGTGATCACGGGTGACATCACCCAGATCGACCTGCCGGGCGGCACCAAGTCGGGCCTGCGGCAGGTGCAGGACATCCTCGAAGGCGTCGAGGACGTCCACTTCTCGCGGCTCACGTCGCAGGATGTGGTCCGGCACAAGCTGGTCGGACGTATCGTCGACGCGTACGAGCAGTACGACAGCCGCAACGGGAAGTAGCACGAGAAGAACATGTCGATCGACGTCAACAACGAGTCCGGAACCGAGGTCGACGAGCAGGCGATCCTCGACATCGCCCGCTACGCGCTGACCCGGATGCGGATCCACCCGCTGTCCGAGCTCTCCGTCATCGTCGTCGACGCCGAGGCGATGGAGCAGCTCCACATCCAGTGGATGGACCTGCCCGGCCCGACCGACGTCATGTCCTTCCCGATGGACGAGCTGCGTCCGCCGGCCAAGGACGACGAGGAGCCCCCGCAGGGGCTCCTCGGCGACATCGTGCTGTGCCCGGAGGTCGCCAAGAAGCAGGGCGAGGACGCTCCCACGCAGCACTCCATGGACGAGGAGCTCCAGCTCCTGACCGTCCACGGGGTGCTGCACCTGCTCGGCTACGACCACGAGGAGCCGGACGAAAAGGCCGAGATGTTCGGTCTCCAGGCGGCCATCGTGGACGGCTGGCGGGCGGAGCGCGGGCTGACCGGCCCCTCCCCGGCCCCCACCGTCTCGTGACCGCGCCGCAGCTGATCACCGGGGCGGTCCTGCTGGTCGTCGTCGCGTGGCTGGCCGCGTGCGCCGAGGCGGGCATCGCCCGCGTCTCCAGCTTCCGGGCCGAGCAGGCCGTCCGGGAGGGCCGGCGGGGGAGCGCCAAGCTGGCGCAGGTCGCCGCCGACCCGACCCGCTACGTGAACGTCGCCCTGCTGGTGCGCGTCACCTGCGAGATGGCGGCCGGCGTGCTGGTCACGTACGTCTGCCTGGACGCGTTCGGCGAGAACTGGACGGCCCTGCTCGTCGCCATCGCGGTGATGGTGCTGGTCTCGTTCGTCGCCGTCGGCGTCTCGCCGCGCACCATCGGCCGCCAGCACCCGCTGAACACGGCCACGGCCTCCGCGTACGTGCTGGTGCCGCTGGCGCGGGTGATGGGGCCGATCCCGCAGCTGCTGATCCTCATCGGCAACGCGCTCACGCCCGGCAAGGGCTTCCGCAAGGGCCCGTTCGCCTCCGAGGCCGAGCTGCGCGCCCTGGTGGACCTGGCGGAGAAGGAGTCGCTGATCGAGGACGAGGAGCGCCGGATGGTGCACTCCGTCTTCGAGCTGGGCGACACCCTGGTGCGCGAGGTGATGGTGCCGCGCACCGACCTGATCTGCATCGAGCGGTACAAGACGATCCGTCAGGCGACCACGCTCGCGCTGCGCTCCGGTTTCTCCCGGATCCCGGTGACCGGCGAGAACGAGGACGACATCGTCGGGATCGTGTACCTCAAGGACCTGGTCCGCAAGACGCACATCAGCCGCGACGCCGAGACCGACCTGGTGACCACGGCCATGCGCCCGGCGGTCTTCGTGCCCGACACCAAGAACGCGGGCGACCTGCTGCGCGAGATGCAGCAGGTCCGCAACCACGTCGCCGTCGTCATCGACGAGTACGGCGGCACGGCCGGGATCGTCACCATCGAGGACATCCTGGAGGAGATCGTCGGCGAGATCACCGACGAGTACGACCGCGAACTCCCGCCCGTGGAGGCGCTCGGCGAGGACCGCTACCGGGTGACGGCCCGGCTGGACATCACCGACCTCGGTGAGCTCTTCGGGATCGACGCCTACGACGACGAGGACGTGGAGACGGTCGGCGGACTGCTGGCCAAGGCGCTCGGCCGGGTGCCGATCGCCGGCGCCTCGGCGGTGGTGGACCTGCCCGACGGCCGGCCGCTGCGGCTGACCGCGGAGGCCCCGGCGGGCCGCCGCAACCGCATCGTCACCGTGCTGGCGGAACCGGTGGACCCGGAGCCGGAACAGGCGGGTCCGCAGGACGCGGCGCCATGACACCGGCCGAGCTGCGCGCGTTCTGCCTGGGCTTCGACGCCGCGGTGGAGGAGTTCCCGTTCAACCTGGAGACCTCGGTCTTCAAGGTGCTGGGCAAGATGTTCGCGCTCTCGGCGCTGGACGCGCGGCCGCTGAGGGTCAATCTCAAGTGCGATCCGGAGGAGGCGCTCCGGCTGCGGGCCGCGTACCCGGACGCGGTCGCCCCGGGCTGGCACATGAACAAGCGGCACTGGAACACGGTGACCGTGGCCGGGCTGCCCGACCGGACGGTGCGCGAGCTCGTCGAGGACTCCTACGACCTGGTCGTCGCGGGTCTGCCGAGGGCGGAGCGGCTGCGGCTCGACCGGCCGTGACCGACTTATCCGGACTTTGAGATTCCGCAAGGTCACGATTTCGCAGGGCGTGCGGATCATAGGATTTCTTTACCCTACGCTTAGCTTTGCTTGTGCCAAGCAAGATCCGGGGGGGACCGGAGGGGAGAGCACCTCGGCGGGGCCGTGCAACGGCCCCGCCGAGGCGCTCCATATGCTGTCGCCCATGACCGAGACCACCGGGCTGGACCCCGAGGACAGCAAGATCATCACGCTCGCGCGCAGCGCCCGGGCCCGAAACGGGGTGCCCGAGGGCGCCGCCGTCCGCGACGAGACCGGCCGTACCTACGTCGCCGGGACGGTCGACCTCGACTCCCTCAAGCTCAGTGCCCTGCAGACGGCCGTCGCCATGGCCGTGGCCAGCGGGGCGCAGTCGCTGGAGGCCGCCGCCGTGGTGAGCACGGCCGAGGCCCCGGCCGAGGCCGACCGGGCCGCCGTACGCGACCTCGGCGGGCCGGACACCCCCGTGCTGCTGGCGGGCCCGGACGGCGCCCTGAAGTCCACCACGCCGGCCGGCTGACCCGGCCCCGCGCGGTGCGGCCGGTCCTCGGGCCCGTCAGGGCGCGGCGGCCGGCCGGGGCCGCCGGATGACCATCGCCATCAGCGCGGCGGCCGCGCACAGGGCCCCGGAGGCGTACCAGACGACGTCGTAGGAGCCGAAGGCGTCCCGGGCCAGACCCCCGAGGAAGGCGACCACGGCCGCCCCCACCTGGTGCGAGGCCAGCACCCAGCCGAAGACGATCGCGCTGTCCTCGCCGTAGATCTCCCGGCACAGCGCGAGGGTCGGCGGCACGGTGGCGACCCAGTCCAGACCGTAGAAGACGATGAAGAACACCATCGGCGGGTGGACCGAGGGGGCCAGCAGCATCGGCAGGAACAGCAGCGAGACCCCGCGCAGCGCGTAGTACACCGCCAGCAGCCGGCGCGCCGCGAAGCGGTCGGTGAACCACCCCGAGGCGACCGTGCCGACGACGTCGAAGACCCCGATCACCGCGAGCAGCCCGGCGGCGGCCGTGACCGGCATGCCGTGGTCGTGCGCGGCCGGCACGAAGTGGGTCTTGACCAGGCCGTTGGTGGACGCGCCGCAGATCGCGAAGGTGCCGGCCAGTAGCCAGAACGGACCGGTGCGGGCCGCCCGGAACAGCACCGTCAGCGCCCGCCGGGCCGCCCCCGGCACCGGCGCGGGCTTCGCCGCGTACGTCCCTCCGTAGGGCGCCAGGCCCACGTCCGCGGGGTGGTCGCGCAGCAGCAGCCAGACGAACGGGACCACGGACAGGGCGGCGAGCGCGACGGTGAGGGCCGCCGGTCGCCAGCCGTGCTCCGACACCAGCCAGGCCAGCAGCGGCAGGAAGATCAGCTGACCCGAGGCGCCGGCGGCGGTCAGGATGCCGGTGACCAGCCCGCGCCGGGCGGTGAACCAGCGGTTGGTGACGGTCGCGGCGAAGGCCAGCGCCATCGAGCCGCTGCCCAGACCCACCAGCACGCCCCAGAACAGCACCAGCTGCCAGGACGCGGTCATCCACACGGTGGCCGCGGAGCCGACGGCGATCACGGTGAGCGCGCACGCCACGACCCGGCGGATGCCGAACCGGTCCATCAGGGCGGCGGCGAACGGCGCGGTGAGCCCGTAGAGGGCGAGATTGACCGACACGGCGAAGCCGATCGTGCCCCGCGACCAGTCGAACTCCTGGTGCAGCGGCTCGATCAGCAGCCCCGGCAGGGAGGCGAAGGCAGCCGCGCCGATGATCGTCACGAACGTGACGGCGGCGACGGACCAGGCCCGGTGCACACGCCCCGGCGCCCGGCGCGGGACGGCGGCCAGGGCCGAGGACGCGGGGGAGAGGGAGGAGTCGGCGGAGGCGGCGGGGGCGGTCGCGGTGGGTTCGGAAGGTGCGCTCTGGGTCACGCGGACAGCTTCGCGGCCCGGACCTGCGGCACTCCAGTGGCCTGAACGACAGCATTCGCTACGATCGGGCCATGGCGCATCGTGTGGTCGTCCTCGCCCTGGCCGGGCTGCTCCCCTTCGAGCTCGGCATCCCGCACCGGATCTTCGACCGCGCCAGGGACGCCGAGGGCCGCCGCCTCTACGAGCTCGCCACCTGCGGGCTCGCCGCCGGACCGGTCCAGACCGAGGCGGACTTCGCCGTCCACGTCGAGCACGGCCCGGAGGCGCTGGCGGAGGCCGACACGGTCGTGGTGCCCGCCTCGTACGAGCTCGGGCCGGTCTACGAGGAGGGCCGGCTCACCGACGAGCTCGCCGCCGCCCTGGCCCACGTCCGCCCCGGCACCCGGCTCGTCTCGATCTGCACCGGCGGCTACGTCCTGGCCGCCGCCGGCTACCTCGACGGCCGCCGCGCCACCACGCACTGGGCCTCCGCCGAGCACTTCCAGCGGCTGTTCCCGGCGGTGCGGGTGGACCCGGACGTCCTCTACACCGACGACGGCGACGTGCTGACCTCGGCCGGGGTCGCGGCCGGGATCGACCTGTGCCTGCACATCGTCCGCCGGGACCACGGGGCGACCGTGGCCAACGAGGTCGCCCGGCGCACCGTCGTACCGCCCCACCGCGAGGGCGGGCAGGCCCAGTTCGTCGAACGGCCGGTGCCGCAGCCGCAGCTGGCGAGTACGTCGGCGGCCCGGGCCTGGGCGCTGGACCGGCTGCACGAGCCGCTGCGGCTGAGCGACATGGCCCGGCAGCAGGCCATGTCCGTACGGACCTTCACGCGGCGGTTCCGCGAGGAGGCCGGGGTGAGCCCCGGTCGGTGGATCGTGCTCCAGCGGGTCGAGCGGGCGCGGCGGCTGCTGGAGTCGACGGACCTGCCGATGGAACAGGTGGCCCGCGAGGCGGGGTTCGGCACGGCGCAGTCCTTGCGCAAGCACCTGCTGGCGGCGCTGGGCGTGGGCCCGACCGCCTACCGGCGGACGTTCCGGACCGCCGCCGCGGCCCCGGGGGCGGCGGAGGCGGAGCCCGCCCGCCCCTGATGGTCCGTCAGGTCGGGCGCGTCACGCGCCTTGACTTCTCGGCGCCCGGACCGGTCAATGACCCCGTGCCGGGGCGGACCCAGGGGGCGGGCGGTGAACAGAGCCGGAGGGACCGGGAGAAGGCGAGGAGGCCTGCGCGGCCGCGCGTGGATCGCGGCCGCCGGGGCGGCCGCCCTCGCCACCGGTCTGACCACCCCGGCCGCCCCGGCGACGGCGGCCACCCCGCCCGGCGGGGCCGCGCCCCGCACCACGCACGCCCCACCACCGGCGGCGAGCGGCCGGTCCGAGCGGCCCGGTCGGACCCACGCCCCGCCGGCCCCGAGGACCCCGGTGCTGTCCATGACGCAGGACGGGGCCGCCCTCACGCTCGGGGCCGTCGCCAACGGGCAGGGCGGGGGAGCCGCCGGGCGGATCGGCACCGTCACCGTGCTCGACGTCCGCGGTGTGCCGGCCGGCTCCGGGTGGACGCTGCGCGGCGCGGTCACCGCGTTCACCGGGGCGGGTGGACGACCCGTCCCCGGAGCGTCCCTGACCTGGGCCCCGACCTGCGCCCCGGCCCGCGGCAGCCTCGGCCGCTGCACCGCCGGCCCGGCGGGGGCCGTCGGGCCCGAAGGGGCCGTCCTGGCGTCGGCCGACGGCGGCGGCCGGTTCACGGTGGACGCCACCGTGCTGCTGCGCCTGCCGCCGTACACCCGGACCGGCTCGTACAGGGCGGTGCTCACCCTCACCCTGACCGAGGGCCCGCCCTCACCCTGACCGAGGGCCCGCCTCTCCCTGGCCGAGCGCGCGCCTGGGCCCGCCCGTGGCGGCCTGGTCGGCGGCGCGGGCGGCATCGGGGAGAATGGCCCGTATGAGCGATCGTTCCCCCGAGCCCACCGCCCCGCACCGCGCGGGCTTCGCCTGCTTCGTCGGCCGCCCCAACGCGGGCAAGTCGACCCTGACCAACGCACTGGTGGGCACGAAGGTCGCGATCACCTCCAACCGGCCGCAGACCACCCGGCACACCGTCCGCGGCATCGTGCACCGGCCGGACGCCCAGCTGGTGCTGGTCGACACGCCCGGTCTGCACAAGCCGCGCACCCTGCTGGGCGAGCGCCTCAACGACGTCGTACGGGCCACCTGGGCCGAGGTCGACGTCATCGGCTTCTGCCTGCCGGCCGACCAGAAGATCGGCCCCGGCGACAAGTTCATCGCCAAGGAACTCGCGGGGATCAAGAAGACCCCCAAGATCGCCATCGTGACCAAGACCGACCTGGTCGAGTCCAAGGCGCTGGCCGAGCAGCTGCTGGCCGTCCAGCAGCTCGGGCAGGAGCTCGGCATCGAGTGGGCAGAGATCATCCCGGTCTCGGCCGTGGGCGACAAGCAGGTCAAGCTCGTCGCCGACCTGCTGGTCCCGCTGCTGCCGGAGAGCCCGCCGCTCTACCCGGAGGGCGACCTCACGGACGAGCCCGAGATGGTGATGGTGGCCGAGCTCATCCGTGAGGCCGCGCTCGAAGGCGTCCGCGACGAGCTGCCGCACTCCATCGCGGTCGTGGTCGAGGAGATGCTGCCGCGCGAGAACCGCCCGGCCGACAAGCCGCTGCTGGACATCCACGCGAACGTCTACATCGAGCGGCCCAGCCAGAAGGGCATCATCATCGGCCCGAAGGGCTCGCGCCTGAAGGAGGTGGGCATGAAGTCGCGCAAGCACATCGAGGCCCTCCTCGGCACCCCGGTGTTCCTGGACCTCCACGTGAAGGTCGCCAAGGACTGGCAGCGCGACCCCAAGCAGCTGCGCAAGCTGGGCTTCTGAGCCGCGGCCGGGCCGCCGCCTGAGGCCGCCGCCGGGGGCCGCCGGGCCGCGGCCCGGCCGCAGCCGGGCGGCCCGGCCCTCAGCCCCGGCGCCGCACCTTGAGGGTGTTGTCGAAGCCGGGCCCCGGACGGCTGGCCTCCGCCTCCGTCCGCGGGTGCTCCGCGCAGACCAGCACCTCCCAGCCGTCCTCGGGCAGCTCCAGGTCCGCCAGCACCTCCTGCGGGGTCGGGAAGTGCAGCTCCGGATGCGGGTTCTCGTGCCCGGGCGCCGTCCCGCCGTGCCCGGCCACCAGCAGCACGCCGCCGGGGGCCACGGCCGCGGCAGCGGCGCGCAGGATGCGCTCGCGCGGCATGTCGCCCGGGCTGTGCAGGAAGCAGGCGGAGACCAGGTCGTACTCCCCGGTGGGGAACGAGGCGCCGAGGTCGTGCCGCTCGAAGGAGATCCGGTCGGCGACGCCCGCCTCGGCCGCGTGCCCGGCGGCCCGTTCCAGGGCCACCGCCGAGATGTCGGTCCCGGTCACCTGCCAGCCCCGGCGCGCCAGCCAGACGGCGTCGGCGCCCTCGCCGCAGCCGAGGTCGAGGGCCCGCCCGGCGGGCAGCCCCTCGACCTCGCGGACCAGGACCCCGTTGGGGTTGCCGCTCCAGATCCGGTCGCTCTGGCGGTAGCGGGCGTCCCAGAACTCCGCGTCCGACCCGTAGCCCTCCGGGCCCTCGTGGTGCTGGTGCTGGTCGTGCTGCTGCTGGGCCATGGCGCTCGTCTCTTCCGCTCGGGTGTCTGCTCCGCCCGATGCTCGGCCGGGCCCTGCCCGGCAGGCCAGGATTCTTGCGGTTTCCGCAAAAAACTCGGGCTATGCCGTCGGCGGCTCGGCGATCAGGGCGGTCCCGATCCGGCGGAAGCCCGCCCGGCCGTAGATCCGTGCCACGTCGTCGTCGCCCGCCGACAGGAACACCGTCCGCGCGCCGCGCGCCAGCGCGTCCGCGGTCAGGGCCGCCGTCACCCCGAGCGCCAGCCCCTGCCGCCGCGCCGCCGGCAGCGTACCGACGCCGACCACCTCGGCCACGTCACCGACCGGGTTGTACTGCCCGGAGCACAGCACGACCCCGTCCCGTACGGCCACCGCCAGGGCGGTGCGGCCGGAGGCGAGCATCGCCGCCACATGCGCCCGGCGCAGCTCCGTCGAGGGATCGGTCACGGCGGTCGCCAGCTCCGCCGGGCCCGCCTCGCCCAGGGCCGTGCCCGGAGCGGCGAAGGCCAGCATCGGCACGGCCACGGCCGCCGCCAGCAACGGGTCCTCGGCGCCCATCAGCCGGACCTCCGGATGCGCCGCGCCGGCCTCGTCCGCGGGCTCCCACACCATCAGCGGGTGTGCATGAACATGCAGTCCGGCCGCTTCCACGGCGGCCCGCAGCGAGGGGGTGGTTTCGGCCACCCATTCGAAGGCCTGGGGCACCTTCAGTTCCCGCTGTCGCTCCAGCACCCGCAGTACGTCCGCCGGACCGGCCTGCGCCGCGGCGCCGAGCGTCGGGCGGGCGTAGTAGGGCCAGCCCTGGCCTTCCTGGACGAACAGGGTCAGCGGGCCGAAGTCCTCGGCCCGCGCCCCGCCCACTCGCGGCACGGTGTCGTAGTAGCGCTCCAGCGCGTCAAGAATCGTCACCGCGCCATGGAAGCAAAACAGCCCTGCTCAGGCACCTTCTTTGTGCTCAGGCACCTTCTTTGAGCACCCGGGAGACCAGCTGCCGCTGCGCCTCGGACAGGTGCGGGTCGTGGCAGGTCACCGTCCGCCCGTCGACCGTGATCCGGTACGAGAACCCGTCCCGGACCCGGTCGCCGGGGTGCGACGCCGGACCCGGCCGCAGCGCGAGCAGGGCCAGCGCCTCCCATTCCTCCTCGTCGGGCCGGCCCGAGGTGTCCACCTCGGCCCTGCGCTCGATGCCCGCGAAGCCGCCCGTCCGCACCACGTGAATCCGCATGGCACCTGTCTACTGCATCGAAGATCTCCTCGTCAGGAGGTCGGGACGCCGACCGTGGACCACGCCTTGGTCAGGGCCCGGTGCTCCGCCCCGCCCTCGCCGTACCGGGCGACCGCCGCCGCCAGGGAGAGCCGGGCGAAGTCGGCGAAGGTGGCCTTCGTGCCCAGCTCCCCGCCGGTGAGCGTGTCGTACCAGATCTGCCCGGCCCGCTCCCAGGCCTTGCCGCCGAGCTCGGTGGCCAGCAGGTAGAAGGCGTGGTTGGGGATGCCGGAGTTGATGTGCACGCCGCCGTTGTCGCGGGAGGTGTTGACGTAGTCGTCCATCGTGGCCGGCTGCGGGTCCTTGCCGAGCTCGTCGTCGTCGTACGCGGTGCCGGGCGCCTTCATCGAGCGCAGCGCGACCCCCGTGACGTTCGGGCCGAGCAGCCCGGCGCCGATCAGCCAGTCCGCCTGGTCGGCGGTCTGGTCGAGCGTGTACTGCTTGATCAGGGAGCCGAAGACGTCCGACATCGACTCGTTCAGCGCGCCGGCCTGCTTGTAGTACTCCAGGTTGGCCGTGTACTGCGTGACACCGTGGGCGAGCTCGTGCCCGATGATGTCGACGGAGACGGTGAAGTCCAGGAAGAGGTCGCCGTCGCCGTCGCCGAAGACCATCTGGCGGCCGTCCCAGAAGGCGTTGTTGTAGTCCTCGCCGTAGTGGACGGTCGCGTCCAGCGCGAGGCCCGCGTCGTCGATCGAGTGGCGCCCGAAGGCCTTCAGGAAGAGCTCGAAGGTGGCGCCGAGGCCCGCGTAGGCGCGGTTGACGGTGGCGTCCTTGTGCAGCGGGTCGCCCTCGCCGCGCACCTTGGTCCCGGGCAGCCGGGTGCGGTGCTGGGCGTCGTAGACGGTGCGTTCGGGCTCGTCGGAGGGGGGCGCGGACAGGGCGGCCGGGGCGATGCCCCGGACGGTGGTGATGCGCCGCCGGGTGCGCTGGAGGGCGTCGTGCTCCAAGGTGGCCTGGGCGATGTCGGCCCGGCGGGCGTTGTCGGAGCGGGCGATGCGGTCCAGCAGGTGCGGCGGGACGATGGTGCAGAAGACGGGGTGGCGGTCCCCACGGGTGGCATCCATGAACGGCAAATGTGGCAGTGCGTCATGGTGCTGTCACTAGGCGCGAGCATGATTCATTCGTCTGTCTGAAAGGGGTGGGGTCATCCTTGACGGTTCGCCCGGACCTTGCCGTTCCGCGGGAGACGTAGGCCACAATTGGTGTAAATCGGACAGGTGGGTCCCGCATACTGAAACAGTCCCGCGCATCACCGCGCGGCTCGGCTATGGTCGGCCCATCATGCGTTTCGGGCTGCTTCTCCTTAGCTGCCGCGGCGAGGGCCTGTAGTCGTAGGCCGACCCCCTCCCCGCGGAGTCTGGTGTTGCGCCGTCCACCTCGTGCGAGGGAGTACGGACCCGTCGGCCGCTGAAGCGAACTACGCGCGGACACGCGAGGAGCCCAACGCCATGAGCCAGACCATCGGTCGCCCCACGCCCATCACGAACGCGACCCACACCCAGAAGCCGTCCGGGATGCCGATCCACAAGTACGGCGTCTACGAGCAGGTGGACCTGCCGGACCGCACCTGGCCCGACCGGCGCATCACCAAGGCCCCGCGCTGGCTGTCCACCGACCTGCGCGACGGCAACCAGGCCCTGATCGACCCGATGAGCCCCGCCCGCAAGCGCGAGATGTTCGACCTGCTGGTGCGCATGGGCTACAAGGAGATCGAGGTCGGCTTCCCGTCCTCCGGCGAGACCGACTTCGCGTTCGTACGCTCCATCATCGAAGAGGGCGCGATCCCGGACGACGTCACGATCTCCGTGCTGACCCAGGCCCGCGAGGACCTGATCGAGCGCACCGTGGAGTCGCTGCGCGGCGCCCGGCGCGCCACCGTGCACATGTACAACGCGACCGCCCCGACCTTCCGCCGGGTCGTCTTCCGCGGCTCCAAGGAGCAGATCAAGCAGATCGCGGTCGACGGCACCCGCCTGGTCATGGAGTACGCCGACAAGATCCTGGGCGACGAGACCGTCTTCGGCTACCAGTACAGCCCGGAGATCTTCACCGACACCGAGCTGGACTTCGCCCTGGAGGTCTGCGAGGCGGTCTGCGACGTCTGGCAGCCCGAGGCCGGCCGCGAGATCATCCTCAACCTGCCCGCCACCGTGGAGCGTTCGACGCCGTCCACGCACGCGGACCGGTTCGAGTGGATGTCCCGGAACCTGACCCGCCGCGAGTTCATCTGCCTGTCCGCCCACCCCCACAACGACCGCGGCACCGCCGTGGCCGCCGCCGAGCTCGCGGTCATGGCCGGCGCCGACCGCATCGAGGGCTGCCTGTTCGGCCAGGGCGAGCGCACCGGCAACGTCGACCTGGTCACGCTGGGCATGAACCTGTTCTCGCAGGGCGTGGACCCGCAGATCGACTTCTCGCAGATCGACGAGATCCGCCGCACCAGCGAGTACTGCAACCAGATGGAGGTCCACCCGCGCCACCCCTACGCGGGCGACCTGGTCTACACCGCCTTCTCCGGCTCCCACCAGGACGCCATCAAGAAGGGCTTCGACGCCATGGAGGCCGACGCGGCCGCCCAGGGCAGGACGGTGGACGAGATCGAGTGGGCCGTTCCGTACCTGCCCATCGACCCCAAGGACGTCGGCCGCTCCTACGAGGCCGTCATCCGCGTCAACTCGCAGTCCGGCAAGGGCGGTATCGCCTACGTCCTGAAGAACGACCACAAGCTGGACCTGCCCCGCCGGATGCAGATCGAGTTCTCGCGGATCATCCAGGCCAAGACCGACGCCGAGGGCGGCGAGGTCACGCCGAAGGACATCTGGAACGTCTTCCGGGACGAGTACCTGCCCAACCCCGAGAACCCCTGGGGCCGCATCCAGCTGCTGTCGGGCTCCACGGCCACCGACAAGGACGGCACGGACACGCTCACCGTCGAGGCGGTCGTGGACGGCTCGGAGACGGTCCTCAGCGGTACCGGCAACGGTCCGATCTCGGCGTTCTTCGACGCGCTGGCCGGCATCGGCGTGGACGCCCGGCTGCTGGACTACCAGGAGCACACCATGAGCGAGGGCGCCTCCGCGCAGGCCGCCTCGTACATCGAGTGCGCCATCGACGGCCGGGTCCTGTGGGGCATCGGCATCGACGCCAACACCACCCGCGCCTCCCTGAAGGCCGTCATCTCGGCCGTCAACCGCGCGGGCCGCTGACGCCGTTACGCCGACGCCGACGCCGTACGCGGAGGCCCTGGCACCGAGCCGTACCCGGACCCCGCGCCTCCTCCTCCCCGGGAGGCGCGGGGTCCGCGCGTCCCGGCGGGTGGCCGGCCGCCCGTCCGGCGCGTCGGAGGCGGGTCAGGGGTGGTCTCGCGTACATCCGAAAGAGGGAGTGCCCCGGCGTCCGCCACGGCGACGCCGGCGGTGACGCAGGTGCGGTCGAGGACCTCCGCGGCCGGTTCCGTAGCGGGGCCCGCAGGCGGGGGCCGTCGATGTCGGCCGCGGGGACGTGGGCTCCGGCACGGGCGAAACGGTCGGCGGTGGCGCGGCCGAGCCCGCTCGCGGCGCCGGTGACCAGACAGGACGGGGTGTGCACGCGGCGAAGCGTAAGGGGAGCGCGAGGGGCACCGGGGGCGCACTTCGGCCAAGTGCGCGCGCCGGGCCATGTTGTCTTGTCACACGACTGACGCATCCTCATCGATGTGGCTAACATCACGCCAACAACCCGGCGAAGTCGCCGGGAAGTTACGGAGGCGGAGGTCGACGTGCTGCCAGCTCGGGGTGGGACCAGCCGGAAGATCGCGGTCTGGGGCATCCGTACCACCTGGAACACCGTCGGGGACGGCGAGTTCTTCTGCCCGGCCTGCGGGGGCGACCGCAACTACCGCCGCCGCACGGGCCGCCGCCGGTTCACCCTCCTCGGGGTGCCGCTGATGCCGCGCGGCGAGGTCGGCCCGGTGGTCGAGTGCGCGGGCTGCCGCGACCGGTTCGACACCGACGTGCTGGACCACCCGACCACGACCCGCTTCACGGCGATGCTGCGCGACGCCGTCCACACCGTCGCCCTCGCCGTGCTCGCCGCCGGCGGCGGCACGGCCGCGCGCCCGGCGCTGGAGGCCGCGGTGGGCGCCGTACGGAACGCCGGCTTCCAGGACTGCACGGAGGAGCAGCTGGAGACCCTGGTCGAGGCGCTCGGCCTGGAGGAGGGCCGGCTGCCGGGCCTCTACGACGGGCCGGAGTGCTGCGGGGCCGCCCTGTCCATCGAACTCCACGAGGCGCTGGAGCCGCTGTCCCCGCACCTGGCCCCGGCCGGCCGCGAGTCGCTGCTGCTCCAGGGCGCCCGGATCGCCCTCGCCGACGGCCCGTACACGCCCGCCGAGCGTGAGGTTCTGGCCACGGTGGGCGCCGCGCTGCGGCTGGACGCCGACGAGATCTCGCGCCTGCTGGCGGCCGTGCGCAGCTCGTCGTAGCGCCGTCCGCCCGTCGGGAAGCCGCTCCGGTGCCTCCGGGGCGGCTTCGCTTATCCCACCCCAGGGTTGTCTGCCACTGGAGGAACCCACAGAATCGGCGGACGTCGCTCTCTACATTTTGTAGAAGTCGACGGTATCTGTGAGGCCGCCCACAGGCGTTCAATTTCGGTCACACGACGAGACGCCGGCTGTAACACAGCGGGGCTTCGATCCACGTGAACGCACTGAAACCCTGGCGGCCCCCCGCACCACGAACCGCGCCCGCCCAGGGATAACCAGGTCTCCTCTCATTTACCTACCTCCCCTGAAGGGCAAGGCAGAGATGGCACGTGTCGCCGCCCGGCTCTCCACCGACGGAGAGCAGAGCACGCACCCGGTCGACGAGGTGCTCCCCCTCCCCAAGCTCGCGCTGTACGGCTTCCAGCACGTCCTGGCCTTCTACGCCGGCGCCGTGATCGTCCCCATCATCGTCGGCAACGCACTGAAGCTCAGCCCCGAACAGCTGGTCTACCTGATCAACGCGGACCTCTTCACCTGCGGTATCGCCTCGATCGTCCAGGCGCTCGGCGTCGGCCGGATCGGCGCGCGGCTGCCGCTGATCCAGGGCGTCACCTTCACCGCTGTCTCCCCGATGATCGCCATCGGCCTGGGCGCCGGCGGTGGCACCGCCGCCCTGCTGGCGATCTACGGCGCCGTGATCACGGCCGGCATCGCCACGTTCGCCTTCGCCTGGCTGCCCGCCAAGGCCTTCCGGGCGGTCATGCGGCTGTTCCCGCCGGTCGTGACCGGCACCGTGATCACCGTGCTCGGCATCGTCCTGATCCCGGTCGGCCTGAACGACGCGGCGGGCGGCCTCGGCACCCCCGACTTCGGGGACCCGAAGAACTTCGCCTACGCCGGCGGCACGATGCTCTTCATCCTCGTGCTGATGCGGCTCGGCCGGCCCTTCCTCTCCAGCATCGCCATCCTGCTCGGCCTGGTCGGCGGCACCACCGTCGCCTTCCTGTTCGGCGACGCGCACTTCGCCGGGGTGGGTGACGCCGACTGGGTCGGCATCACCACGCCGTTCCACTTCGGCGCCCCGAAGTTCGCGTGGTTCCCGATCCTGCTGATGCTCATCGTCATGCTGATCACCATGGTCGAGACGACCGGTGACACCTACGCCGTCGGCGACATCGTCGGCAAGGAGGTCGACAGCGAGACCGTGGCCCGCGCCCTGCGCGCCGACGGCGCGGCGACCGCGCTGGGCGGAGTGCTCAACTCCTTCCCGTACGTGGCGTTCGCCGAGAACGTGGGCCTGGTGCGGATGACGAAGGTCAAGAGCCGGTTCGTGGTCGTCGCCGCCGGTGTGTTCATGATCGTGCTGGGCCTGCTGCCGAAGGCGGCCGCCGTCGTCGCGGCCGTCCCGCACGGGGTCCTGGGCGGCGCCGCCACCGTCATGTTCGGGATGGTCGCCCTGGCGGGCATCCAGACGCTGGCCCGGGTCGACCTCAAGGAGGAGAAGAACGCGCTGGTCGTGGGTGTCTCGCTGGCCTTCGCCCTGCTCCCGGCGACCGTTCCGGTGCTCTTCAAGGAGCACATGGGCACCGACCTGTCCTCGCTCCTCAACAGCGGTGTCACGCTCGGCGCCACGGCCGCGATCGTGCTGAACCTGATCTTCAACGGCCCGGCCCGCGACGACGCCCACGGCCCGAAGGCCGCGATTGCCGAGGCCGCGACCGGCAGCGCCGGGACCGAGCCCGAGGCCGCGACCGCCGAGACAGCGACCGGCAGCGCCGGGACCGAGCCCGAAGCAGCGTCCGACAAGGCCGCGACCGACAAGGTCGCGACCGACAAGGCCGGGGCCACCGACGAGACAGCCGTGGCCCCCGCCCCCTGACCCTCCCAAGGGGCACCCCGGCCGGATCCCCCCCGGCCGGGGTCGCCGCGCGACCGGGTACGGGAGAATGGCCGCATGAGTCTGTTCCGCGACGACGGCATCGTGCTGCGCACCCAGAAGCTGGGTGAGGCGGACCGCATCATCACCCTGCTGACCCGGGGACACGGACGGGTGAGGGCGGTGGCGCGCGGCGTACGGCGGACCAAGTCCAAGTTCGGTGCCCGGCTGGAACCTTTCTCCCACGTCGACGTCCAGTTCTTCGCCCGCGGCAGCGACCTCGTCGGACGCACCCTCCCGCTGTGCACGCAGACCGAGACCATCGCCGCGTACGGCAACACGATCGTCACCGACTACGCCCGCTACACCGCCGGCACCGCGATGCTGGAGACCGCCGAGCGGTTCACCGACCAGGAGGGCGAGCCCGCCGTCCAGCAGTACCTGCTGCTGGTCGGGGCCCTGCGGACCCTCGCCCGGGGCGAGCACGCGCCGGGCCTCGTCCTCGACGCGTTCCTGCTGCGCTCCCTCGCCGTCAACGGCTACGCGCCCAGCTTCCAGGACTGCGCCCGGTGCGGCATCCACGGCCCCAACCGGCACTTCTCCGTCGGCGCGGGCGGGGTCGTCTGCGGCGACTGCCGCGTTCCCGGCAGCGTCGTACCATCACGTGAGGCCATCGGGCTGCTCAGCGCCCTGCTGACAGGGGACTGGGCGACCGCCGACGCGGCGGAGCCGCGGTACGTGCGCGAGGGGAGCGGACTCGTCTCCGCCTATCTGCACTGGCATCTGGAGCGCGGGCTGCGCTCCTTGCGTTACGTCGAGAAGTGACCGAGATCGGAGACTGAAAGCGCCATGGCAGTACGCGGATTCCTGGGACGCTCCCGCCGCGAGTACAAGCTCCCCGAGCCGCATCCGTCCGGTGCCCGGCCGCCGAAGATCCCGGGTGAGCTGGTGCCGGAGCACGTCGCGATCGTGATGGACGGCAACGGCCGCTGGGCCAAGGAGCGCGGCCTGCCCCGCACCGAGGGCCACAAGGTCGGCGCCGAGCGGGTGCTCGACGTCCTCCAGGGCGCCATCGAGATGGGCGTCGGCAACATCTCGCTGTACGCCTTCTCCACCGAGAACTGGAAGCGTTCGCCCGACGAGGTGCGCTTCCTGATGAACTTCAACCGCGACTTCATCCGCAAGACCCGCGACCAGCTCGACGAGCTCGGCATCCGGGTGCGCTGGGTCGGCCGCATGCCCAAGCTGTGGAAGTCGGTGGCCAAGGAGCTCCAGATCGCCCAGGAGCAGACCAAGGGCAACGACAAGCTGACGCTGTACTTCTGCATGAACTACGGCGGCCGGGCCGAGATCGCCGACGCCGCCCAGGCCCTCGCCGAGGACGTCAGGGCCGGCCGGCTGGACCCGTCGAAGGTCAACGAGAAGACCCTCGCGAAGTACCTGTACTACCCGGACATGCCCGACGTGGACCTGTTCCTGCGCCCGAGCGGCGAGCAGCGCACCTCGAACTACCTGATCTGGCAGAGCGCGTACGCCGAGCTGGTCTTCCAGGACGTGCTGTGGCCGGACTTCGACCGGCGCGACCTGTGGCGGGCCTGCCTGGAGTACGCCCAGCGCGACCGCCGGTTCGGCGGGGCCGTCCCCAACCAGGTGGAGCCGGGCGGCTCCGAGGGCTGACGGAAGGCGATCGACCCGGTCCCGCCGCGGCACTAGGCTCCGCTGTCATGCACATGAATGAAACGGAGCCGGCCGCGGCGGCCGGCGCGGGGACCGGGGACGGCGTCGAGCTCGTCTACGAGGTCACCACGGCCGATCTCGCCCGGGCCATCCGGGTCCGGGCCCGGGCGACGCCCGCCCTGCGCCGGGAGCGGTGGCTGTTGCCGCTGCTCGGCGGCTCCTCGGTCCTGATCGGCGGCGGCGCGCTGCTGGCCGGGCGGACCACGGCGAAGTCGGTGCTGTTCCTCGCCCTGGGCCTGCTGCTGTGCGCACTCATGCTCATCGGCCCCCGGCTCCAGGCGCGTGCCTTCGCCGGGATGCTGGCGAAGGCCGGGCGGACCCGGACCGTCGTCGACGGCTCCGGGATCACGGTGCTCACGCAGCAGTACGCCACCCGCATGGAATGGACCGCACAGCCCGCCTACGCCGAGACGGACGAGCTCTTCCTCACGCTCGACCTCGACAAGCGCGCGGCGTCCATGACGATCCTCCCCAAGCGGGGCCTGCGGGCCCCCGAGGACGCCGACCGGCTGCGGGAGCTCCTGGACGCGAACCTGCGGCGGATCTAGGAGAGGGCGGCCGCGCAGTCCGCGCAGGTGCCGAAGATCTCCACGGTGTGCGCGACGTTGACGAAGCCGTGCTCCGCGGCGATCGCGTCGGCCCACTTCTCCACCGCCGGACCCTCCACCTCGACGGCCTTGCCGCACTTGCGGCAGACCAGGTGGTGGTGGTGCTCGCCGGAGGAGCAGCGGCGGTAGACGGACTCGCCGTCGCTGGTGCGCAGCACGTCCACCTCGCCGGCGTCGGCGAGGGACTGGAGGGTGCGGTACACGGTGGTCAGGCCCACCGAGGCGCCACGGTGCTTGAGCATGTCGTGCAGCTCCTGGGCGCTGCGGAACTCGTCCACCTCGTCCAGGGCGGCCGCCACGGCGGCGCGCTGCCGGGTGGATCGTCCTCGTACTGGCGCGGTATTCGTCTCGCCAGGCGCAGTCGCCACCGTTTCCTCCTCGTATCGGGTCCCGAGCAGGGCCTCGGGGCCATTGTGCCAGGCCGCTACACCTTCACATCGTCGCGCGTGCAGACTGCTTCGGCGGACCGGGCCGCGTTGGCACGCCTTTTGGCCAACGGCGCGGACAGCGCGGTCGTCGTCACGAACACGGCGATGGCGAGCAGCACGATGGTGCCGCCGGAGGGGGCGTCGAGGTAGTACGTGGTGACCGTGCCGCTCAGCGACACCAGCACGCCGATGGCCATGGCCACCGAAAGGGTCGCGGTGAATCCGCGGGTGACGCGCTGGGCGGCCGCGACCGGGATCACCATCATGGCGCTGACCAGCAGCAGGCCCACGATGCGCATGGCCACGGTGACGGTGACCGCGGCGGTCACCGCGAGCAGCAGGTTCAGGGCGCGCACCGGCAGGCCGGTGACCCGGGCGAACTCCTCGTCCTGGCAGACGGCGAACAGCTGCCGGCGCAGGCCCAGGGTGACGGCGGTGACGAAGGCGGCGAGGATCACCACGGCGGTGACGTCCGCGGCCGAGACGGTGGTGATCGAGCCGAAAAGGTAACTGGTCAGGTTGGCGGTGGAGCCGCCCGGCGCCAGGTTGATGATCATGACGCCGCCGGCCAGACCGCCGTAGAACAGCATCGCCAGCGCGATGTCGCCGCTGGTGCGGCCGCGGGAGCGGATCAGCTCCATGCCGACCGCGCCCGCCACGGCCACCAGGGTGGCCGTCCAGACGGGGCTGGTGTTCATCAGGAAGCCCAGCGCGACACCGGTCATGGCCACGTGGCCGATGCCGTCGCCCATGACGGCCTGGCGGCGCTGGACGAGGTACGTGCCGATGGCGGGCGCCGTGATGCCGACCAGGACGGCGGCGATCAGCGCCCGCTGCATGAAGGCGTAGTTCAGGAGGTCCATCAGCTCAGCAGTCCCGTCCGCAGGGGCTCGGCGTCGTGCGCCGCGTGGGGGTGTACGTGGTCGTGGCCGGGCAGGGCGTGCTGCCCGACGGCCTCCGGCGGCGGGCCGTCGTGCACGACGCAGCCGTCGCGCAGGACCACGGCGCGGTCGATCAGCGGCTCCAGGGGGCCCAGCTCGTGCAGCACCAGCAGGACGGTGACGCCGGCGGCGACCTGCCCGCGCAGGGTGTCGGCGAGGACCTCCTGGTTGGCCAGGTCCACCCCGGCCATCGGCTCGTCCATGATCAGCAGCTCGGGCTCGACGGCCAGGGCGCGGGCGATCAGCACCCGCTGGTGCTGGCCGCCGGAGAGGGCGGACACGGGGGCGTCCGCGTGGGCGTCCATGCCGACGGCGGCCAGGGCGGCCGCCACGGCGGCCTTGTCGGCCTTGCGCAGCAGGCCGAAGCGGGTACGGGCCAGCCGGCCGGAGGAGACGACCTCGCGGACGGTGGCCGGGACGCCGCTGGCGGCGGTGGTGCGCTGGGGCACGTACCCGATGCGCGACCAGTCCCGGAAGCGCTTGAGGTCGGTCCCGAAGAGGGTCAGCTCGCCGCTGCTCAGCGGCACCTGGCCGACCACCGACCGGACGGCGGTGGACTTGCCGGAGCCGTTGGCGCCGAGCAGCGCGACGACCTCACCGCGCCGGACGGTGAGGTCGATGCCGCGCAGCACGGGGCGCGAGCCGAGCGAGGCGGTGGCCCCGCGCAGGGATATGACGGGCTGGTCCAGCGGCGGGTGAGCGGTGGACTGCGTGGCGCGCGCCTCCGTGGGCATGGCGGCCTCCGTTGCCATTACTTGCTACCGAGTGCTTTCTGGAGGTTGGTCAGGTTGGACCGCATGACGGCGAAGTAGTCAGCGCCCTGGGACTTGTCGGTGATTCCCTCCAGCGGGTCCAGGACGTCGGTCCTGAGCCCGGTGTCGGCGGCGAGGCTCTTGGCGGTCTTGTCGCTGGCCAGGGTCTCGAAGAAGACGGTGGTGACGTGCTCCTTGCCGGCGAGGGCCTGGAGCTCCTTCATCCGCGCCGGGCTCGGCTCGGACTCGGGGTCGACGCCGGAGATGCCCTCCTGGTCCAGGCCGTAGCGCTCGGCGAGGTAGCCGAAGGCGGCGTGGGTGGTGATGAAGGTCTTCGACGCCGTGTTCTTCAGGCCGTCCTTGAACTCGGTGTCCAGAGCGCCCAGCTTCGCGACGAGCTCGTCGGTGTTCTTCCTGTAGTCGGCCGCGTGCCCGGGGTCGGCCTTCTCGAAGGCCTTGCCGACGCCTCGGGCGATCTCGGCGTACTTGACCGGGTCGAGCCAGACGTGGGGGTCGGTGGAGGACTCGCCCTCGGTGCCGTGGGCGTGGTCGTGGCCGGCTTCCGCCTCGCCCTCGTGCGCGTGGTCGTGCCCGGAGGCGCCGTGGGACTCCAGCTCGGTGAGGGTGGCGGCGTCGACGGTGTTCTTGACGCCGGCCTGGGCGACGGCCTTGTCGACGGCCGGCTGGAGGGTCTTGAGGTAGAGCACCACGTCGGACTCGCCGAGCTGGGCGGTCTGCTTCGGGGTGATCTCCAGGTCGTGCGGCTCCACGCCCGGCTTGGTCAGGGCGGTGACGCTCACGTGGTCCTTGCCGATCTGCTCGGCGAGGAACTGCAGGGGGTAGAACGACGCCGTCACGGCGAGCTTGCCGTCCGCGCCGCCGCTGCCGGTGCCCGAGCCGGAGCAGCCGGTCAGGGCGGTGGCGCCGAGGGCTGCGGCGGCGGTGAGGGCGGCGGTGGGTATGAGGCGTCGTACGTTCATGACATCCATTTTCATCAAATGTGGAAACGGTTGTCAAAAACCCTGGTGGAGGGCCTGCGGGAGGGGCCGGGAAGGGGGTCCCGATTTGAAAGGGGAGGGGCGGGCGCCGGTAACCTGAAGCATTCGCGTTCGTCCTCGTAATGAAGAGAGCATCGTGGCCGCCGACAAGATCGACACCATCGTCAGCCTCAGCAAGCGCCGTGGCTTCGTCTACCCGTGCAGCGAGATCTACGGCGGACAGCGTGCCGCCTGGGACTACGGGCCGCTGGGTGTCGAGCTGAAGGAGAACATCAAGCGCCAGTGGTGGCGCGCGATGGTCACCTCCCGTGAGGACGTCGTCGGTATCGACTCCTCCGTGATCCTCGCCCCCGAGGTCTGGGTCGCCTCCGGCCACGTGGCCACGTTCTCGGACCCGCTGACCGAGTGCACCTCCTGCCACAAGCGCCACCGCGCCGACCACCTGGAGGAGGCCTACGAGGCCAAGCACGGCCGCCTCCCCGCGAACGGCCTGGCCGACATCAACTGCCCCAACTGCGGCACCAAGGGCCAGTTCACCGAGCCCAAGCAGTTCTCCGGCATGCTGGAGACCCACCTCGGCCCGACCCAGGACACCGGCTCCAAGGCGTACCTGCGCCCTGAGACCGCCCAGGGCATCTTCACCAACTTCGCCCAGGTGCAGCAGACCTCGCGCAAGAAGCCGCCGTTCGGCATCGCGCAGATGGGCAAGTCCTTCCGGAACGAGATCACTCCGGGCAACTTCATCTTCCGGACCCGCGAGTTCGAGCAGATGGAGATGGAGTTCTTCGTCAAGCCGGGCGAGGACGAGCAGTGGCACGAGTACTGGATGGCCGAGCGCTGGAACTGGTACCGCGACCTCGGCATCCGCGAGGAGAACATCCGCTGGTACGAGCACCCGAAGGAGAAGCTCTCCCACTACTCGAAGCGCACCGCCGACATCGAGTACCGCTTCAACTTCGGCGGCAGTGAGTTCTCCGAGCTCGAGGGCGTGGCCAACCGCACCGACTTCGACCTCAAGGCCCACTCCGAGGCCTCCGGCCAGGACCTGTCGTTCTTCGACCAGGAGGCCGGCGAGCGCTACGTGCCGTACGTCATCGAGCCGGCGGCCGGCGTCAACCGCGCCATGCTCGCCTTCATGCTCGACGCGTACGTCGAGGACGAGGCCCCCAACGCCAAGGGCGTCATGGAGAAGCGCACCGTGATGCGCCTCGACCACCGCCTGGCCCCGGTCAAGGTCGCCGTCCTGCCGCTGTCCCGCAACGCGCAGCTGTCCCCGAAGGCCAAGGGCCTCGCGGCCGACCTGCGCAAGAACTGGAACATCGAGTTCGACGACGCGGGCGCCATCGGCCGCCGCTACCGCCGCCAGGACGAGATCGGCACGCCGTTCTGCGTCACCGTCGACTTCGACACCCTGGACGACAACGCGGTGACCGTGCGCGAGCGCGACACCATGAAGCAGGAGCGTGTCTCCCTGGACCAGATCCAGGCCTACCTCGGCGCCCGTCTGCTCGGCTGCTGAGCACTCCACGAAGGGCGGCAGCCCGACCGAGGCCGGTGGCCGGTACGCACCACGCGCGTACCGGCCACCGGCCTTTCGGCTCGCCGCAGACGACCAGGCCACCGCGCCTTGAGCTCAGGCCGCAGCCCCGGCCGCAGCCCCGGACGCGGCTCCGGACGCGGCTCCCGACCACGGCCTCCCGCGCGTAGGCCGGCCCGGACCCGCTCACCAGGACACCGGCCCGGCTCGAATGATCCCCAAGACGTCCGGAGCTACGTACTCCGGTCCCGCGCCGGTCAGGGGCGGTTCAGGGGCGGAGTCCCCGGACCACCAGGGCCGTCACCGCCGCGAACTCCGCGCCGATGGTGGGGGACTGCCACTCCGCCGCGTACTGCGGGTCGTGGAACCGTCCGGTGGCGTCGAACACGGCACGCGCGGCGGCCGGGACGTCGGTGGCGGCGAGGCTGCCCTCGCTCACTCCTTCGTCGATGATCTCGCCCAGCTGGGCGACCAGCTCCGCCAGATGCGTCTCGACCACACCGCTGTTCTCGGCCAGCAGCACGGTGTAGGTGGCGAACAGTTCGGGATCGTCCCCCGCCTTGTGCCGCTTGGCGTCGAACAGCGCTTCCAGCCAGGCCTCCAGCCGGTCCGGCGCCGGCCGGTCGCCGGCCGCGGTGATCTCCCTCAGCCGCACCTCCGTCCGGGCGAGCCAGCGCTCGGTGACCGCCTCACGCAGCGCGGCCTTGGAGGGGAAGTGCCGGTAGACACTGCCGTGGCTGACCCCGAGGGCCCGCGCCACGTCCACCACCGTGGCCTTCGTCGGCCCGTAGCGGCGCAGCACCTCCTCGGTGGTTTCGAGGATGCGCTCGGGGGTCAGGGGCTCGGCGGCAGCGGGTGGCATGTCTACGACCGTACCGCCAGCTCAGTGCTCACTGTCCAGGTGGGCCATCTGCGCCTGCGGGTAGCGCTCGCCGGCCGCGGCGCCCGCCGGGACGGCCTCCTCCACGGCGGCCAGGTCGGCGGCGTCCAGGGTGACCTCCAGCGCGCCCAGGGCCTCGGCCAGCCGGTCCCGGCGGCGGGCGCCGACCAGCGGCACGACGTCCTCGCCGCGCGCGAGCACCCAGGCGATGGCTATCTGCGCGACCGAGACGCCCTTCGCCTCGGCCACCTTGCGCAGGGCCTCCACCAGGTCGAGGTTGCGGCTGAGGTTCTCCCCCTGGAAGCGCGGGCTCATGCCGCGGAAGTCGCCCGGGGACAGCTGCCGGTCCCGGGTGAAGTGCCCGCTGATCAGGCCGCGGGAGAGCACGCCGTACGCGGTGACGCCGATGCCCAGCTCGCGGGCGGTGGGCAGGATCTCCCGCTCGATGCCGCGGGATATCAGCGAGTACTCGATCTGGAGGTCCGAGATGGGGGCGACCGCCGCGGCCCGGCGCATCGTCCGGGCGCCGACCTCGGAGAGCCCGATGTGCCGGACGTGACCGGCCTGGACCGCCTCGGCGATGGCGCCGACGGTCTCCTCGATCGGGACGTCCGGGTCCACCCGCGCGATCCGGTAGATGTCGATGTGGTCCCGGCCGAGGCGCTGGAGCGAGTAGGCCAGGAAGTTCTTGACGGCCTCGGGACGGCCGTCGTACCCGGTGAAGCCGCCCTCCACGGTGCGCAGCGCGCCGAACTTCACGCTCGTCAGCGCCCGCTCCCGGGCCTCGGCGGGGGCCGTGCGCAGGGCTTCTTCGATCAGCATTTCGTTGTGCCCCATGCCGTAGAAGTCGCCCGTGTCCAGGAGGGTGACACCCGCGTCGAGGGCCGCGTGGATGGTCGCGATCGACTCGGCGCGGTCCGCTGCGCCGTAGAGGGCGGACATGCCCATGCAGCCCAGGCCGATCGGGGAGACGACCGGTCCGGTGCGCCCGAGGGCGCGCGCGGGGCGGCCATGGCCGCCCGAGGCGTTGGACCGCTCGGACCGCTCGGACAGGTTCGAGGTGTCGGCGGGGGCGGCGGGGGCGGAGGGGTTCTGGGGGGATGCGTTCGTCGTCATGCCATCGAGATTGGCATGACGGCTGACAGATTTCAATATCTGTCACTCGTCATGACGAAAGGCGGCCGCGCGGGCAACGAAAAATCGCCGCGGCACTCAGTGCCGCGGCGTACGAGCGGGAGCCGTCCGCCTCCCCGTCAGGCGTGCGGAGGAGCGCCGGCCGGCGCCGGTTCCGGCGGTGGCGGCGGCACCTCCAGGGCCTTGGCCGTCTCCTCGGCGGTCCGCCGGGCCCACGGGCCGCTGGAGACGATGCCCACCACCAGCACGATCAGCCCGCAGCAGGTGATCACCCACCAGGCCGGCCGGGCCGCGTCGGCGAAGCCGGCCGCCGGGAAGCCCGAGGCGGCAGCGTGCGCGCTCCCCGCCCCGGCCAGCCCCGCCGCCAGCACCGCGCCGATCACCGCGACGCCCAGGGTGCCGCCCGTCTGCCGACTGGTGGCGGCCACCGCCGCTGCCACCCCGGCCTGGGCGCGCGGCATGCCGGAGACGGCCGTGTTGGTGATCGGCGAGTTGACCATGCCGAAGCCCACGCCGAAGAGCACGTAGGCCAGCAGCATCAGCCCGTCGTACCGCTCCGCGCCGAACGCGGCGAACAGCAGCGAGCCGGTGCCCATCCCGATGCCCGCGACCACCAGTGGCAGCCGCGGCCCCCGGCTGCCCACCAGCCGCCCCGACAGCGGGGCGATCAGGCACGTCATCAGCGCCAGCGGCAGCATCCACAGCCCGGCGTGCAGGGCGTCGAGCCCGCGCACGTCCTGGAGGTAGAGCGTGGTCAGGAACAAGAACCCCGACAGCGCGGCGAACGCGCTGACGGCGATCACGACCGCGCCGCTGAACGGCGCGCTGCGGAAGAACCGCGGGTCGATCAGCGGCTCCGCGCGCCGCGGCTCGTAGACCAGGAGTCCGGCGAACGCCGCCACGGCGACGGCCGCGCAGCCCAGCACGAGCCCGGAGCGCAGCCCGGCCTCGGGCGCCTCGATGATCCCGTACGTCAGCGAGCCCAGCAGGGCCATGATCAGCAGCTGGCCCACCGGGTCGGGACGGCGCGGCCGCGGCGCCCGGGACTCGGGGATGAACCGCAGCGTCAGGACGAGAGCGACGATTCCGATCGGCAGGTTGAGCCAGAAGATGGACCGCCAGCCCACCGAGTCCACCAGGACACCGCCCACCAGCGGGCCGGCCGCCATGGAGATGCCGGCCACACCGCCCCAGACGCCGATCGCCCGGGCCCGTTCGGCCGGATCGGTGAAGGTGTTGGCGATGATGGACATCGCGACGGGGTTGAGCATCGCCGCGCCGACGGCCTGGACCGCGCGGAAGGCGATCAGCCAGCCCAGGCTCGGCGCGAGCGAGCACAGCAGCGAACCCAGCAGGAACATGCCCAGGCCGGTCACGAACACCTTGCGGCGGCCGATCCGGTCCCCGGTGGCTCCGGCCAGCATCAGCAGGGTGGCCATGACCAGGGTGTACGCGTCGATGGTCCACTGCATGCCCGCCACGGACCCCTGCAGCTCGCGCCGCATCTGGGGCAGGGCGACGTTGAGGACGGTGTTGTCGAGGCTGACGATCAGCAGGCTCAGACAGCAGATCGCCAGCACGACCATGCGCCGCCGGTGGCTCAGCTCGGTCATGGCGCCGAGCTTACGAACAATGGCGCGCGGCGGCATGCGCGACAATGGGGGGATGACCACGCTGCCTCCCGCCCTCGCGATCGGCCCGCACACCGTGCAGCCGCCGGTGGTGCTCGCGCCGATGGCCGGCATCACGAATGCTCCGTTCCGCACCCTGTGCCGCGAGTTCAGCGACGGCAAGGGCCTGTACGTGAGCGAGATGATCACGACGCGGGCGCTGGTCGAGCGCAACGAGAAGACCATGCAGCTGATCCACTTCGACGAGACCGAGAAGCCGCGGTCCGTTCAGCTGTACGGGGTGGATCCGGTGACCGTGGGCAAGGCCGTCCGGATGATCGTCGAGGAGGACCTCGCCGACCACATCGACCTCAACTTCGGCTGCCCCGTCCCCAAGGTCACCCGCAAGGGCGGCGGCTCGGCGCTGCCGTACAAGCGGAACCTGCTGCGGGCGATCCTCAAGGAGGCCGTCGGCGGGGCAGGGGACCTGCCGGTCACCATGAAGATGCGCAAGGGCATCGACGACGACCACCTGACCTACCTGGACGCGGGCCGGATAGCCGTCGAGGAGGGCGTCACCGCGATCGCCCTGCACGGGCGCACCACGGCCCAGCACTACGGCGGCACCGCCGACTGGGAGGCGATCGCCCGGCTGAAGGAGCACGTGCCCGAGATCCCGGTGCTCGGCAACGGCGACATCTGGTGCGCCGAGGACGCGCTGCGGATGGTGCGCGAGACCGGCTGCGACGGCGTGGTCGTCGGCCGCGGGTGCCTGGGCCGGCCGTGGCTGTTCCACGACCTGGTCGCGGCCTTCGAGGGCCCGCCGCAGGAGACGTTCGCGCCCTCGCTGCGCGAGGTGGCGGCCGTGATGATCCGGCACGCGACGCTGCTGGGGGAGTGGATCGGCGACGAGGCGCGCGGGGTGATCGACTTCCGTAAGCACGTGGCCTGGTACCTCAAGGGCTTCTCGGTGGGGTCCGAGATGCGCAAGAAGCTCGCGGTCACCTCGTCCCTGGCCGAACTGGACGCTCATCTGAGCGAGCTTGATCTGGACCAGCCCTGGCCCGTGGGCGCGGACGGCCCGCGGGGCCGGACGTCCGGAAACAACCGGGTTGTCCTGCCCGACGGGTGGCTGAAGGATCCCTACGACTGCGCCTGGGTGAGCGAAGAAGCGGAGCTGGACACGTCCGGAGGGTGAGAAACCCCCTCCCATCCGAGCGTGAGATACGCCACGCATGGGAGGGGTTGCGCTCATATGAGCGCTCACATCACGGGTAAGACTTCCAAAGGGTGGCACTGGGTGCCACCCTTTGTTCGTTCAAGACTTGAACGCAAATGTATCGATGATCGCTCATCCGAGCGCAATCAAGCCGAACCGAGGCTGTTCGGGTTCGGGTAGTGAAGGGTGGGCGGGCGTTTGGGCTACCCATTAGTTACTTTCGATCCATGGGCGCACGGGTGGTTACAGCCATATGACGGCCAAGTGGACGTACCCAGACGCCTTCGATCTGGGTATGTTCCTCGCCGTCAGGGCAGCCACCGAGTCGTCGAGGAGTCGAGACCCGTGTCGGAAATCAAAGATCAGAAGTTCGTCTACGACTTCACCGAGGGGAACCGCGACCTCAAGGACCTTCTCGGCGGCAAGGGAGCCAACCTCGCCGAGATGACCAACCTGGGTCTGCCGGTCCCTCCCGGCTTCACCATCACCACCGAGGCCTGCAAGGTCTACCTGGACAGCGGCGAGGAACCCGCCGCGCTGCGCGACGAGGTCAGCGCCCACCTGGACGCCCTCGAGCAGAAGATGGGCAAGAAGCTCGGCCAGTCCGACGACCCGCTCCTGGTCTCCGTCCGTTCCGGCGCCAAGTTCTCCATGCCCGGCATGATGGACACCGTCCTCAACATCGGCCTCTCCGACACCTCGGTGACCGGCCTCGCCTCCCAGGCCGGTGACGAGCGCTTCGCGTGGGACTCGTACCGCCGCCTGATCCAGATGTTCGGCAAGACCGTCCTCGGCGTCGACGGCGAGCACTTCGAGGAGGCGCTCGACGCCGCCAAGGAGGCCAAGGGCGTCACCGTCGACACCGACCTGGACGCGGCCGACCTGAAGAACCTGGTCGAGAAGTTCAAGCAGATCGTCAAGACCGCGACCGGCCGCGACTTCCCCCAGGACCCGCGCGAGCAGATGGACCTCGCCATCAAGGCGGTCTTCGACTCCTGGAACGGCGACCGCGCCAAGCTCTACCGCCGCCAGGAGCGCATCCCGCACGACCTCGGCACCGCCGTCAACGTCTGCTCCATGGTCTTCGGCAACCTCGGCCCCGACTCGGGCACCGGCGTCGCCTTCACCCGCGACCCCGCCAGCGGCCACCAGGGCGTCTACGGCGACTACCTGCAGAACGCCCAGGGCGAGGACGTCGTCGCGGGCATCCGCAACACCGTCCCGCTCGCCGATCTGGAGCAGATCGACAAGAAGTCCTACGACCAGCTGATGCAGATCATGGAGACGCTGGAGACCCACTACAAGGACCTCTGCGACATCGAGTTCACCATCGAGCGCGGCCAGCTGTGGATGCTCCAGACCCGGGTCGGCAAGCGCACCGCCGGCGCGGCCTTCCGCATCGCCACCCAGCTCGTCGACCAGGGCCTGATCGACGAGGCCGAGGCCCTCCAGCGGGTCACCGGCGCCCAGCTCGCCCAGCTGATGTTCCCCAAGTTCGACGAGCAGGCCAAGGTCGAGCAGATCGGCCGCGGCATCGCCGCCTCCCCGGGCGCGGCCGTCGGCAAGGCCGTCTTCGACTCGTACACGGCCGTCAAGTGGTCGCGCTCCGGCGAGAAGGTCATCCTGATCCGCCGCGAGACCAACCCGGACGACCTGGACGGCATGATCGCCTCCGAGGGCATCCTGACCTCGCGCGGCGGCAAGACCTCGCACGCCGCCGTCGTCGCCCGCGGCATGGGCAAGACCTGTGTCTGCGGCGCCGAGGAGCTCGACGTCGACACCAAGCGCCGCCGCATGACCACGTCCTCGGGCCAGGTCGTCGAGGAGGGCGACGTCGTCTCCATCGACGGCTCCACCGGCAAGGTCTACCTCGGCGAGGTACCCGTCGTACCGTCCCCGGTCGTCGAGTACTTCGAGGGCCGCATGCACGCCGGCGCCGACGACGCCGACGAGCTGGTGGCCGCCGTCCACCGGATCATGGCCTACGCCGACCGCGTCCGCCGCCTGCGGGTGCGTGCCAACGCCGACAACGCCGAGGACGCCTCGCGCGCCCGCCGCTTCGGCGCCCAGGGCATCGGCCTGTGCCGCACCGAGCACATGTTCCTCGGCGAGCGCCGCGAGATGGTCGAGCGCCTGATCCTCGCGGACACCGAGGAGGAGCGCGAGGCCGCCCTCGCCGAGCTGCTGCCGCTGCAGAAGAAGGACTTCATCGAGCTGTTCGAGGCCATGGACGGGCTGCCCGTCACCGTGCGCCTGCTCGACCCGCCGCTGCACGAGTTCCTGCCGGACATCACCGAGCTGTCGGTGCGCGTCGCGCTGGCCGAGGCCCGCAAGGACCCCAACGAGAACGACCTGCGCCTGCTCCAGGCCGTGCACAAGCTGCACGAGCAGAACCCGATGCTGGGTCTGCGCGGCGTCCGCCTCGGCCTGGTCATCCCCGGCCTGTTCGCCATGCAGGTCCGCGCCATCGCCGAGGCCGCGGCCGAGCGCAAGAACGCCAAGGGCGACCCGCGCGCCGAGATCATGATCCCGCTCGTGGGCACCGTCCAGGAGCTGGAGATCGTCCGCGAGGAGTCCGAGGCGGTCATCGCCGAGGTCGAGGCCGCCACCGGCGTCGAGCTCAAGCTGGCGCTCGGCACCATGATCGAGCTGCCGCGCGCCGCCGTGACCGCCGGTCAGATCGCCGAGGCCGCCGAGTTCTTCTCCTTCGGCACCAACGACCTGACCCAGACGGTGTGGGGCTTCTCCCGCGACGACGTCGAGGCCAGCTTCTTCACCGCCTACCTGGAGAAGGGCATCTTCGGGGTCTCGCCGTTCGAGACCATCGACAAGGACGGCGTCGGCTCCCTGGTGCGCCACGCGGTGGAGCAGGGCCGGGCCACCCGCCCCGGCATCAAGCTCGGCGTCTGCGGCGAGCACGGCGGCGACCCCGAGTCGGTGCACTTCTTCCACGAGGTCGGCCTCGACTACGTCTCCTGCTCGCCGTTCCGCATCCCGGTGGCGCGTCTGGAGGCCGGCCGCGCGGCGGCCGAGTCGAAGGGCTCCGACAGCCGCTGACCCTTACAGAGCGGCAGCCCCACGGACCGCGCGCCTGCCCCCGGGTTCCCTGACCCCCGAGGGCAGGCGCGCCCACGTTTGTGGAAGAAGGCGATTGTTCAACAAATCTTTACGGCAGCAGGCGGCGGACGGATCCCCACCCGTCCACCGCCTGCTGTCAATCTGCCAGGCACGTCGGCGCTTCCCGGTGCGACCGACCGCCAGGCCCCGCAAAGCCCCCCACGGCCTTCGCGGAGCGTTTCGGTCGCACCGGAGTGTGCCTGGCGGAGTACAGGATTTCGGTTGTCACGCCCCTGCCGAAAGGGGTTTCAACTGTGGCCGAAAGGGCGTGGTGACGTCGTGTGACGGCATGCATACTCATGGGGCGGGGGGATTGCGGTTGCACAGGTGGGGGTTCGGTGCTGCGTATCCATTTCACTGGAGTGGACCTGGCACGCGTGCGGATGGCAGGGCGTCCCGATGCGTTGTGGGAAACGATTCTGAGTTTCCACCGTTTAAGGGACCGGCGGGATGCCCGGCTGTTCGGTGAATGGCGCACGGAAACGCGGAGCAGGTTGAATACTGAAACACGTCTCCTTGGTGCGCTCATACCGAGTCGTGGCTATTTCCCCGATTTTCTCACTCCTGTTGAGGGACAGTACGGGTGGGATGTCGGGCTTGACGCGTTGCGCGGGATCCGGGCGGAGCGGCTGCGACGCGAGCTGTCCCTCGTGAGCGGCGGGGGCCCGCCGGCCCCGCGGTTGCGGGAGTTCGCCGACGGCGGCGTACGCCACCTGCCCCGGCTGCTGAACGAGCTGCGCGGCTACCACCGGGCGGCCGTGGAGCCGTACTGGACGCACATACAGGCGCAGATAGAGGCCGAACGGGCGGCACGCGGCCGCGCGTTGCTCGACGGCGGCGCCGACGAGCTGCTGGCCTCGCTGCCGCCGATGCTGCGCTGGCGCGCGCCGGTGCTGGAGTGCGACTACCCGGTGGACCGGGACGTCCGGCTGCGCGGGCGGGGGCTGCTGCTGCAGCCGTCGTTCTTCTGCCGCCGCACCGCCGTCACCCTCCACGACCCCGACCTGCCGCCGGTGCTGGTCTACCCGGCCGCGGCGCAGCTGGCCTCGGCGCCGACGTGCGGCGAGGGGGTGCGCCCGACCAGCCTGGACGACCACCGGCAGAAGACCCTGGGCAAGCTCGTCGGGCACACCCGCTCGGTGGTGCTGCGGGCCATCGGCGACGGCGCGACCACCAGCGAACTGGCCCGCCGCGCGGGCGTCTCGCTCGCCTCGGCCAGCCAGCACGCCTGCGTGATGCGCGAGGCGGGCCTGGTCACCACCCTGCGCCGCGGCAACGCCGTGCTGCACACGGTGACCCCGCTGGGCGCGGCCCTGCTCAAGGGCGGCGCGGTGGCCTCCTAGCGCGCCGCGGGCCCCGGCCGGGAGGTCCGGCCGGGGCCCGCTCGCGTGACGGCGCCCCGCGTACGGGTCCGGCGTACGGGTCCGCGTACGGGTCGTGCACGGGTCCGCGTACGGGTCGTGCACGGGTCCGCGTACGGGTCGTGCACGGGTCCGCGTACGGGTCGTGCACGGGTCCCCGCACGGTCGGCGTACGGCGCCGAGGGATGTGCCGGGTCAGACCCGGAAGGGGCCCGTCACCTCGTAGGTGATGCCGCCGGACGAGCTGCCGGTCGTACCGCGCTGGCTGGAGAAGTACAGCCGGTTCCCGGCGGGGGAGAAGGCCGGACCGGTGATCTCCGAGGACGACTGGCCCGTGACCCGCAGGAAGGGCGCGACCACGTCGTCGGGGGTGATCACGCAGATGTCCATGCTGCCGCCGTCCTCGGCCACGTACAGGTCGCCGTAGGAGGAGCTGGTGACGTTGTCGACGCCGGTCAGGGGCGCGCCGCCACCGGAGACCAGGGAGTCGTCGTAGGCCAGTTCGTAGGTGCTGGTCGCCAGGTTCAGCTGCCAGACCCGGTTGTCGCCCTTGGTGGTGAACCAGACGGTGTCGTTCGCGTAGTGGCAGCCCTCGCCGCCGCTGAAGCGCTTGGCGCCGGAGACCTGGTTGCGCGTGGCGGTCGGGGAGCCGTCGCGGTCGGGGACGGTGGCCCAGGTGAAGGTGCCGGAGGTGGCGGTGCCGGCCTTGAGGACCTGGAGGGTGCCCGAGGAGAGGTTCCCCCAGGTGGTGGGGACGAAGCGGTAGAAGCAGCCGTCCGTCTCGTCCTCCGTCAGGTAGATCACCCGGCGGACCGGGTCGGCGGCCGCGGCCTCGTGCTTGAACCGGCCGAGCGCCGGCCGCTGCACGGCCGCGTTCACCCCGTACGGGTCGGTCTCGTAGACGTAGCCGAGGCTGACCTCCTCGCAGGACAGCCAGGTGTTCCACGGGGTCCTGCCGCCGGCGCAGTTCTGCCGGGTGCCGGAGAGGATCCGGTAGGCGCCGGTGATCGTGCCGGACGGGTCGAACTTCACCGCGCTCGCGCCGCCGCCGGGGTTGATCTCGGAGTTGGAGACGTAGATCCACCCGGTGCCGTCGGCGAAACAGGCGCCGCCGTCCGGTGCGTTGTGCCAGGTGTAGCCGGTGCCGGCGACGTTCTGCCCGGACCGGGCGATCACCCGGCTGGTGAAGCCGGCGGGCAGCATGATCCCGTTGGCGTCCGCCGCGCCGAGCGCCCCGTAGGGGCCCGGACCGGGCTGGGCCGGCGCCGCGTAGGCGGCGCCGCGCATCAGCGTGCCGCCGAAGGCCGCGGCGGACGAGCCGACGACGGCGCCGCGCAGGAAGGTACGACGTTCCACGGTCACTCCAGGGGGGAGAGGTGGCCCCGCGCCCGTGCGGGCGCGGGGTCGCGCGCGAGGACCATAGGAGTGCCGCGTGGCGCCCACGTCAACGCCGGATGACCCGCGGGCGACCGCCCAGCGGCCACCCGAGGTCCCCCCGGTGGCCACTGCCTGGGGATGTGCCCCGGAAAAATTTTCCGCCGGAAGCGATGAGTTTCCGCGCGGCCACCGGTCCACCCCTTCGACAGCGTGACCACGAGGGCCCGCGGGCCGGAGAAGAGACCACACCGAGATGTCGCAGCAGCAGACCCCCCAGACCCACCAGACCATGATCTTCGTCAACCTGCCGGTGAAGGACCTCGACGCCAGCAAGGCGTTCTGGAAGGAGCTCGGCTACTCCTTCAACGCCCAGTTCACCGACGAGACCGCCGCCAGCCTCGTCATCAGCGACACGATCTACGCGATGCTGCTGACCGAGGCCAAGTTCAAGGAGTTCACCCACAAGGCCCTCGCCGACACCGCCACCACCGTTCAGACCCTGCTGTGCCTGAGCGCCGCCAGCCGCGAGGCCGTCGACTCCCTCGTCGACACCGCCGTGCGGGCCGGGGGCACCGAGCCGCGCGCGGCCATGGACCACGGCTTCATGTACCTGCGCGCCTTCGAGGACCTCGACGGCCACACCTGGGAGATCATGTGGATGGACCCGGCGGCCGTCCAGGGCTGAGCGGCCCCGCCGCGCTCACGAGGTCGCGGCGGTCCGGACCGGATACGTACGGACCGCCACCCCGTCGTCGTCCAGGCAGCGCCCCGACTCCAGGTCGAAGCGCTGCTTGAGCAGCGGCGAGGCCACGAACGCCCGGCCGTCGCAGCAGCCGACCAGCCCCCGCGACAGCACCTGCGCCCCGGTGAACGGGTCCCGGTTGCTGATCGCGTACGGCCGCCCGCCCCGGTCGACGAACACCGCGGCCTGGCTGCCGTCGGGCAGCAGCGCCGCCACCCCGCGGCCGGGGATCAGCGCGTCCAGCTCGCACACCGTCAGCCAGCCCTCGGCCACGCGCAGTTCGACGGTCATCGGGTGCCTCCCAGGGGTTCGAGGGTCGGGGACGGGGAGATCTGCAGCACGGCCAGGTCGGGCTTGACCTGCTCGCGCTCGGGGACGAACTTCACGGTCGGGTCGGGGGCGCCGGGCGCGTTGACGAAGGACACGAACCGGCGCAGGCGGTCGGGGTCGCTCAGGGTCTCGGCCCATTCGTCGCGGTAGTGGGCGACGTGGTCGGCCATCAGGGCCTCCAGCTCCGCGCACAGGCCCAGCGAGTCGTGGACGACGACGTCCCGCAGGTGGTCCAGGCCCCCCTCCAGCCGCTCCAGCCAGGTCGAGGTCCGCTCCAGCCGGTCCGCGGTGCGGATGTAGAACATCAGGAACCGGTCGATCAGCCGGACGAGTTCGGCGTCGGAGAGGTCCTGGGCGAGCAGGTCCGCGTGCCGGGGGGTGGCTCCGCCGTTGCCTCCGACGTAGAGGTTCCAGCCGTTCGCCGTCGCGATCACCCCGAAGTCCTTGCTCTGCGCCTCCGCGCACTCGCGGGCGCAGCCGGAGACCGCCGACTTCAGCTTGTGCGGGGCGCGCAGGCCCCGGTAGCGCATCTCCAGGGCGATGGCGAGCGCCACGCTGTCCTGGACGCCGTAGCGGCACCAGGTCTGCCCCACGCAGGACTTCACGGTGCGCAGGGCCTTGCCGTACGCGTGCCCGGACTCGAAGCCGGCGTCGACCAGCCGGGCCCAGATCTGCGGGAGCTGGTCGACGCGGGCACCGAAGAGGTCGATCCGCTGACCGCCGGTGATCTTGGTGTAGAGCCCGAAGTCGCGGGCCACCTCACCGATCACGATCAGCTTCTCCGGGGTGATCTCGCCGCCGGGGATCCGGGGGACGACCGAGTACGAGCCGTTGCGCTGGAGATTGGCCAGGAAGTGGTCGTTGGTGTCCTGCAGCGCCGCCTGCTCCTCGGCCAGGACGTACCCCGAGGCACCGATCGTCGGTGCCAGCGAGGCGATGATCGAGCCGACGGCCGGCTTGCAGACCTCGCAGCCGTCGCCCCCGCGGGCGGTGTCCCGGCCGTGGCTGTCGAGCAGCTGGTCGTACGAGGTCAGCCGCAGGGTGCGGACGATCTCGTAGAGCTCGGCCCGGGTGTAGGGGAAGCAGCCGCAGAGCCCTTTGTCGGTACTGGCCGGCAGCAGCTGGCCGATCACCTTCACACAGCTGCCGCAGCCGGTGCCCGCCTTGGTGCACTTCTTGACCTCGGGCAGGGTGGTGCAGGCGGTGATCGCCTTCTTGGTGACGTTGTGGCAGGAGCAGATCACCGCGTCGTCGGGCAGCGAGGCCGGCCCCAGCGAGACCGCGCCGCCGATCCCGGCCGGCAGCACCAGCCGCTCGGGCGCGGCCGGCGGCACACTGCCGGTCAGCGGCCGCAGCAGCCCGTACGACTCGGCGTCGCCGACCAGGACCCCGCCGAGCAGGACGCCGTCGGGGGAGACCACCAGCTTCTTGTAGACCCCCGAGCGGGAGTCGGACCAGACCACGTCGAGGCTGCCCTCGGTGGCGCCGTGGGCGTCGCCGAAGGAGGCCACGTCCACACCGAGCAGCTTCAGCTTGGTGGACAGGTCCGCCCCGGTGAACTCCCGTCCGCGGCCCAGCAGGTCGTCGGCGGCGGTCTCGGCCATCTCGTAACCGGGCGCCACCAGGCCGTAGACCCGGCCGTCGACGGCCTGGGCGCACTCGCCGACGGCGTACACGCGGGGGTCGGAGGTGCGGCAGCGGGCGTCGACGGCGATGCCGCCGCGTTCGCCGACGTCGAGGCCGCAGTCCCGGGCCAGCTGGTCGCGGGGGCGGACGCCGGCGGAGAAGACCACGAGGTCGGTGGGGACCGTGGTGCCGTCCGACAGCCGCATGCCGGTGACCGCGCCGCCCGGCCCGTCGGCCACCACCTCCTGGGTGCCGACCCCCGTGTGCACGGTCAGCCCCATGCCCTCGATGGTGCGCAGCAGGGCCGCGCCGCCGCCCTCGTCCACCTGGACGGGCATCAGGCGGGGCGCGAACTCCACGATCCGGGTGGCCAGGCCCAGCCCCTGCAGGGCGCCGGCCGCCTCCAGCCCGAGCAGGCCGCCGCCGACGACCGCGCCGCTGGTGCGGCCCTTCGCGTACGCCTCGATCGCGAGCAGGTCCTCGACCGTGCGGTAGACGAAGCAGCCGGGGGCGTCCTTGCCGGGCACCGGCGGCACGAAGGGGTAGCTGCCGGTCGCCAGGACCAGCACGTCGTACGGGAAGACCCGCCCCGAGCGGGCGGTGACCGTGCGGGCGTCGCGGTCGACGGACACGGCCGGGTCGTCGAGGTGCAGCTCGATCCCGTGCTCGGCCATGAACCCGGCCGGGGTGAGGGAGAGGTCCTCCGGGCTGCTGCCGGAGAAGTACGAAGTGAGATGCACGCGGTCGTACGCCGGGCGGGGCTCCTCGCACAGCACGGTGATCCGGTGCGTGGCGGTCACGCCGCGCTCGGCGAGCGCCTCCAGGTAGCGCTGGCCGACCATGCCGTGACCGACGAGGACGAGCGCGGGCCGGGTCTGGGGGTTGCTCATGTTCAGGAGCCTCCGTCGTCGGTGAGCAGGTGGAACAGCTGGTCCAGGGGTTCGTCGCCCTCCCAGGAGCGCGCGAGCGCGCCCACCGTGGAGAGCTCGCCGAGCAGCACCCCGCCGACGAGGCGGTCGCCGCGGACGACGACCTTGCGGTAGGTGCGCCGGGTGGTGTCGGCCAGGGAGACCACGTCGTCCCCGGGCCGGGGGGTGGTCTCGCCGAAGGCGGCGAGGTCGAGGGCGCCGACCGGGGCGGCCTGGGCCTCCGCGGCGGCCGGGGCCTCCGGGTCGGCGGAGGCGGGCGGGCCCGCCGGGGCAGCCGGGGCGGCGAGGGTGAGGCGGGTCAGGGCCCGGGTGCCGGTGTAGCGGGCGGGCCGGTCCTGCAGGACCGCCGCGAGGACGTCGGCCTGCTCCAGCGCCGGGCCGGCCAGTCCGTACGTCCGCCCGGCGTGCTCGGCGCAGTCGCCCACGGCGTGGATCCGCGGGTCCGAGGTGCGCAACCGGTCGTCGACCAGCACGCCCGAGCCGACGGCCAGGCCCGCCGCCTGGGCCAGACCCACGCGGGGGCGCACCCCGCAGGCGAGGACCACCAGGTCGGCGTCGAGCCGGAACCCGTCGGCCAGGTCCACCCCGGTGACGGTGCGGCGGCTGCCGACCGGTACGGCCGCCAGCCCGCGGACCCGGCACTCGGTGTGGATCTCCACGCCGAGGCCGCTCAGGTGGGCGTGGAGCAGGACGGCCGCGTCCTCGTCGAGCTGGCGCTCCATCAGGCGGCTGCCCTGGTGGGCGAGGACCACCTGGGCGCCGCGGACGGCCAGCGCCCGGGCGGCGGAGACCCCGAGGAGTCCGCCGCCGATCACCACGGCCCGCAGCCCCGGCCGGTCGCGGAGGGTCTGCGACAGGGCCAGGCAGTCGTCCATCGTGCGGAAGGCGTGCACGCCGTCGGGCAGTTCGCCCCCGCCGCCGCTCCGGGGCGCCTCCAGGTCGAACAGGCCGCGCAGCGGCGGCAGGACCGGGTTGGAGCCGGTGGCCAGGACCAGGGTGCCGTACGCCTCGGTCGTGCCGTCGTCGCAGTGGACCAGCCGTTCGGCCCGGTCGATCCGGACCGCGCGGACGCCCCGGCGCAGGACCGGGCCCGGGTCGGGCAGGGCCGCCACCTCGGGGGCGAACCGGCCCGCGAGGACCTCGGCGAGCAGGACCCGGTTGTACGGGTCGTGGCTCTCCTCGCCCAGCACCGTCACCGGGGCGGGGGCCAGGCGCTGCGCCAGCCGCAGCCCCGCGAGGCCCCCGCCGATCACCACCACGCGCTCTCGGAAGGTCATGTCCCGAGCGTGCGCGGCCGCTGTTTCCCGGCCGCATCGCCGCTGTTACCCGGACGGAACGCTGACCTCTTCCCCCGGGGGCGGGTGGTGTGAGCCATAGGGTTACGCCGTGCCTGACATATCTGTGACGATGATCGTCGTGCTGTGCGCGGCCGCGGCCGCGGCCGGGTGGATCGACGCCGTGGTGGGCGGCGGGGGGCTGCTGCTCCTGCCCGCCCTGATGCTCGGCCTGCCGTCGAACGTCCCCCTGACCCACGCCCTCGGCACCAACAAGGCGGTGGCCATCGTCGGCACCACCGGAGCCGCGGTCACCTTCGCCCGCAAGGCGCCGGTGGACGTGCGGACCGCGGTGCGGATCGGGCTGGCAGCGCTGCTGGGGGCGATGGGCGGCGCGCTGCTCGCCGGGGTGTTCAGCAAGGACACCATGCGGCCGCTGATCATGGTCGTGCTGCTGCTCGTCGCCGGTTTCGTGCTCCTGCGCCCCTCCTTCGGCGCGAGCGCCGGCGGCGGGACGGTCAGCCGCCGGCGGGTCGCCGCCGCCGTGCTGCTGGCGGGTCTGGGGATCGGCTTCTACGACGGGCTGATCGGACCCGGCACCGGGACCTTCCTGGTCCTGTCGCTGACGGCGCTGCTGCACCTGGACCTGCTGACCGCCTCGGCCACCGCCAAGATCGTCAATGTCGGCACCAACGCGGGTGCGCTGCTCGTCTTCTCCTGGCGCGGGGACGTGCTGTGGGGGCTGGCCGCGTTGATGGCGGCGTTCAACCTGCTCGGCGGGACGGCCGGGGCGCGGATGGCGCTGAAGAAGGGGAGCGGGTTCGTCCGGGGCGTCCTGCTGACCGTGGTGGTGGCCCTCGTGGTCAAGCTCGGGCTGGAGCAGTGGGCCTGACGGGTGCGGGGTGCCGGGCGGCTGACCGCCGCCCCCTGCGGCCGGCGTCCCGTGCGGCCGCCGTCCCCTGCGGCCGGCGTCCGGGTGGCCCGCCGTCAGCTGCTGCCGGTGAGGTGCGCGAACACCACCACGTTGCCCTGGTAGCCCGTCCGGGGCGAGAAGGCGCCGCCGCAGGTGATCACGCGGAGTTCGGCCCGCGGGGCCGGTCCGTATACGAGCTGGTCGGGGAAGCGGCCGGCCTGGAACACGGCCACGGCGTGGACGGTGAAGACGGCGGTACGGCCGTCCGCCCGGGGGATCTCGATCCGGTCGCCGCGGCGCAGCGCGCCCAGCCGGTAGAAGACGGCCGGGCCGGTGGCGTGGTCGACGTGCCCGGCGACGATCGCGGTACCGAGCGAGCCCGGCGTGGTCCCCTCGCGGTACCAGCCGGCGAGGTCCCGGCGGCCCGGCGGCGGCACCTGCAGCCGGCCCTCGGCGTCGAGCCCCAGACCGGTCAGCGGGGCGTCGACCTGGATCGCGGGGATCCGGATACGCAGCGGCGGGGAGCCGGGGAGCGGGGCGGCCGCGTCGCCGGGGCCGCTGGTGCCCCGGGCCTCGGCGGCGGGCGGCAGCGGCGGCCGGACCTGCTGCTCTGCGGAGCCGGTGGCGACCAGCCACACTCCGGCGCAGGCGGCCAGCGCCACCAGGCCGACACGACCGGGCCGGGACCGCCGCTCGCCTGCCATGACCTGCCCCTCGGGTGCGCCCGCCCGCCGGGCGGGATGGGTGTCGACGTGGCCGTCGCCCGGCCCCGCGAACGGGGGGACCTCGCGGGGCGGGCGACGGAGGGCGGTACCGGTACGGACCGCGGTCGGGGAGCCGCGGTGGGCGCCCGTCAGCCCCGCGTGCCGCTCGCCCGGCGACGCAGGAGCCAGGTACCGCCGACGGCGGTGGCGGCCAGCACTGCCGCTCCCGCCGCGATTCGGGTGGGGTCGGTGGCGGTCGTCGTACCGCCGCCCACCCCGGTGCGCACGTGCCCTTGCGGGCCGCGCTCGGTGACGACCAGGTCCCCGGTGGCGAACCTGCCGTCGGCACAGGTCGCGCCGATCTCGTAGGTGCCCGGGCGGGTGCCGGGGGCGACCCGGAACTGGCCCACCACGACCTCCTCGTGCGGCGCGGGCGCCAGCCGGAAGCGGCCACCGCCGACCATGGTCGCGTCGCCGTCGGCCGTGCCGCGGGGGCCGCAGGCCGTGGTGTTGACGGTCACGGCCGTGCCGGGCGCCGCCGACCTGGGCCAGATCTCCAGCTCGGCGAAGTCGCCCGGGGCGAAGACGCCCGCACCGAAGTCCGCGGCGGCCACCGCGCCCGCGACCGGACCGGCGAACGCGGCGCAGGTCAGTGCGGTGGCGGTGAGCGCGTGGGCGGTACGGCGACGCATGCGGGCTCCTGCGGATCCTGGGACGGACGCGTGGTCGTGGTCCGAGCTAAACCGCCGGGCGCCGCGCGCGCCTGTCGAGCCCTGCGGCCGACGCCCGTGCCGGGCCCGGCCTTTGGCGCGTCGACGCAGGTCAGCGCCTTGGTCAAGTCGTCCGGGACGGTCGCCCCTTCCGGGTGACGTCCGGGGCCGACGGCAGGACCAGCGTGGCCAGGGCGCCGCCGTCGGGGGCGTTGGCCAGGGTCAGACGCGCGCCGATGACCTGGGCCTGGCCGAGGGCGATGGTCAGGCCCAGGCCGGTGCCCTGGCCCCGTTCGGCGGCGCCGGTCAGGAAGCGCCGGGGGCCGTGGCGCAGCAGGCGTTCGGGGTAGCCGGGGCCGTGGTCGCGGACCGTGACGCGGTGGCCGCGCACCTCCACCTCCAGCGGGCCGCCGCCGTGCCGGCGGGCATTGGCCAGGAGGTTGGCCAGGATCCGCTCCAGCCGCCGGCGGTCCGTACGCACGAGCGTGCCGTCGTCGGCGCCCCGCACGTCGGCCGCCACCCCCGAGCGGCGCACGACCGAGGCCACCAGCGGGCCCACGGGACGGCTCTCCAGCGCCGGCTGCTCGCAGTGGGCGTCCAGGCGGGCCACCTCCAGCAGGTCCTCGGTGAGGGCGCGCAGGGCCGCGACCCGGTCCCGGACCAACTCGGTGGGGCGGCCGGGCGGGAGGAGTTCGGCGGCGGTGTGCAGGCCGGTCAGCGGGGTGCGCAGTTCGTGGGCGACGTCGGCGGTGAACCGCTGCTCGGCCTCCAGGCGCCGCTGGAGGCTGGCCGCCATGGTGTCCACGGCCCGCGAGAGCGCGGCGACCTCGTCGCGGGTCCCCGGTGGCCCCGTGGAGCCGATGCGCGCGTCCAGGTCGCCGGCGCTGATCCGGCGGGCGGTCTCGGCCGCCGTCCGCAGGTCCTTGCCGAGGCGGCCGGCCAGCAGGGAGCCGCCGACCGCGGCGAGCGCCACCACCCCGGCCCCGGAGGCCAGCAACTGGCCGTCCAGCTCCGCCAGGTCGGCCGCCTCCTCGTCCAGCGGGAGCCGCACCGACAGCACGTGGGTACGGCCGATCGGGCGGGCCGCCCACACCACGGGGTCGGCCCCCTCCAGCCGCAGTGACGTGGTGCGCCGGCCCGAAAGGGCCGCCTCCCGCAGGTCGGCCGGGACCTCGGGGCAGTCGATCCGGGCGTCGGCCTCGCCGACCTTGTCCGGGTCGAGGCGGCCGGTCAGCTCGTAGACGCGCCGGACGGCGACCAACTGGTCGGTGGCGGCCCTGCGCGCCTCGTCGGCGATCTGGCGGGCCCGCGCGCCGTGGATGAGCAGACCGATGGCGGCCGCCACGAGGGAGCACCCCACGGCGAGCAGGACCGCGATCTTCCACCGCAGGGAGAGGGACTGCAGTGCGCGCAGCCCCCGGCGCAGGACCCGCCTCACCGGGACGCCCCCGGAGCCCCGCCTCACCGGGACGCCCCCGGCGCCGGCTCCCGCAGGGGGAGTCCCTCCTCATCCGTGCCGAACGGCGCCCGGGGCGCCTTGGGGTAGCGCTTCTCGTCGCTGACGACCGTCATCCGCACCCCGTCCCAGCGGTAGCGGACGGCCGACTCGGCCCCGTCGCTGGTCGCGGTGCGCACCAGCAGGTCGGTGCCGAGGGTCTCCACGGCCATCCGGGTGCCCATGGCGAACAGCACCGGGTGGATCCGGCCGTCCTGCGCCCGGTAGACGGTCAGGGCCGACCGGCCGCTCTCGGTGTCGGCGGCCACGACGAGCTCCGGCCGGCCGTCCCCGGTCAGGTCGACGTGGACCGCCGGCCGCAGGCCGGGCCGACCGGGGGCCTGGATCCAGCCCTTGGCGGCGTACGGCTTCATCCGCTTGTCCGCCGTGACGACGGCCATGGCGTCGACCGCGCCCAGCCCCTCCGGCGGCACGGCCGGCGCGTGCGGCAGCGGGGCCGGGGGCGGCTGCCGGTCGGAGACCGCCGCTCCCGGGGTGCCGCGCGACCGGTCGGTCCAGGCGGGCCACAGCGGCTCGGGCGTCGGCTGGGCGGAGACGGCCGGGACCGGGGTCCCCTCGGCCAGCCCGCCGGGCGCGCCGCAGCCGCCGACGGCCGCGGCGACGGCGAGGCAGCACACGGCGGCGGCGGTGGTGGTGCGGCGGGGAAGTCTGGTCATGGCAGCCGTGACGCTAGGCGCCGTGTGTCACGGGCGCCGGGAGGTTGTGTAACAGGGGTGCGTACGGTGGTGGTGCGCCCGGACTCCGGGACTTCCGGCCCGGCCGGACGCCCTCTTTTTTCCCTGCCGAGGAGGTCACCCGTGACACCTGCCGCCCCGACCGGCCCGACCGCCCCGACCGGCCCGACCGCCCCGACCGGCCCGACCGCCCCGACCGGCCCGACCGGCCCGACCGTGCCGAGGGTCCTGACCGTCCTGACCACCGTCGACTCGGCCGACGCCGCGGACGCCCTGGCCCGGGGCGCGGTGGCGCAGCGGCTGGCCGCCTGCGCGCAGATCTCCTCGCCCGTGACCTCCGTCTACCGGTGGAAGGGCGCCGTGGAGACCGCCCAGGAGTGGCAGGTCCTGTTCAAGACCACCGAGGAGGGCTACCCGCGGCTGGAGGCCTGGCTGACCGCGGAGCACCCGTACGACACCCCGGAGATCATCGCCGCACCCGTCGTCCACGGCAGCACCGGGTACCTGGAGTGGGTATCGGCGGAGGTGGCGCGATGACCGGCCGCGCGGAGCCTGCTCCGCTGCCCTTCTTCGTCTACGGCACCCTGCGTCCGGGCGAGCACAACCACGCGCTGTTCCTGCGGGGGCGCACCGCCGCCGAGGAGCCCGCCCGGCTGCCCGACGCCGTCCTGTACGACGGCCCGGGCTACCCGTACGCCGTCCAGCGGCCCGGTACCGAGGTCGTCGGCGACCTGGTCACACCGGCCGCGGGGGAGTACCAGGAGCTGCTCGCCGAGCTGGACCGGCTGGAGGAGTACCACGGCCCCGGCCGCCCGCTGAACGTCTACGACCGCCTGCCGCGTACGGTGCTGCGCGCGGACGGCTCGACCGCGCGGGCCTGGGTGTACCTGGCCGCCGGCCCGGTGGCCCGCGAGCTGGAGCGGACCGGCACCCGGATACCCGGCGGGGACTGGCTACGGCGCCCTGGCCCGGGCTGATCCGGACCGGCCGGGTCCGGGGCGGCCGGGTCCGGGGCGGCCGGGTCCGGGGCGGCCGGGTCCGGGCCGGTCCCGACAGGGCAGGGCCAAGGGGCAGGGCCGGTCCCGACAGGGCAGGGCCAAGGGGCAGGGCCCGGGGCAGTGGCAGGGCCAGGCGGCCTAGAGGCCCGCGGCGCCCCGGTTGCGCAGGCGCTGGCCGTACTGCTGCAGCACCCACAGCTCCTCCTGCACCGCGGCCAGCTGCTCCGCCGGGGCGTGGCTGCCGAGGCGGGCCATGGTGCCCTGGATCTCGTGGACCCGGCGGTCCACGGCGCGCAGCCGGACCTGGACCAGCTGGGTGCCCGCGTACGCCTCGTCGACGACCTTGGCGTGGATGGCCTCCACCGCCAGCTCCGTCACCAGGGCGCGGACGGTGTCGTTGGGCGCGGCCTCGCGGACCCGGGCCAGATAGTCCGCGTCGGCCGGCGTCGCACCGCCCGCGTCCTGGATGGCCTGGCGGACCGCCGCGTAGGGCGGGGCGGTGAACTCGTCGACGCCGTACGCGTCGAACGCCGGGGAGACCAGCTCCGGACGCTGGAGCGCCAGCTTCAGCAGTTCGCGCTCGGTGATGTGGACGGGGCTGCGCAGGTTCAGCGGAGGCCCCGAGGGGGTGGGCCGGGCCGGAGCCGTCACCGTCTCGTACCCGGGGCGCCCGGACCGGCCGCCGCCCTGCTGCGGGCGGCCCGACCGCTCGCGGGCCCACATCGCCTGCTGGGCGACGCGCTTGACGACGAACTGCTCGTCGAGGATGCCCAGCATGCCCGCGAGCTGGACCGCGGACTCGTGCTGGATCGCGATGTTCTTGATCTTGGCGACGATCGGGGCCGCCTCGTCCAGCGCGGCCGCCCGGCCCGCCGGGTTCTCCAGGTTGTGCCGCGAGACGATCTGCCGCATCGCGAACTCGAACAGCGGCGTACGGGACTCCACCAGCGCCGTGACCGCCGCCTCGCCCTCCGCCAGCCGCAGGTCGCACGGGTCCATGCCGCCCGGAGTGATCGCGATGGAGGTCTCCGCCGCGAACTTCTGGTCGTCCTCGAAGGCGCGCAGCGCCGCCTTCTGCCCGGCCGCGTCGCCGTCGAAGGTGAAGATCACCTCGGCGGTCGCGTTGTCCATCAGCAGCCGGCGCAGGATCTTGATGTGGTCCCCGCCGAAGGCCGTGCCACAGGTGGCGATGGCCGTGGTCACCCCGGACAGGTGGCAGGCCATCACGTCCGTGTAGCCCTCGACCACCACGGCCCGCGACGTCCGCGCGATCTCCTTCTTCGCCAGGTCGATCCCGTAGAGCACCTGGGACTTCTTGTAGATCGGGGTCTCGGGCGTGTTCAGGTACTTCGGGCCGTTGTCGTCCTCGCGCAGCTTGCGCGCGCCGAAGCCGACCACCTCACCGGTGATGTCGCGGATGGGCCACATCAGCCGGCCCCGGAACCGGTCGATGGGCTTGCCGCTGCGGCTGTCCTGGGCGAGACCGGAGAGGATCAGCTCCTTGTCGCTGAACCCCCGGCCGCGCAGGAAACGCGTCAGGTGGTCCCAGCCGGCCGGGCTGTAGCCGACGCCGAAGTGCGCCGCCGCGGCCTGGTCGAAACCCCGTCCGGCCAGGAACTTCCGGGCGATCTCCGCCTCGGCGCCCTCCAGCTGGTCGACGTAGAACTGGGCGGCCGCCTTGTGCGCCTCGACCAGGCGGATGCGCTCGCCGCGCCCGCTGGTGCCCGCGGTGTAGCCGCCCTCCTCGTAGCGCAGGGTGATGCCGGCCTGCGCCGCGAGCCGTTCGACCGCCTCCGAGAAGGAGAGGTGGTCGATCTTCATGATGAAGTCGAGGGTGTCCCCGCCCGCCTGGCAGCCGAAGCAGTGGTAGAGCCCCTTGCTCGGGCTGACCTGGAAGGACGGGGACTTCTCGTCGTGGAAGGGGCAGAGGCCCTTGAGGTTGCCGCCGCCCGCGTTGCGCAGCTGGAGGTACTCGGACACCACGGCGTCGATCGGGACCGCGTCCCGGACCGCCTTCACGTCGTCGTCGTTGATCCTGCCTGCCACGCGTGAATTCTACGGCCGGGGTCCGACGGTCCGGTCAGCCGGCCTGCCCGCCCGCCAGGGACGCCAGCGGCACCGACGGATCCGCCAGCGCCTCCCGGTCCGGGACCGCGGCCGTCCTGATCATGGCCTGGATCGGGTCCGTGACGTCCCACACGTTCACGTTCATCCCGGCCAGCACCCGCCCCTCGGACAGCCAGAAGGCGATGAACTCCCGCTTGCCCACGTCGCCGCGGATCACCACCTCGTCGTACGAGCCCGCCGGCGCCCAGCCGGAGTACTCCAGGCCCACGTCGTACTGGTCGGAGAAGAAGTACGGGATCCGGTCGTAGCTGACCTCCTGGCCCAGCATGGACCGCGCCGCGGCCGGGCCGCCGTTGAGCGCGTTCGCCCAGTGCTCCACCCGCAGCCGGGTGCCCAGCACCGGGTGGTGCGCGGCGGCCACGTCGCCCACGGCGTAGACGTCCGGGTCCGAGGTGCGCAGGCTCGCGTCCACCACGATGCCGCCGCCGTGCTCCCGGTCCACCAGGGCCAGGCCCGAGGTCTCGGCGAGCGCGGTGCGCGGGGCGGCGCCGACGGCCGCCAGCACGGCGTGCGCCGGATGCTCCTCGCCGTCGTCGGTGCGGGCGGCCAGCACCATGCCGTCGACGCCGGTGATCTCGGTGAGCCGGGCCCCGAAGTGGAAGCGGACCCCGTGCTCGGCGTGCAGCTCGCGGAAGAAACCGCCGAGCTCGGGCCCGAGCACCGCGTGCAGCGGCGTGGGCAGCGGCTCCACCACGGTGACCTCGGCGCCGTAGCCGCGGGCGGCCGCCGCCACCTCCAGGCCGATCCAGCCGGCGCCCGCGATCAGCAGGTGCCCGTTGTCCCGGCCGAGGGTGGCCAGCACCCCGCGCAGCCGCTCGGCGTGGGCCAGGCGGCGCAGGTGGTGCACCCCGGCCAGGCCCGTGCCGGGGATGTCCAGGCGGCGCGGCTCGGCGCCGGTGGCCAGCAGCAGCTTGTCGTAGTGCAGGGCGGTGCCGTCACCGAGGACGACCCGCTTGTTGTCGCGGTCCAGGTGGACCGCCGGCTGGCCGAGGTGGAGCTCGACGTCCGCCCGGGCGTACCAGGACGGCTCGTGCACGAAGACGCTGTCCCGCTCCTCCTTGCCCGCCAGGTAGCCCTTGGACAGGGGTGGGCGTTCGTAGGGGTGGTCGCGCTCGTCCCCGATCAGGATCACCCGGCCGGTGAACCCCTCCGACCTGAGCGTCTCGGCCGCCTTCGCGCCGGCCAGCCCCGCGCCGACGATGACGAACGTCCGGTGTGCGTCGACCACCTGATGCCTCCTCATAACCTCTGCGCCACATACGACCACATGCGAGCGTCCCGCACCGAGCCTGCCGCGTGAAGGGGACGTGGCCCGATCAGCTCACCCGTCGGCGCGTCGCGGGTGCCGGGTGAGGCGCGCGTGCAGCGAGCGCGCGGACGCGTCGGTCAGGCACGCGATCTGGTCGATGACCGCGCGTTTCCTCGCCCGGTCGTCGGGCGCCGCGTCGAAGACCGCGCGGAACTGCGGCTCCAGGCCCTCGGGGGCCCGGGCGTGCAGCGCCTCGGCGAGTTCGGCCAGGACGATGCGCTGGTCGGCGCGCAGCCGCTCCTGCTCCTCGCGCTGCATGACGTACAGGTCGGCCACCGCCTTCAGCACCGCGCACTCGTGGCGGGTGGCACGCGGCACCACCAGCTCCGCCGCGTACCGGGTGAGCCGGCCGGAGCCGTACGCCGCCCGGGTCGCGGCCTCGGCGGCCAGGCAGAACCGGCCGATCAGCTGGCTGGTGGCGTCCTTCAGGCGGGCCTGCGCGACGGCGGAGCCGTCGTAGCCGTGCGGCCACCACTCCTGTTCCATCAGCCGGTCCAGGGCCTCGCGCAGCTCCTCGGGGTCGGTGCCGGCCGGGACGTAACGGCCGATCGCCACCTGCCAGATGGCGTGCCGCTCGGGATCGGAGAAGAGCAGGTTGGGGTCGATGTGGCCGGCGTGCAGCCCGTCCTCGAAGTCGTGCACGGAGTACGCCACGTCGTCCGCCCAGTCCATGACCTGGGCCTCGAAGCACTTGCGGTCGGCGGGCGCGCCCTGCCGCAGCCAGGTGAAGACGGGCAGGTCGTCCTCGTACGCGCCGAACTTCACCGAGTCGGGGTCGGTGGGGTGCCCGCCGCGCGGCCAGGGGTACTTGGTGGCCGCGTCCAGGGAGGCCCGGGTGAGGTTCAGCCCGACGCTGACCAGCTCCCCGGTGGCCGGGTCGGGGACGAACCGCTTCGGTTCGAGCCGGGTCAGCAGGCGCAGCGACTGGGCGTTGCCCTCGAAGCCGCCGCAGTCCTTGGCGAAGTCGTTGAGCACCTCCTCGCCGTTGTGCCCGAAGGGCGGATGCCCCAGGTCGTGCGAGAGGCAGGCGGTCTCGACCAGGTCGGGGTCGCAGCCCAGGGCAGCCCCGAGCTCCCGGCCGACCTGGGCGCACTCCAGCGAGTGGGTCAGGCGGGTGCGGGGGCTGGCGTCCCAGTCGTAGGAACGGGTGCCGGGCGTGACGACCTGGGTCTTGCCGGCGAGCCGGCGCAGCGCTGCGGAGTGCAGCACCCGCGCGCGGTCGCGCTGGAAGGCGGTCCGGCCGGGCCGCTTGTCGGGCTCGGGGGCCCAGCGTTCGGTGGCGGAGGGGTCGTAGGGGCCGGGGCGGGCGGCGGGTGCGGTGCCGGGGGCGGGTGCGGTGCCTTCCATGGAAAGACGGTAACCGGAAGGACTGACAAAACGGGATCAGGGGGTTCGGGTGGTGGGTGGGGCGGTGCTTCGGGCGGTGGCGACGTGCGGAGGGGGGGGGGGGGCTGCGGGGGGTGGCGCGGGCGGGGCTTCGGGCGGCGGCGCGGGTGGGTGCGGGTTGCGGTGGTGCCTCAGGCGGTGGCGAGTGCCGGGCGCGGCCGGGCCGGTGCCGCCTGTGCGACGGCTTGGTCGAAGCGGTGCAGCAGGAGCCGGGCCAGGGCGGGGTGGGCGCCCAGGGGCGCGGCGGCCGGGCCGGGCGCGCTCGCCGCGCACTGCGTGGCGAACCGTCCCGGCGCGGCGAAGTACGAGGCCACGGCGGTGCGGTGGTGGCCGCGGGCGACCAGGGCCCGCACCGCCTCGGCGGGCGTGGGGGAGGCGGCGGAGGCGTAGGCCGGGACCACGGGCACGTCCCCGCCCAGGCGTTCGGCGAGCAGCGCGGCGCAGGCGCGGGCGTCGGCGGCGGAGTCCGGGTCGCGGGAGCCGGCGGCGGCCAGCACGACGGCGGTCCCCGGAGTCCAGCCCGCCTGGAGCAGCCGGTCGTACAGGGCCTCGACCAGCAGCGGGTGCGGGCCGAGCGGCGCGGCGACCGCGGTGCGCAGGTGCCGGGCCCGGGCGGCGGCCTCGGGCAGGTCGTGCTTGACGTGGTGGCCGCGGCCGAGCAGCAGCGGGACGAGCACCGCCGCGCCGCCCGCGGGCAGCGCGGCCAGGGTGTCGTCCAGCAGCGGGGCGTTCAGCTCGACGTGGCCGAGCCGGACGTCGAGGTGGGGGCGGAGCTCGTGGACCCGCCGCAGGAGGGCCCGGGCGGTGAGCAGGGCGCGGGGGTCGCGGCTGCCGTGGGCGACGGCGACGAGGGTGGGCTGCTGCATGGGCGGGCTCCGGGTGGGCGCAGGCCGTTGAGCCGGCTGCCCAGCTGCGCCGTGATGCGGCCGAACAGCTCGGCCGCACTGCCGGGGAGGAGGGGAAACGGTTCGGGAGACTGCGTCGGCTCCGCCATGTCCGTCATGGAGCCATCGTGGAGGGCGCAGGTTGCCGGGCCGTTGCGTCGGAATGACAGGTGTTTACGGAGCGCTCACTCGATCATCCGTACGAGTGAAAGGGCAGGAGGCGTGCAACTCCGGGGGCGGGACGGGACGTCTCTTTGTGCGAACGGAAAGATGAACGCGCGCAGGGCGAGCAGAGCAAGCAAGGCAGGCGCGGAAGCAAGGCCGGCGCGGAAGCTAGGCACGCGAGGCAGCAAGGCGCGCAAGGAAGCACGGCATGAAAGGCGAGGGGGGCGTGGTCATGAAGCTGCGGGGATGGGGGTCCGTCCGGACACGGCGCCGAGCGGTGCAGGCCGTGATGCTGGGGTGCGTGCTGGCGCTGCTGCCGTCGGCGTGGACGCACGCGAGCGCCGCCGACCGGCTGCGGACCACGGCCGACGCCCCGGCGTCGCAGGTCGCGGTGGTGTTCGGGGCGGGTCTGTGGAACGGCCGGCCGACCCCGTACCTGGCCCGGAGGCTGGACGCGGCGGCCGAGCTGTACCGGACGGGCAAGGTCAAGGTCGTGCTGGTCACCGGGGACAACAGCCGCGAGGAGTACGACGAGCCGACGTCGATGCGCGGCTATCTGCGCGAGCACGGCGTGCCGGACGAGCGCATCGTCAGCGATTTCGCCGGCTTCGACACCTGGGACAGCTGCGTGCGGGCACGGGAGATATTCGGCGTGCAGCGCGCCGTGCTGATCAGCCAGGGCTTCCACATACGCCGGGCGGTCGCGCTGTGCCAGGCCGCCGGCCTCGACCCGTACGGGGTGGGCGTCGCCGACGAGCACGACGCGACCTGGTACTACGGCGGCGCCCGCGAGGTGTTCGCGGCGGGCAAGGCGGCGCTGGACGCCACGTTCAAGCCGGAGCCGCGCTTCCTCGGGCCGAAGGAGGAAGGGGTGTCGCGGGCGCTGACCGCTCTGGCACACTGACGCGGCTCGGCGCACATGTCGAACCGTCATATGGCTGACCGTCATAAGGCCGACCGCCCCAGGTCGACCGTCATAGGGCTGACCGTCATGAGGCCGACTGCCGCAAGGCCGACTGCCGTAAGGGCGTAGGGCCGACCGTCGGTCGCAGCACGTCGATGTGTCCCCGTCGGCCGTGGCCGTCGACTCCGCCGAGCGTCGTATCCGTGTCCGGACGAGCTCCCGAGGGGTCAGCGTGGCTGTAGTGGATCTGAGCGGCAAGGTCGTCGTCATCACCGGCGGTGCCCGTGGGCTGGGCGCGGCCACCGCGCAGGCGGTGGTCGAGGGCGGTGGCCGGGTGCTGATCACCGACGTGCTGGAGGAGGAAGGCGCGCGGACGGCCGCCGAACTCGGCGGGGCCGCCCGGTTCCTGCGGCACGACGTGACCAGCGAGGCCGACTGGCAGGCCGCCCTGGACCACACGGTGGCCACCTTCGGCCGGCTCGACGGGCTGGTCAACAACGCCGGGATCGCTACCGGCGCGCTGCTGGAGCAGGAGAGCGTCGAGCACTTCCGGCAGGTGGTGGAGGTCAATCTGGTCGGGGTGTTCATCGGGATCAGGACCGCCGTCCCGCTGTTGCGGGCCGGCGGAGGCGGCTCCATCGTGAACATCTCCTCGGCCGCCGGCCTGACCGGGCTGCCGCTCACGGCCGGCTACGGCGCGTCCAAGTGGGGCGTGCGGGGGCTGTCGAAGATCGGGGCGGTCGAGCTGGCCGAGGCGCGGATCCGGGTGAACTCGGTGCACCCCGGCATGACCCTCACCCCCATGACCGCCCCGGTCGGCATCCAGCCGGGCGAGGGCAACTTCCCCGGGGCCCCCATGGGCCGGGTCGGGGTCCCCGAGGAGATCGCCGCCGCCGTCGCCTTCCTGCTCTCCGACGCCGCCGGCTACATGACCGGAGCCGAGCTGGCGGTGGACGGCGGCTGGACGGCCGGCCCGACGGTCCGCACCCTCACGGGCGGCTGAGCCCGACCGGCCCGACGGCCCCTCGCCCCTCCGGGGGAGGGTGCGCGCTGGCCGAGGCCGGCCCGACGGTCGGCCCGCCACGGCGGAGAGGGGGAGCGGGGGCTGAGCCCGACCGGCCCGACGGTCGGCTCGTCACGGGGGCGGGAGGGGAGAGGGGAGAGGGGGAGGGGGACCCGCCCCACGGTCCGCACCCCCACCGGCGGGGCGGACCGCCGTCCGCCCCACGGTCCGCACCACCACGGGGGCTCGCCGCACCCCGTCGGTCTGCCCCCGAGGGCTTGGCCGCCCGCCCGCCGGTCCGCAGCCCCACGGGGGGTCGCCGCGCCTCGCCGGTCTGCCCCCGAGGG
>NZ_JAJAUY010000039.1 GCF_020532625.1 Streptomyces antimicrobicus | reverse complement strand
TGCACCGCTGTGCGGCGCCGTGCCGCGGCCCGCCGGGAACCGCGGCGTGATCACCCGTAAACGTGACCCAGCGTGCGGGCGGCCCGCTCCGCGTCGGCGAATCCGACGTACAGCGGGGTGAACCCGAAGCGCAGCACGTCGGGGTGGCGGAAGTCGCCGACGACGCCCCGCGCGACGAGCTCGCGCATCACCGCGGCCGCGTCGTCCGTGCGCAGCGAGATCTGGCTGCCGCGCTCGGCGTGGGCGCGCGGGGTGACCAGCTCGACCCGACCGGCGGGCAGGTACGCCTCGACGCACTCCAGGAAGAAGTCCGTCAGGGCCAGCGACTTGGCCCGGACGTCCTCGATCCGCACCCCGTCCCAGGCCTCCAGCGCCGCCTCCAGGGCGAGCATGGACAGGATGTCGGGGGTGCCGACCCGGCCGCGCACCGCCCCGTCGGCCGGAACGAAGCCGGGACTCATCGCGAACGGCTCGGCGTGCGAGTTCCAGCCGGGCAGCGGGGAGTCGAAGTCCGCCTGGTGGCGGGCGGCTATGTAGAGGTACGCGGGCGAACCCGGGCCGCCGTTGAGGTACTTGTACGTGCACCCGACCGCGAGGTCGACCCCGTGCGCGTCCAGACCCACCGGCAGGGCCCCGGCGCTGTGGCACAGGTCCCACACCGTGACCGCGCCCGCCGCCCGCGCCGCGGCCGTGATCGCGGGCAGGTCGTGCAGCCGGCCGGTGCGGTAGTCGACGTGGTTGAGCAGCACCGCGGCGGTGTCCGGACCGAGCGCGCCCGGTACGGCGGCGGGCTCGACCGGGACCACGCGCAGGCCGGTCATCCGGGCCGCCGACTGCGCGATGTACCCGTCGGTGGGGAAGGTGGTGGCGTCGACCAGCAGCTCACCGCGTCCGGGCGCGGCCAGCCGGGCCGCGCCGACCACGGCCTTGAAGAGGTTCACGCTGGTGGAGTCGCCCACCACGACCTGGCCGGGCGCGGCGCCCAGCAGCGGGGCGATCCGGTCGCCGATCCGCTCGGGCGCGGTCCACCAGCCGCTCTCGTCCCAGGAGCGGATGAGCAGCTCGCCCCACTCCCGCGCGACCACGTCGGCGACCCGGCCGGGCACGCCCGCCGGGAGGGCGCCCAGGGAGTTGCCGTCCAGGTAGACCACGCCGTCCGGCAGCGTGAACCGCTCCCGGAGCTTGCCCAGGTCGTCGGCCGCGTCCAGTTCGGCGGCCCGGGTACCGAGGAGGGACTGCCGCTCAGACATGGCTGCGCGCCGTCCACAGCTCGGGGAAGACGTTCTTCTGGGCCCGCTTCTCCAGCCAGGACACCCCGGCGGAGCCGCCGGTGCCGGTCTTCGCGCCCATCGCCCGCCGGGTGGCGACCAGGTGGTCGTTGCGCCAGCGCCAGACCAGCTCGGCGACGTCGGTCAGCGCCTCGCCCAGGCGCACCAGCTCGTCGTGGGTGCCCGGGTCGGTGTACAGCGCGCTCCAGACGGCCTCGACCTCGGGCGAGGGCTCGTAGCGCTGGGACAGGTCGCGCTCCAGCACCGCCTGCGGGACGGCGAGACCGCGCCGCGCGAGCAGGCGCAGCACCTCGTCGTAGAGGCTGGGCTCGTGCAGCGCCTTCTCCAGCTCGGCGTGCACGCGCGGGGCGCCGCGGTGCGGGACGAGCATGGAGGCGGACTTCTCGCCGAGCAGGAACTCCATCCGGCGGTACATCGCGGACTGGAAGCCGGAGCCCTCGCCGAGGGCGGCCCGGTAGGAGTTGAACTGGCCGGGGGTGAGCTGGGCGAGCGGACGCCAGGAGGCGTTGAGGGCGTCCAGTTCGCGGACGGATCGTTTCAGCGCGTCCATCGCGACGTCGATCCGGTCCTCGCGCAGGGCGCGGGCCGCGGTCTCCCACTCGTGGACGATGACGGTGAACCACAGCTCCATGACCTGGGTCGTGACCAGAAAGACCATCTCGCCCGGATCGTCCGAGCGGGGGTGCTGGAGGTGGGTGAGGACGTCCGCCTGTACGTAGTCCTCGTACGGCGTGGTGCCGTCGAAGTCGAGGTTCGGGGTGTCCGAACCGCCGGCTCCGGAGGCATCAAGGGAATGCGTCGACATTGCTGTCTCCTCGACACGAACTTCCGGGTAGCGGTCCGCTCCTTCCCTTGAGGCGAGTGGAGCCCCGGTCCCCTGCCCGCATCATATGCGCGGGGTCCTCGGCCGGGTCAGTGTGAGCAGCGCCACCTTTTCGCCCTCCCGGCTCTGCGGGCCCTCCCGCCCCTCCCGACCCGGCCGCCACGCGCGCGGGGCGGGCGGGCGGGCCGGGAGGGCAGGCGGCGGGAGGGCAGGCGGCGGGAGGGCGCAGCCGGGACGGCGGGGCCGGGAACCGCGGGGGCCGGGGACCGCGGGGGCCGGGGACCGCGGGGGCCGGGACCCATGGGCCCTGGCCCATGGGCCGGGACCGCGGGGGCCGGGACCGCTGGGCCGGGCTCAGCCCAGGGTGTCGGCCGCGGTCGGCGAGGAGTCCCGCAGGAAGGTCGAGCAGCGCTCGTACTCCTCCTGCTCACCGATCGCCTGCGCGGCGCGCGCCAGCGCGTGCAGGGCGCGCAGGAAGCCGCGGTTCGGCTCGTGCTCCCACGGCACCGGGCCGTGGCCCTTCCAGCCGGCCCGGCGCAGTGCGTCCAGGCCGCGGTGGTAGCCGGTGCGGGCGTACGCGTACGACTCGACGGCGCGGCCGGCCTCGAAGGCGTCGTCGGCCAGGCTCGCCCAGGCGAGCGAGGAGGCGGGGTACTTGGCGGCGACCTCCGCCGGGTCGGTGCCGGCGGCCAGGGCCGCGCGCGGCTCGGGGTCGTCGGGCAGGTGGGTCGGGGCGGGTCCCCCGAGCAGGTTCTCGTGAATGGCCATGGTCACCAGTCTGCTGCACCTCAGCCGCGTCGCCAGGCCGTGGAGACCTCGTGGCCGGCGAGGGTGGCCGCGCCGAGGTACGCGACGTCGGCCGCCTCGTCGGCGTACGCGTCGGCCCCGGAGCCGCCCCCGGCCTCGATCAGCCGGGCCCGGGCGAACCGGGTGACCCGGGCGCCCAGGAAGCGTACGGAGTCCAGCGACGCCTCGGTGGCGCAGCCGGAGTGCCACCAGGGCGGCACGTCCATGCCGATCCAGTGCATGCCCCACCGGTCGGCGAAGGCGCACAGTTCCCGCAGCCGCTCGTAGGGGTCCACGTGCGGGTCGGTGAAGCCGGCGGCCGGGCGGCCCCGCCAGTCGCGGCAGCCCTCCGCGTACGGCGGCCGGGCACCGAACAGGATGCCGTCGGCCTCCTTCAGCAGCGCCCACTGCCGCTCGCCGAGGTCCTCCACCCCGATGAGCACGCTGCGCGCGCCCGTCTCGGCCGCGCCGTCGCGCGCGGCGAAGGCCTGGGGCGAGGCCCACCCCTGCCGGCCGTCGTGGACGACCGCGACGAGCGGTGTCTTCGGTGCCATCCGGTCAGGTCCACCCCGTGTCGCTCGCTGCCGATGAGGCGTGGATGGCCGCGCCGCTGCTCATGTCGGGTACCTCTCGAGGATCAGAACGGAGAAAAGTACCCGCCGGAATGTTGCTGCTTCCGGCGGGCCGCGTCAATACGTCATGCCGCCCGGGCGCCGGGACCCCGTAAGGGGGCCGGCCTGGACCCCGTCGAAGGCCGGCCCCCGGCGCGGCCCGAGCGCTCCTCGCAGGCGCCGGGCCGCGGTCTCGGACTCCCCACCGGTATCCCTCCCCTGTGCACGCCTGATGAGGGGCGGATTCGAGCCGCACCCCACTAAAAATAATACCGGGAAGGTTTTTTCCTGTGCACCCGGCATCCGGAATCCACCGGCGCGGCTGGCCGGAAGCGGGCCGGCCGGGTCCGAGCGGGTTGCCCGTTCCCGACGGCCCGCTCCGGCGCACACACGGCCGCCCCCGGACGCGGCGGGCGCGGCCGGGGGCGGGAAGCGGGTCCGGTCAGGCGACGTCGGCCGGGACGGCGAACGGCGACCGCTCGGAGCACCGGCACAGGTGCGCGCCCTGCGGCCCGTGCAGCGCCCGGGCGCCGCGGCCGGGGGCGGTGTCGAGCCGGATCGCCACGGCCGAGACGACCAGGCTCGGCATCACGCTGGTGTAGAGCGCCGAGACCTCCTCGTCCAGGTTCAGGCCGAGCGTCTGCGACATCACGTTCAGGCCGGCGAAGGACCCGACGATGAGCCGCGACGGCTGCGCCGGGTCCACGTGCGAGAGCAGTTCGCCGCGCGCCTTGGCCTCGGTCATCAGCTGCGTGTGCAGCTCGATCCAGCCCTGGTAGGGCGCGGCCCGGTCCAGCCCCCGTCCGTTCTGCTCCAGGGTGAGCCGGGCGCTGCCGCGCATCAGCACGTCGTGCTGGAGGCGGTGGGAGAAGATCATGCCGACGTCGACGAACTCCTGCGCCTTGAACTCCTGCGGCGTGAAGACGGGTTCGATGCTCACCTGGGCGTCGATCACCGCCTGCGCCAGGTCTTCCTTCGAGTCGAAGTGGAAGTAGAGCGCTCCCTTGGTGACATTGGCGATCTTGACGATGTCCGTCAGCTTCGCCGCGTCGTAACCCCTGTCCTCGAACACCACTGCGGCGGCCTCCAGGATCGCCTGCCGCGTGCGCACGGCGCGGTCCTGCTTGACCGGGGGTCGTTCAGTCCTCACGAGTCTTGTGTCCCTCTCCATGCCCCCCAACCGATCGGCAAATACATGCCCCCGGGTATGTACCTTTCCGTCTAGCTTCACACCATCGTGAAGCCCCCGTCCACCGGCATCGTCACTCCCGTGACGAAGGACGCGCGCTCGCTGCACAGCCAGGCCGCGGCCTCCGCGACCTCCTCCGGGGCGGCGGTGCGAGGCTGCGGCGTGGCGGCGTGCAACTGCTCCTCGATGCCCGGCACGGCGGCGAACCACTCCTCGACGACCTCCGTACGCGTGGTCCCCGGGGCCAGCGCGTTGACGCGGATGCCCTGGGCGGCGTACTCCGCGGCGGCGGCCTTGGTCAGACCGATCACCGCGTGCTTGGCGGCCACGTACGGGGAGGCCACGGGCGTGGCGAGCAGGCCCCCGACGCTGGAGGTGTTGACGATGGTGCCGCCGCCGGTCTTCAGCATGGCGCCGATCTCGTCGCGCAGGCAGTTCCAGACGCCGCGCAGGTTGACGTCCATGATCCGGCCGTAGAGCTCGTCGCCCATCTCGTGCAGCGGCGTACGGCCGACGCCCCAGCCCGCGTTGTTGAAGGCGCAGTCGAGCCGGCCGAACCGCTCGACGGCCAGGGCCACGGCGGCGGCCGTGTCCTCGGCCCGGGTGACGTCGGTGACCGCGTACGCGACCTCCGCACCGGCGGCGGACAGCTCCTCGGCCAGCTCCGCCAGCCGCTCCTCGCGGCGCGCGGCGAGCACCACCTTCGCGCCCTCCCGCGCGAACACCCGGCCCGCCGCGGCGCCGATGCCGCTGCTGGCGCCGGTGATCAGCGCGACCTTGCCTTCGAGCAGCCCCTGCCCTGCCATGACTCTCCCCTTTGCGGTGCGTGGAACGTGGTGCGTGGTGCGGCGCACGCGGTGCGGGTGCGCACCGCGTGCCTGGCCCGTGATGGAATCAGGCGGCCCAGGCCAGGCCCTCGGCGGCCTCCCCGTCGAGGGTGCGCAGCAGCGCCTCGTCGATCTCGTCCAGGGAGCGCACCAGGTGGCGTACGCCCGCCTCGCGCATCAGCGCGCCCTGGAACCCGTGCTCGTACGCGCTGGGGTGGCCGATGAACGCCGCGCCCAGGTCGCGGGCCGCCTCGCCCACCCGGGCCACGTCGTCGACGAACAGGGCGCGGTCGCAGGAGAGGCCGAAGGTGTCGACGGCGATCTCGCGGACACCGGGGCGGAAGTCGTTGGTGCAGATGTAGCCCGGCCCGTCGAAGAGGTGCGCCCAGTGCCCGAGGTAGGTGTCGAAGTGGCTCTTGTCGAGGCCGCCGTAGCAGACGGTGCGCAGGCCCAGGGCCCTCAGCCGGTGCAGCAGCTGCTCCGCGCCCGGCAGGACGGCGAGCGGGTGCTCGGCGAGGTAGGCCGCCCGCTCCTCGAAGTAGACCTCCAGCACCTTCGCCGGGCTCCAGTCCACGCCGGCCGCCGCGCCGAGCGCGCGGGCGGCGACCTGCCGGGACTGCGAGAAGACGGCCCGCTCCACGCCCGCGTCGTAGGTCCCGCCCCGGCTGGTGACGAAGCGGTGGATCACCGGGCTGAAGGTGTCGTTCAGGAGGACCCCGTCGATGTTCACGGCGGCGAGGCGCAGGTGTTCCAGCGGGCGGGCGTGCCGGAGGGCGGACATCGGTCTCCAATCGGCGGGGGCCCGGCCGCGGCGGAGGTCGGCGGGGAAGCAGGAGCCGACCAGGGGTCGCGGCCACCTGGACGGGAGGGACCCCCAAAAAAATACTCCCGAGTACGCGGCGCGTGCGGGACAAAAGATACCCGACGCACCCGCGCGCACACAGTCCGGGAACGAAACCTACGCGCCGGGACGGAATGGCTCCTTCACGCCCCCTGAGCTGGGCAGTTGAGGGCGGACTGATTGATTCCGCAAGGGCCGTGGATGTGGAATGCGTCACTTCGAACCCCCAGAAACCTGATCTTCGGGTAATTGTCTGGGTGCCGACCAAACCCGAAAGTACGTACCCGGCGACGGGTAACCGCAACGACTTTCGGTCATGATCATGACGGGGATCCGATGCTCACGTTCCTGGAACCGACCGACGACCTCGCCTTCCTGCGCGCGGACGCGGTCCCGTGCGTGTGCCCCGAGGCCGTCGGGGGGAACCGGACGAGGACCGTCGCCCGCGAGCTCGTCCACCGCGCCGCCGTCGCCGAGGTCTTCCTGACCGGTATGTGCCGGCCCGCCGAGGACCGGTTCCACGTCACCGCGCAGCTGCCGCGCGCGCACAGCTTCTTCGCCCCGATCGCCGGCTCCCACTACGACCCGATGCTGATCTGCGAGACCGTCCGCCAAGTCGGCTCCTACGTCGCCCACGAGGCCTTCGACGTCCCGCTGGGCCACCAGTTCCTGCTCTGGCGCCTGGACTACACGACGTACCCGGACACCCTCGTCATCGGCGACGTCCCCGCCGACGTCGACCTCGACGTCACGTGCACCGAGATCCGCCGCCGCGGCACCCAGCTCCAGGCCCTGCAGTACGCGGTGGTCGTGCGCCACCACGACACCGTGCTCGCCACCGCCAAGATCGGCTACACCGTCGCCTCCCCGGCGGTCTACCGCCGGCTGCGGGCCGAGCAGCTCGGCCGCCGTCCGGTGCCCTCGCTGCCGCCGGCCCCGCTCAAGCCCGCCCAGGTCGGACGCTGGTCGCCGTTCGACGTCGTGCTCGCCACGGCCCCGCAGCAGGGGACCGGGTCCACCTGGCAGCTGCGCTACGACACCCGGCACCCGGTCCTCTTCGACCACCCCGGCGACCACCTGCCGGGCATGGTGCTGCTGGAGGCCGCCCGGCAGGCCGCCGTGGCGCTGACCCCGGCTCCGGACGTACTGCCGGCCTGCGTCGTCAGCAGCTTCCAGCGCTACGCGGAGTTCGGCACGCCGCTGTGGATCCATGCCCAGCGCAGCGGTGACTGCGGCGTCGAGGTCACCGGGACCCAGGACGGCCAGCAGGTGTTCGCCGCACGCGTGGGCACCGCGACGGTCGCGGCGCTGCCGTTCGGGATGACGGCATGACGGGCCGAGGGCATGACGGCATGACGGCATGACTTGGCCGACGGCTCGGCCGTCGGCCGGCTGAGCCACCGGTCCCCTGGGGACCGCCCAGGGCGTCGGGGGGCGTCCTGGGCGGGGGGACACGGCGGAGGGGGAAAGGCGAAGGCCCTGCCCACGGTCGTCGGGGACGGACCGGGGCAGGGCCTTGGCCACTGCGTGCGGCGGGTGTTACTTGATCTTGGTGCCGGTGGAGCGCAGGTTGGCGCAGGCCTCGACCACGCGCTGCGCCATGCTCGCCTCGGCCAGCTTGCCCCAGGTCCGCGGGTCGTAGGTGGACTTCTTGCCGACCTCGCCGTCGACCTTCAGGACGCCGTCGTAGTTCTTGAACATGTGGTCGGCGACCGGGCGGGTGAAGGCGTACTGGGTGTCGGTGTCCAGGTTCATCTTCACGACGCCGTTCTCCAGCGCGGTGGCGATCTCCTGCTCGGTGGAGCCGGAGCCGCCGTGGAAGACGAAGTCGAACGGGCTGGTCTTGCCGTACTTCTCACCGACACCCTGCTGCAGGTCCTTCAGCAGCTCGGGGCGCAGGACGACGTTGCCCGGCTTGTAGACGCCGTGCACGTTGCCGAAGGAGGCGGCCAGCAGGTAGCGGCCCTTCTCGCCCAGGCCGAGGGCCTCGGCGGTACGGATCGCGTCCTCGACCGTGGTGTACAGCTCGTCGTTGATCTCGTGGGTGACGCCGTCCTCCTCGCCACCGGTCGGGGTGATCTCGACCTCAAGGATGATCTTGGCGGCGGCGGCGCGGGGCAGCAGCTCCTGGGCGATGGCCAGGTTGTCGGCCAGGGTCTCGGCGGAGCCGTCCCACATGTGCGACTGGAACAGCGGGTTGCGGCCGGCCTTGACGCGCTCCTCGGAGAGGGCGAGCAGCGGGCGGACGTAGCCGTCCAGCTTGTCCTTCGGGCAGTGGTCGGTGTGCAGCGCGATGTTGACGTCGTACTTGGCGGCGACGATGTGCGCGAACTCGGCCAGGGCGACCGCACCCGTGACCATGTCCTTGCTGTGCTGGCCGCCCAGGAACTCGGCACCGCCGGTGGAGATCTGGACGATGCCGTCGCTCTCGGCCTCCGCGAAGCCGCGCAGCGCAGCGTGCAGGGTCTGGGACGAGGTCACGTTGATGGCCGGGTAGGCGAACTTGCCTGCCTTCGCCCGGTCGAGCATCTCGTTGTAGACCTCGGGGGTTGCGATGGGCATCTGTCCGCTCCTTGTATGTGCGGGTGGTGTGCTTATTGCTGGCCCTGACCTGGGGGCGACGTCATCGTCGCCCCCATCTTTCCAGACTCGGCCGGACACTCCACCCCGCCGGTCGCGGGCAGACGCGAAACCGCTCCGGGTGTTTCACGTGAAACACCCGGAGCGGTCACAAAAGAGCTGGTCAGAACCTCGCCGGTAAGCCGGTCCGGACCTTGGTCACCGGTTCAGGCGAGGCCGAGGTCCGACAGCTGGTAGCCGGTCAGGTACGGCAGGCCGGCCTCGCTGATCGCCCCGGCGGCACCGCGGTCCACGATCGTGGCGACGGCCACGACCTCGCCGCCGGCCTCGCGGACCGCCTCCACGGCGGTCAGCGGGGAGCCACCGGTGGTCGAGGTGTCCTCGACCACCAGGCAGCGGCGGCCCTTGACCTCGGTGCCCTCGATCCGACGCTGCATGCCGTGGGCCTTCTGCGCCTTGCGCACGACGAAGGCGTCCAGGCGCTGCCCGCGGGCGGCCGAGGCGTGCAGCATCGCGGTCGCCACCGGGTCGGCGCCCAGGGTGAGGCCGCCGACGCAGTCGAAGTCGAGGTCGGCGGTGAGGTCGAGCATGACCTGGCCGACCAGCGGGGCCGCCTCCCCATCGAGGGTGATCCGGCGGAGGTCGATGTAGTAGTCGGCCTCCAGGCCCGAGGAGAGAATCACCTTGCCGTGGACCACGGCCTTGTCCTTGATCTGCTGGAGCAGCTCACCACGCACGTCACTCATAGCCATGAGCTTAGAGCCCGTGCCCCCGAGCTCAGAGCCGCCGCCAGGTCCAGGTCGTCGTGACCTCCAGCGGATCGACCGGCGTGACCAGCCGGGGCGCGGTGTTCAGTCCGTTGGGCGGGCCGGTCTGGGGCTCGACGCACACCGCCTCGGCCTCCTGGTCGTAGATCACCACCCATTCCGCCCGGCTGGTGACCTTGACCTCCAGCGCGCCGGGCCAGGTCAGGGTGACGTCCACGCCGTAGGGCATCCCGAAGCAGTCGTCCCAGGGGCCCGGCAGGGGCGTGATCCGGCGGCCGGTCGGCAGGTAGTCGTCGCCGCGCTCCTCCTGCCACTCGGGCCGGAAGTCGACCACCACGTCCTCGCCGTGCCCGAGGTTGCGCAGGAACCACGGGTGCCAGCCGGCCTGCGCCGGGAAGCTGTCCCCGTACGTCTCGATGCCGAGGCCGAGGGTGAGCGAGTCCTCGGTGAGCTCGAAGGTCTGCGTGACCCGCCCCGGGTACGGCCAGGGCTCGACCAGGTCGTAGTAGAAGGCGGCCTCGGCCTTCTCCGCCCGGGCCGACCGCCAGGCGGCGTCGCGGGCGAAGCCGTGCAGGGCGTGCGGCGGATGGTTGAGCGGCATCTGGTGGACGACCCCGCCGGTGCGGAAGCGGCCCTCGCCGAGCCGGCCGCACCAGGGAACCATCGGGAACGAACCGAAGTGCGCGCCTTGGCGCAGCAGCTCGGTCCCGTCGATGCGCAGGCTGCTGATCCGGCAGCCGTTGTCCTGGTCGACGGTCAGTTCGGCGCCCCCGGCGCTCAGTTGCGTACTCATGGGTCCGACCCTACGGCCAGTCAGCGGCGGCGGCGCAGGACCCGTCCGACGGCCACCGCGGAGGCCACGGCGAAGGCCGCGGCCGGCACGAGCCAGCGCAGACTGCCGCCGGAGGCACCCTGGTCCGGGGCGGGGACGGGGGCGTACCGGCCGCGCGGCGGCGCGTGGTCGACCTCCTCGGCACTGCGGCCGATCATGGTGCGCCGGGCGTGGGCCGCCTCCGCGGGAGGTCGGGCTCCGGCGTCGCCGAACCCGGTGAAGTCGTCGTCCGCGAACGGGTCGAGGGAGGAGGGCGGCACCTCGGTGTCGAACACCGAGGCCGCCTCGGCCTCCAGATCGGCGTCGAGGTCCATCCCGGTGTCGAGGTCCCCGTCGAGATCGCCTTCGAGGTCCGCGTCGAGGTCGATCTCGTCCTCGGTGTCGTCGAGGTCGATCTCGTCCTCGGTGTCGTCGGTCCCGCGGGTGTCCGGGACGTCTCCGAGGTCGTCCTCGGCGTCGTCGGCCCTGCGGGTCTCCGCGACGTCTCCGGCGCGGGGGCTGTCGGGGGTGGCGTCCCGGGCGGCGTCGCCGGTGTCCAGGTCCGCCCCGGCCGACGTGTCGGCGGCGACCGCAGCCGACGCCGCCGACGCCAGGTGACCGGCGGCGCGGTCCAGCAGGCGGTGCAGCGCGGCGGTGGTGGCGGCCGGCTCGAACGTGGCGGCCCGGCCGTCGGCGGTGCCGGTGCCGTCGAGCAGCAGCCGGGTGCCGCCGTCGGCCTCGGCCAGCCGGACCGCGAGCGCCACCTTCACGGCCCCGGTCCCGCGCACCTCGGTGCCCTCACCGGTGATCTCGAAGGCCTCCGGGTCCCGCTCGGTCACGCTCAGCGCCCCGCGATAGGTGATGGTGTGCCCGCCGACCCGCAGCTTGAGCCGGCCGGACAGCGGCCCGGCCGCCGCATCGGCGTCCTGCTGGAGCCCCGGCACGCACCGGGCCAGCCGCGCGGGATCCCGCAGCACGGCGCGGAGGTTCTCTACGGGGACCGGAACGAACACCTGATGCTCCATGCAGCCGAGCCTACCGACGAAGGGCCCCTTCGCACCCGGTCCCGCACCGCGGACCTGTCTCGCTCCGGCGCGACTCAGGACGCCGAGTACCGCGGATGCGGCAGCGTCGAGGGCGGCAGCCCCTTGATCCGCTGGTGCTCGGCCTCGCGGGCGGAGTCCCGCAGCGCCGCCGTGGACAGCGAGCGCAACGCCGGGGTGTCGCGGTCGACCCGCAGCTCCGGCCGGTGCCCGACGGCCGCCAGGACGAACCCCCAGTCCTGCGGCGAGGTGCCGCTCACGCCCAGGGTCCGGTCGGGTCCGGCCGCGAAGCCGCTGAGTCGGCCGCCCGCGCTGTAGGGGGCCGTTGCCAGGCCCGCCGCGCGGAGCGTGGCCTCGACCGTCCAGAAGGTGTGCGGCCGGGTCGTCAGCGACCCCGCGTGCACGGCGATCCGGCCGCCGGGGCGCAGGGCCCGCGCGGCCAGCCCGTAGAACTCCTGCGAGTACAGCTTGGTGCTGGGGGTGATCCCGGGGTCCGGGAGGTCCGAGACGATCACGTCGAACTGCCGGGCCGGCAGGCCGCGCAGCCAGCGGAAGGCGTCGGTGGTGACCACCTCCACCCGCGGGTCGCCGTACGCGCCGGCGTTGAGCACCGACAGCATGGGGTCGGTCCGGGCCAGCCGGACCACCCCGGGATCGAGATCCACGACGGTCACCCGCGCCACGTCGGGGTGGCGCAGCACCTCCCGCGCGGCGAGGCCGTCCCCGCCGCCGAGGACCAGCACCCGGCCGTGCGGTCCGGTCATCGCCGGGTGCACCAGCGCCTCGTGGTAGCGGTACTCGTCGTAGCCGCTGACCCGCAGCCGGCCGTCCAGGTAGAGGTCCAGCGAGCGCGGTGAGCCGGTGGAGGGGCCCGTGAGCACCAGTTCCTGCACCCCGGTCTGGAGGGCGACCCGTACGTCCCCGCCGTAGACCGCGCGCCGGGCGACCCGCTCGAAGTCGTCGGCGAGCAGCGTCGCCGACGCCAGGACCGCCAGCACCCCGACGTTGGCGGCGAGCAGCAGCCAGCGTGCCCGCCCGCTCAGGTCGCGCCGGAACAGCCACAGCACCAGTGCCCCGCCGACGGCCGCGTTGACCGTGCCGGTCAGCATCGCCCCGGTGAGCTGGCCGAGCAGCGGCAGCAGCAGGAACGGGAAGGCGAGTCCGCCGACCAGTGCCCCGACGTAGTCCGCCGCGAACAGGTCGGCGACCGCGCCGCCCGCGTCCTGCCTGCGGACCCGCTGGATCAGCGTCATCAGCAGCGGGATCTCGGCACCGATCAGCACCCCGATGGCCAGCGAGAACGCCACCAGCGCCGGCCGCGCCTCGCCCAGCCAGGCGAAGCTGGCGTACAAGGAGGTCGCCGACAGCCCGCCGAGCAGGGCGAGCGCGGCCTCCACGGCGGCGAAGCCGACCGCCGGCCGGCCCCGCAGCCGCTTGGCCAGCAGCGAGCCCACCCCCATGGCGAAGACCATCACGGACAGCACGACCGAGGTCTGGGTGACGGAGTCCCCGATCAGGTACGAGGCGAGGGCGAGCAGTTCCAGTTCGTAGACGAGGCCGCAGGCGGCGCAGACGAACACCGTGGCCAGCACCAGCAGTCGGCCGGTCCGGGGCCGTACGGGCAGGGCGGCCTGGACGGTCGCCACGCCCCGCGGCCGTGGAGCCGGGAGCACCCCGCGGGGGGCGGAACGGTCGATCATGCAGCGAACCGTACGTCAGGTCCCGCCCGCATCAAGTCACCCACATGGGTGCAACCGAGGCATGGGTGAGCCCGGTTGGCGTAACGCCGCGAAGGGCGCAGAAACGATCGCGCGCCTGTGTGCACCGCGCTCCGCCCGCACCGGTTACAAGGCGGCCGCCATCCGTACTCCTACCCGGGTGCGCGTGGCGACGAGTTGACCCTCCTGGGGGTAGGCGTGCCAGGTCCGCCACCGGACCTGGCCCTCGTGCCGCTGCACGAGCATCGCGGTGAAGGCGTGCGGGCTGCCCGGGAAGGTGCCGGCCAGCCCGTTGGGGTGGTCGGCGACGAGCGCCAGCAGTTCCTGCGCCCGGCCCGCGAACGAGCCCTGCGAGAGGGTCTCGACGCGGGCGGCGAACTCGTACTCCCAGTCCCCCACGCGCTTGGCCACCCCCAGCGGCAGCGGCGTACAGCTTCCGGGCATGCAGGCGACGGTCTCGGAGCACCGGACCTCGCCCTCCTCCAGCAGCACCTGGTGGGAGGCCCCGAGCAGGCGCAACTCCACCTTCGCGCTCGCCAGTTCGAGATTCAGTACGGCCAGGGCGGGAAGCCGGTCACGACCCAGGGCCCAGGCGAGGTCGGCGGCACGCGTGTCGGTGTAGGAGGTCTGGAGGGTCGTGAGCATGAGTCGGCTCCGCAAACGCGCGAGGGAAACTCAACCGAGGGAATCATGAAAGGCACGGCACTCACAGCGTTTTTACCCAACTTGAAGGGGTTTACATCCCCCCGGGGGCTACACAGTTCACGTGTTCAACACAGCGCGCCAGGGCCGTACCCGATGACCCGTCAGCTGCTGCCGCCCCCGCAGCCGCCACCGCCACCACCGCCGCCCCCGCAGGACGAGGAGGACGAACCGCACGACGAGGACGACGAGCCGCACGACGCGGCGGACGAGCCCCCGCCGGAGGCCCACCAGCCGCCGTCCGAGGACCGCGACGAGGACTTCCCGCCGCTCCCGGCCCGGGCGACGAGCACGATGATTCCGACGACGAGCAGCATGAAGACAACGAACGCAAAGGCCAGGAACATCGTCCTCGCCCCCTTCCGAGAAGCCTCGGTCCCCCGAGGTACGGGACCCCCGTGTCCCGCGTGCTGGGGGGATGCCCTCCCGTCCGACGGCCCAAAGCACACTTGAGCAACTCCAGAGGTTCCGCCCAGGATGGCGCCATGAGCGCACCCGTGGGCGGCAGCCGCCCCCTCCTGAACCGCCGTCTCGCCTCGTTCGGCACCACGATCTTCGCGGAGATGTCGGCCCTGGCCACCCGCACCGGCTCCATCAACCTCGGCCAGGGATTCCCCGACACCGACGGCCCCGCCGAGATCGCCGAGGCAGCCGTCCGGGCGATCCGCGCCGGCCACGGCAACCAGTACCCGCCCGGCCCGGGCGTGCCCGAGCTGCGCCGGGCGGTCGCCGCCCACCAGGAGCGCTTCTACGGCCTGTCCTACGACCCCGACACCGAGGTCCTGGTCACCGCCGGGGCGACGGAGGCCATCGCGGCCGCCCTGCTCGCCCTGCTGGAGCCGGGCGACGAGGTCGTCGCCCTCGAACCCTTCTACGACTCCTACGCGGCCTGCATCGCCATGGCCGGCGCCACCCGGGTCCCGGTCACCCTGCGCCCGGGTCCCGGGGGCTTCGGCCTCGACCTGGACGAGCTGCGCGCCGCCGTCACCGGCCGCACCCGGCTGCTGCTGCTCAACACCCCGCACAACCCCACGGGCACCGTCCTCGGCCCGGCCGAGCTGGCGGCCGTCGCGGAGCTGGCGGTGGAGCGGGACCTGCTGGTGGTCACGGACGAGGTCTACGAGCACCTGGTCTTCGAGGGCGCGCACGTGCCGCTCGCCTCGCTGCCGGGCATGCGCGAGCGCACGGTGACGATCTCCTCGGCCGGCAAGACCTTCTCGTTCACCGGCTGGAAGGTCGGCTGGATCACCGCCGCCCCGGCCCTGGTGGCGGCCGTCCGCTCGGCCAAGCAGTTCCTGACGTACGTCTCCTCCGGGCCCTTCCAGTACGCCGTCGCCGAGGCCCTCGCCCTGCCCGACAGCTACTACACGGAGTTCCGCGAGGACCTGCGCGCCCGGCGCGACCTGCTGGCGGCGGGGCTGGAGGCGGCCGGCCTGGAGGTCCACCGGCCCCAGGGCACGTACTTCGTCACCACCGACATCGCCCCGCTCGGCGAGCGCGACGGGCTGGCCTTCTGCCGTGCGCTGCCCGAGCGCTGCGGGGTGGTGGCGATCCCGAACTCCGTCTTCTACGACGACAAGGAGGCCGGCCGCACCCAGGTCCGCTGGGCCTTCTGCAAGCGCGTCGAGGTCCTGGAAGAGGCCGTCTCGCGGCTGGCCCGCCTGCACCCCTGACACGGCCGGCGCCCGGAGAACGGCAGGGACTGAGAACGGCCCGGCCCACGTACTGCCTGCGCGCGAGGACTCCCGAGGACTACTCGGCGTCGCCCTCGTCGTCGCCCTTGTCGGACTCCAGCTCCTGCTCCAGGCCGAGCTGCTCCAGCAGCCACTTGTCGAACTCGATCGAGGCGCGGACCCAGCTGACCGTGGAGGACACGAAGTGCTCCAGGGCCACGCCGGTGCCGATCAGCATCTGCGCCTCACCGATCAGACGGACCGAGCCGTCGTCGTGGGTGTGGGTGTAGACCTTCGGCCACAGCGTGCGGCGGTTCCAGTCGTCGATCGTCTCGAGGAGCTGCTGCTTCTCCTCGATCTTGTGCGGCCGGTCGTAGAACGTCCGGACCGAGAAGACCTGCTGCTCCGCCTCGCCGCGGAACATGAAGTACGTACGGAACTCCTCCCACGGCGCCGCGAGGTCTCCCTCGTCGTCGACGACGTACTTCAGCTCCATCTGCTCCAGGAGCTGCTTGACCAGGTCCTGGTCAGGGACGACGGGGCCCGCCGGTCCTGAGGCCTGCGGTTCGGGCTGGTTCCCGAAGTTCGGAATCGAGGCCGGATCGATGCTCACCGTGTACTTCCCTTCGTGCGGATGCTGCCATCCTCCCCCATCGCGCCCGCGGGGTGGTAGCCCCACAGGCGCGATCCGCTCCGGGCGTACCGCAGGGCCCTCACATGGCCCTGCCGACCAGCAGGTCCTCCCCCGCGACGTCGACGAGGACGGTGTCGCCGTCCTTGACCTCGCCCGCCAGGATCTCCTTGGCCAGCCGGTCGCCGACCGCCGTCTGGATCAGGCGGCGCAGCGGGCGGGCACCGTACGCCGGGTCGTTGCCCTTGTCCGCCAGCCAGGCCAGGGCCTCGGGCGTGACGTCCAGGGTGAGCCGGCGCTGGGCCAGGCGCCGGGCGAGCCGGTCGATCTGGAGGGCGGCGATCCGGGCGAGCTCCTCCTCGCTGAGGGCGGAGAAGACCACCAGGTCGTCCAGCCGGTTGAGGAACTCCGGCTTGAAGGAGGCCCGGACCACGTCCAGGACCTGCTCCTTCTTGCGTTCGGCCGAGGTGGCGGGGTCCATCAGGAACTGGCTGCCCAGGTTGGAGGTCAGGATCAGGATGGTGTTGCGGAAGTCCACCGTCCGGCCCTGTCCGTCGGTGAGCCGGCCGTCGTCGAGGACCTGGAGCAGGATGTCGAAGACCTCGGGGTGGGCCTTCTCCACCTCGTCCAGCAGCACCACCGAGTACGGCCGGCGGCGCACGGCCTCGGTGAGCTGGCCGCCCTCCTCGTAGCCGACGTAGCCGGGCGGGGCGCCGACCAGCCGGGCCACCGAGTGCTTCTCGGAGTACTCGGACATGTCGATGCGGACCATCGCCCGCTCGTCGTCGAAGAGGAAGTCCGCGAGCGCCTTGGCCAGCTCGGTCTTGCCGACGCCGGTCGGGCCCAGGAAGAGGAAGGAGCCCGTGGGCCGGTCGGGGTCGGCGATGCCGGCCCGGGTGCGGCGCACGGCGTCGGAGACGGCCCGCACGGCCTCGCCCTGGCCGATCAGGCGCCGGCCGAGCTCGTCCTCCATGCGCAGCAGCTTCTGGGTCTCGCCCTCCAGCAGCCGGCCTGCGGGGATGCCCGTCCAGGCCGCGACGACGTCGGCGATGTCGTCCGGGCCGACCTCCTCCTTGACCATGGTGTCGCGGGTGGCCGCCTCCGCCTCGGCCTCGGTGGCCTCGGCCAGCTCGCGCTCCAGCGCGGGGATCTCGCCGTAGATCAGCTTGGAGGCGGCGTCGAAGTCGCCGTCGCGCTGGGCCCGGTCCGCCTGGCCGCGCAGGTCGTCCAGGCGTTCCTTGAGCTCACCGACCCGGTTGAGGGACTGCTTCTCCTTCTCCCAGCGCGCGGTCAGCCCGCGCAGCTCCTCCTCCTTGTCGGCGAGGTCCTTGCGCAGCTTCTCCAGGCGCTCCTTGGAGGCCGGGTCCGACTCGTTGCGCAGGGCCAGCTCCTCCATGCGCAGCCGGTCCACGGCGCGCTGGAGCTCGTCGATCTCGACGGGCGAGGAGTCGATCTCCATGCGCAGGCGCGAGGCGGACTCGTCGACGAGGTCGATGGCCTTGTCGGGCAGGAAGCGGGAGGTGATGTACCGGTCGGAGAGGGTGGCCGCGGCAACCAGGGCGCCGTCGTTGATCTGGACCTTGTGGTGGGCCTCGTAGCGGCCCTTGAGTCCGCGCAGGATCGCGATGGTGTCCTCGACGGTGGGCTCGGCGACCAGCACCTGCTGGAAGCGCCGCTCCAGCGCCGGGTCCTTCTCGATCCGCTCGCGGTACTCGTCCAGCGTGGTCGCGCCGACCATGCGCAGCTCGCCGCGGGCCAGCATCGGCTTGAGCATGTTGCCCGCGTCCATCGCCGAGTCGCCGCCGGCGCCCGCGCCGACGACGGTGTGCAGCTCGTCGATGAAGGTGATGATCTGGCCTTCGCTGTCCTTGATCTCGGCCAGGACCGTCTTCAGGCGCTCCTCGAACTCACCGCGGTACTTGGCGCCCGCGACCATCGCGCCGAGGTCCAGCGCCACCAGGCGCTTGTTCTTCAGCGACTCCGGGACGTCGCCCTTGACGATCCGCTGGGCCAGGCCCTCCACGACGGCGGTCTTGCCCACGCCGGGCTCGCCGATCAGGACCGGGTTGTTCTTCGTCCGGCGGGACAGGACCTGCACCACGCGGCGGATCTCCTGGTCCCGGCCGATGACCGGGTCCAGCTTGCCGTCGCGGGCCGCCGCCGTGAAGTCGGTGCCGAACTTCTCCAGGGCCTTGTACTGGCCCTCCGGGTCGGGGGTGGTCACCCGCCGTCCTCCTCGTACGTTCTCGAAAGCGGTCAGCAGCCGGTCGGCGGTCGCGCCCTGCTGGGCCAGGACCTCACCGGCGGCGCCGCCCTTGGCGGCGATCCCGACGAGGAGGTGCTCGGTGGAGAGGTACTCGTCGCCGAGCCGCTTGGCGCGCTCGGCGGCGTCGGCGATGACCGCCAGCAGCTCGCGATTGGGCTGCGGCGGCGCGACCGTGGCGCCGGTGACGCTGGGCAGGGCGGCGAGCAGCCGCTCGGCGCCGGTGCGTACGGCGGCCTGGTCGGCCTCGGTGGCGACCAGCAGGTCGACGATGTTCTCGTTGTCCTCGCCGGCGAGCAGCGCCAGCAGCAGGTGCGCGGGGGTCAGGTCCGCGTGACCGTCCTTGACGGCCCGGCTGCTCGCGGCGTTCAGCGCGTCCTTGCTCCTGTTGGTCAGCTCGGCGTCCACGTCTGGCTTCTCCTCTCCACAACAGCACAGATACTGATACGCACAACGTGCACAAAGTTGAGTCTATTCCACTCAAGGCGGCTCCGGGGCACCCTTCCGGAGTCTTCCGCGTACGCTTCGGCGCATGTCCCACGACCCATTCGACCCGACGCCCGAGTACCTCGCCTTCTGGCGGGAGCGGCACGTGTGCACCCTGACGACCCCGCGCCCCGACGGCACGCCGCACGTGGTCCCGGTGGGCGTCACGTACGACCCGGAGGCGGGGATCGCCCGGGTGATCAGCAACAAGCACAGCAAGAAGGTCCGCAACGTCCTGGCCGCGCAGCCGGACGGGGCGCGGGTCGCGGTGTGCCAGATGGCGGGGCGCCGCTGGGCGACGCTGGAGGGGCGCGCGGTGATCCGCACGGAGGAGGCCGCGGTCGCCGACGCGGTGGCGCGCTACGCCGAGCGCTACGGGCGCACGCCGTCGCCGAACCCGGACCGGGTGGTCATCGAGATCGCGCTGGACCGCGCGATGGGCCGCGCCTGAGCGGGCGGCCGGGCGGGCGCGCCCGAGCCGGGCCCGCGTACGGCCTCGCCCGGGCCCGCGTACGGCCTCACCTGGCCGATTCGCGCACTGGACGCGGCAAGCACAACGGCGCCATCGTGTTCAGGTCCACGATGGCGCCGTTGTGTGGGGGAAGCACCTGCGCGATCTGCGACGACGGGGGGATCGCGTCAGGCACTGCGGGGGGTGGCGGTGGTGATGTCGGGCTCGAAGAGCTGGTGGTCACGCTGATCCAGGTTGACGAAGACCATGCCGTACCTGACTTCGCAGCGGACGGGCTGCGGCGCGCCGCGGGGGCGGCGCAGGCAGCGGTAGGCCCGGACGTCTTCGTCCTCCTCGCGCACCACGACGATCGGCTGACCGAACAGGGTGACCATCAACGAATCGCCAGGGTGGGGGATGGCCGTGACGAGGTCGATGAACTGCCACCCGGAACGGTAGGCGGAGGCCATTTCGCGCCGGAAATCGCGGTCGTCGGGGGTCATCACGCCTCCGTCGCAGGGAGCGAGGTCCACCCGGTGTCCACCTTGCCGGTCGGAGCACTGGTCCAGCCGGTGTCGAACTCTGCCTGCACGTTGCCGGTGTCCGCGCCGAACGCGCCCACTGCCCCGAATACCGCAACGACGGAGAAAACAACGGCAAGCGCCGAGCGAAGCATTCTCTTGTACATGGTCGGCTTCGTCCTCACTTGATGGAATCCTCTCCCCCGCGTGTCAGACGATGGCTCATTCGGGCACGTCAATGCCACAGGGACGATGCATCATGTTCTTGCATGTTCAGGACCCTGGGGGGTGGAGATTTGCCCAGAAGCGACACAAACCCGACACATCCCCACCCCGTGACGTCCCTGTGCGACGAGGGGACACGGCTCTACGCGGCGGCGCTCAGCACGGGACGAATCGCCCGTACCGAGGTCCAGAACGCGCCCTGCCTGCTCGAATTCGCGCTTCTGCAGCCCGATCCTGACGACGCGAACCAGCTCCGGCCGGTTCCCCCGTCCGTCGCTCTGGCCCAACGACTGCACCCGATTGAACGGGAGATCCAGGAGCGACGCAGAACCGCTGTAGATCTGACCGACGCTTTCGAGCCGTTCCTCGCCATCAGCGCGCAGAGCCCGTCGAACACCCACGCCATCACCGTGCTGGAAGGATTCGACCGGATCAACGCGGCGCTCAACCTGGCCACGGCCGAATGCCACACCGAGGTCCTGACGGTACAGCCCGGCGGACCGCGCCCCTCACTCGCCCTCACCCAGGCGCTGGAGCGGGACGCCCCGCTCATCGACCGCGGGGTCAGCATCCGCACCCTCTACCAGCACACCGTGCGGCACAGCCAGGGCACGCTCGCCTACGTGGACCGCATCTCCGCGGGCAAGGTGGAGATCCGCACGCTGGAGGAACTCATCGAGCGGCTCATCATCTTCGACCGCACGGTGGCCTTCATCCCCGCCAGCGACGACCGCAGGGTGGCCCTGGAGCTTCGCCACCCGGGTCTGGTGGACTACCTCATCAAGGTCTTCGAACAACTGTGGCGGCGCGCTGTGCCGTTGCACGAGGAAGTCACCTACACCCCGACCCCCGACGGCATTTCGGGCGTCCAGCGCTCCATCGCCCAACTCCTCGTCGAGGGGCACGTGGACGAGGCCATCGCCCGCCGGCTCGGGATGAACGTGCGTACCTGCCGGGCCCACATCGCCAAGCTCGCCAGCACGCTCGGCAGCGGCAGCAGGGCCCAACTCGGCTTCCTCATCGCCCAGTCGGGCATCCTGGGCCCTCCCGACCGCTGACCGCAGACGCGAGGACCCCGCCCTGGGAGCCAGGGCGGGGTCCTCGCGCGCGGTGCGGGCGCTCAGTCCTGCGGGCGCTTGGGGCGCCACACGACCAGCGCGCTCTGCTGCGGGGGCTGGTACGGGACCAGGTCCCGCCGGTAGGAGGCGTGCACCTGGGCCTCGCGCTGGCGCATGGCCGCGGCGGCGCCGTCGACGGCCGCGGAGAGCTCGGCCACCCGCTGCTGCAGCGCGGCGACCTGGTTCTCCAGTTCGATGATCCGCTTGATGCCCGCCAGGTTGATGCCCTCGTCCTGGGACAGCTGCTGCACCGTGCGCAGCAGCTCGATGTCCCGGGCCGAATAGCGCCGGCCGCGCCCGGCCGTGCGGTCCGGGGAGACCAGGCCGAGGCGGTCGTACTGGCGGAGGGTCTGCGGATGCAGTCCCGAGAGCTGGGCGGCCACCGAGATCACGTACACCGGCGAGTCGTCGGTGAGTTCGTACGCCCCGTTACCGAACCGAGGCTGCCTGCGGCGACCGTCCATCTCATGCTCCCTTCGCGGACTCGAACAGGCCGGCCCGCGGGTCCTCGGAAGAGGTCGCGTCCCGGTAGGTCTCCAGTGCTTCCCTGGCCTTGTCCGACAGCTCTGCCGGAACGGCCACCTCGATCGTCACCAGCAGGTCGCCGCGCGTGCCGTCCTTGCGGACGGCGCCCTTGCCGCGGGCGCGCATCGTACGCCCGTTGGGGGTGCCCGGCGGCAGCTTCAGGGTGACGGGCGGGCCGCCCAGGGTCGGCACCCGGATGTCGGCGCCCAGCGCCGCCTCCGGGTACGTCACCGGGACGGTCACCGTGAGGTTGTCCCCCCGGCGGCCGAAGACGGGGTGTGCGTCCACGTGGACCACGACGTACAGGTCACCGGCCGGGCCGCCCCGCTCGCCCGGCGCGCCCTTGCCGCGCAGCCGGATCCGCTGGCCGTCGGAGACGCCCGCCGGGATCCGGACCTGCATGGTCCGCGAGGACCGGGCCCGTCCGCTGCCCTTGCAGACCTCGCAAGGGTTCTCCGCGATCAGGCCGCGGCCCTTGCAGTCCGCGCACGGGTCGGTCAGCGAGAAGCCGCCGCCGCTGCCCCGCGAGACCTGACCGGTGCCGACACAGGTCGGGCACACCCGGGGGGTGCCGTTCTTGTCGCCGGTGCCCGAACAGGCCTTGCAGGGGGCCTGGGACGACATCCGCAGCGGCACGGTCGCGCCGTCCACCGCCTCCGTGAACGAGAGGGTGACCTCGGACTCGATGTCCTGGCCGCGCCGCGGCTGGACGCGGGTGCCCGCGCCCGCCCCGGCCCGGTTGAACAGGCCGCCGAACACGTCCCCGAGCCCGCCGCCGAAGCCGCCGGCCCCGCCGCCCTGGGCACCCCCGAAGAGGTCGCCCAGGTCGAAGTTGAAGGAGCCGCCGCCCGCGCCGGGCCCGGCGCGGAAGCCGCCGTTGCCGAACAGGGCGCGGGCCTCGTCGTACTCCTTGCGCTTCTTGGGGTCGCCGAGGACGTCGTTCGCCTCGGAGATCTCCTTGAAGCGCTCCTCCGCGGCGGCGTCGCCCTTGTTGGCGTCCGGGTGGAACTCGCGGGCGAGCTTCCGGTACGCCTTCTTGATCTCGGCCTCGGTGGCGTCCTTGGGGACACCGAGCGCCTTGTAGTAGTCCTTCTCCAAGTAGTCCTTCGTACTCACCGCCGGTGTCCCTCCTCTCGTGCCTTCTTCCTCAGGTGTACTGCGTCAGCCCTTGTCAGGGGCATCGGTGTCCGCATCGCCGGCGTCCTCGGCCTTCGGCGCCGCGCCCGGCTGGGGCTCGGCCACCGCGACCCGCGCGGGACGGATCGTACGCTCGCCGATCCGGTACCCAGGCTGCAGGATCGCCACGCACGTCGTCTCGGTGACGTCGGGCGCGTACGAGTGCATCAGGGCCTCGTGCACGGTCGGGTCGAAGGGCTCGCCCTCCTTGCCGAACTGCTGCAGGCCCATCTTCGCGACGACCGTCTCCAGCGACTCGGCCACGGACTTGAAGCCGCCGACCAGCTCGCCGTGCTCACGGGCGCGGCCGATGTCGTCGAGGGTCGGGAGCAGCTCGCTCAGGAGGTTCGCCACGGCGATCTCCTTGACCGTCACCCGGTCCCGTTCCACCCGACGGCGGTAGTTCTGGTACTCCGCCTGGAGCCGCTGGAGGTCCGCGGTGCGCTCACCGAGCGCCGTACGGGCCTGGTCCAGCTGCGCCACCAGGGCCGCGTCGGCCCCGCCGGACGGACCGGCGTCGCCGGCCGGGGCCGCCTCCTCCGCCTGGTCGGCGGAGTCGGTGGCCTTCGGCTCGTCGGTCGTGCCGTCGGCGGGGACGTCAGACTTCTCCTCGAAGCCCGGGGTCTCCTCCGACATCAGGCAGCGCCGCCCTTCGGCTTCTCGTCGTCCACGATCTCGGCGTCGACGACGTCGTCGTCGGCCTTGGCCTGGCCCGCGTCACCGGCGGCGGCACCGGCCGCACCGGCGGCCTGGGCGTCGGCGTAGATCGCCTGGCCGAGCTTCTGGCTGACCGCGGCGACCTTCTCGGTCGCGGTGCGGATCTCGGCGGTGTCCTCGCCCTTGAGCTTCTCCTTCAGCTCGGCGACGGCGGTCTCGACCTCGGTCTTGACCTCGGCCGGGACCTTCTCCTCGTTGTCCTTGACGAACTTCTCCGTCTGGTACACGAGCTGCTCGGCCTGGTTGCGGGTCTCGGCGGCCTCGCGGCGGCGCTGGTCCTCCTCCGCGTACTGCTCGGCCTCCTGGCGCATCCGGTCGACCTCGTCCTTGGCGAGCGAAGAGCCGCCGGTGACGGTCATCTTCTGCTCCTTGCCCGTGCCGAGGTCCTTGGCCGTGACGTGCATGATGCCGTTGGCGTCGATGTCGAAGGACACCTCGATCTGCGGGACGCCGCGCGGGGCCGGCGGCAGACCGGTCAGCTCGAACATGCCGAGCTTCTTGTTGTACGCCGCGATCTCGCGCTCGCCCTGGTAGACCTGGATCTGCACCGACGGCTGGTTGTCCTCGGCCGTGGTGAAGATCTCCGAACGCTTCGTCGGGATCGTGGTGTTGCGCTCGATCAGCTTGGTCATGATGCCGCCCTTGGTCTCGATGCCGAGGGACAGCGGGGTCACGTCGAGGAGCAGGACGTCCTTGACCTCACCCTTGAGGACACCGGCCTGGAGGGTGGCGCCGATGGCGACGACCTCGTCCGGGTTCACACCCTTGTTGGCCTCCTTGCCGCCGGTCAGCTCCTTGACGAGCTCGGCGACGGCGGGCATGCGGGTGGAACCGCCGACCAGGACGACGTGGTCGATCTCGCCCAGGGCGATGCCGGCGTCCTTGATGACGTTGTGGAACGGGGTCTTGCAGCGCTCCAGGAGGTCCGCGGTCAGCTGCTGGAACTGGGCGCGGGTGAGCTTCTCGTCCAGGTGGAGCGGGCCCTCGGCGGACGCCGTGATGTAGGGCAGGTTGATCGTGGTCTCCGTGGAGGAGGACAGCTCGATCTTGGCCTTCTCGGCGGCCTCGCGCAGACGCTGCAGCGCCATCTTGTCCTTGGACAGGTCGACGCCGTGGCCGTTGGCGAACTGCTTGACCAGGTAGTCGACGACGCGCTGGTCCCAGTCGTCACCACCGAGGTGGTTGTCACCGTTGGTGGCCTTCACCTCGACGACGCCGTCGCCGATCTCCAGCAGGGACACGTCGAAGGTGCCGCCACCGAGGTCGAAGACGAGAATGGTCTGGTCGTCCTTGTCGAGACCGTAGGCCAGGGCGGCGGCGGTCGGCTCGTTGACGATGCGCAGGACGTTCAGGCCCGCGATCTCGCCGGCCTCCTTGGTGGCCTGGCGCTCGGAGTCGTTGAAGTACGCCGGGACGGTGATGACCGCGTCGGTGACCTTCTCGCCCAGGTAGGCCTCGGCGTCCCGCTTCAGCTTCTGCAGGATGAACGCCGAGATCTGCTGCGGGTTGAAGTCCTTGCCGTCGAGGTTGATCTTCCAGTCGGTGCCCATGTGGCGCTTGACCGACCGGATGGTGCGGTCGACGTTGGTGACCGCCTGGCGCTTGGCCACCTCGCCGACGAGGACCTCGCCGTTCTTGGCGAAGGCGACGACGGACGGCGTGGTCCTGGCGCCCTCGGCGTTGGTGATGACGGTGGGCTCGCCGCCTTCGAGAACGCTGACGACGGAGTTGGTGGTGCCCAGGTCGATGCCGACCGCACGAGCCATTTTGATTCCTCCAGCTGACTTGAGTGGAACAGGCTCAAGAATGCCCTACCCGCCGGACCGCGTCAACAGACCTGAGTCTTGTCGACTCAACCTTTAGGTGCCCCTTACGCGCAAGGAAGGGTGCACGACCCGGGCCGCCCGCGACCCCGCCGAGCGGGGGACACGCCCGGCCCGTGCCGCGCGGCGCCCCGGCGCAGCGCCCGACGTGCGGCACGGTGCCTTGCATGCACGCCCCGACCCTGGCCCCGCCGCCCCGGCCGGCCGCCGCCGCCCGCGCCCGGCTGCGACGGGCCTGGGCCGAGCACGGCTCGGCGAAGCGGGTGCTCGACGTCGCCGGTGCGCTGGCCCTGCTCGCGCTGCTCGGGCTGCCGCTGGCCCTGACCGCCCTGGCCCTGGCCCCCGGCGGGCCGCCGTTCGTGCGCGAGGTGCGGCTGGGGCGGGGCGGCCGGAGGTTTCGGACCTGGCGGTTCCGGGCCTCGGGCGGGCCGGTCGCGGCGGTCCTCGACGCGTACGCGCTCGACGGGCTGCCGCAGCTGCTCAACGTCGTACGCGGGGAGATGTCCCTGGTCGGCCCGGCCCCGCAGGGCGGTGCGGCGCACCCGGACCGGCTGCACGTACGCCCCGGGATGACGGGGCTGTGGCAGGTGGGCGCCCGTTCCGACCTACCCTGGGAGGAAATGGCGCTGCTGGACCGGCACTACGTCGAGCACCACTGGCTCGGCATGGACCTGGCGATCCTGGCGCGCACCCCGCGGGCCGTGCTCGCGCTGCGGCGGGCGAGGCGCCGGGCAAGGCGGCCCTGAGCGACACAGATCACCGCCTGCACAGCTACAGTGCGGCCGTATAAGTCGGTAACCTCAGCTTGACTGGATAAGTTACCGCTTAGTAATGGCCCGCCCGAGGAGCCCGTCATGCAACTCGCCGCGATCATTGTGTCGCTGACCCTGACCGTGGTCGGCGTTGCACTCTTCGCCCGAGCCATCGCCCAGATCTACCGGTTCGTGAAGATCGGCCAGCCCGTGCCCGCGGGCAGCCGCACGGACAACTGGAAGGCCCGCACCGTCACCGTGGTCCGGGAGTTCCTCGGCCACACCCGTATGAACCGGTGGGGCATCGTCGGCTTCGCCCACTGGTTCGTGGCGATCGGCTTCCTGACCCTGCCGCCGACCCTGGCCCAGGCCTACGGCCAGCTCTTCCAGGCCGACTGGACCCTGCCGGTCCTCGGCGGGTTCCTGCCGTTCGAGCTCTACATCGAGTTCATCGGCGTCATGACGATCCTGGGCATCGCCGCCCTGATCGTGATCCGCCTGCTGAGCCTGCCCTCGCGGGCCGGCCGCAAGTCGCGCTTCGCGGGTTCCAAGGCCTGGCAGGCGTACTTCGTCGAGTACGTCATCCTCACCATCGGCCTGGCCATCTACGTGCTGCGCGGCATCGAGGGCGCCATCCACCACGTCGAGTCGTACGAGGCCGCGTACTTCGCCTCGTACCCGCTGGTGCTGGCGTTCAAGGGGCTGTCGACGGCCACCCTGCAGAACCTGATGTACTTCACCGCCATGGTGAAGATCAGCGTCTCGCTGATCTGGATGATCACCGTCTCGCTGAACACCAACATGGGTGTCGCCTGGCACCGCTTCCTCGGCTTCCCGAACATCTGGTTCAAGCGGAACGCCACCGGTGAGACCGCGCTCGGCGCGCTCCAGCCGATGACGAGCGGCGGCAAGCCGATCGACTTCGAGGACCCGGGCGAGGACGACGTCTTCGGCGTCTCCCAGGTCGAGCAGTTCTCCTGGAAGGGCATCCTCGACTTCTCCACCTGCACCGAGTGCGGCCGCTGCCAGTCGCAGTGCCCCGCCTGGAACACCGGCAAGCCGCTGTCCCCGAAGCTGCTGATCATGTCGCTGCGCGACCACGCGCACGCCAAGGCCCCGTACCTGCTGGCCGGCGGCGGCAAGACCATGGAGGGCGAGGAGAAGGCCTCCGAGGAGCAGCTCGCCGGTGTCCCGGCCGCGGCCCTCGCCGAGGCCGAGCGCCCGCTGATCGGCACCGCCGAGGAGAACGGCGTCATCGACCCGGATGTGCTGTGGTCCTGCACCACCTGCGGTGCGTGCGTGGAGCAGTGCCCGGTCGACATCGAGCACATCGACCACATCGTCGACATGCGCCGCTACCAGGTGATGATCGAGTCCGCCTTCCCCAGCGAGGCCGGCACGATGCTCAAGAACCTGGAGAAGAAGGGCAACCCCTGGGGCCTGGCCAAGAAGCAGCGCGTCGAGTGGACCAAGGAGGTCGACTTCGAGGTCCCGATCGTCGGCAAGGACGTCGAGGACCTCACCGAGGTCGACTACCTCTACTGGGTCGGCTGCGCCGGCGCCCTGGAGGACCGCGCCAAGAAGACCACCAAGGCCTTCGCGGAGCTGCTGCACATGGCGGGCGTCAAGTTCGCGATCATGGGCGGCGAGGAGAAGTGCACCGGTGACTCGCCGCGGCGCCTGGGCAACGAGCCGCTGTTCCAGCAGCTCGGCCAGGAGAACGTCGCGATGCTGAACATGGCGTTCGGCGAGGACGACGAGGACCCGCAGACGAAGAAGCCGAAGTCGGCCAAGAAGATCGTCTCGACCTGCCCGCACTGCTTCAACACCATCGCCAACGAGTACCCGCAGCTCGGCGGCGAGTACGAGGTCATCCACCACACCCAGCTGCTCCAGCACCTCATCGACGAGGGCAAGCTGGTCCCGGTGACCCCGGTCGACGGCCTGATCACCTACCACGACCCGTGCTACCTGGGCCGGCACAACAAGGTCTACACGCCGCCGCGCGAGATCATGTCCGCCGTCCCGGGCCTGCGCCAGCAGGAGATGCACCGCCACAAGGAGCGCGGCTTCTGCTGCGGCGCCGGTGGTGCGCGGATGTGGATGGAGGAGCGGATCGGCAAGCGCATCAACACCGAGCGCGTGGACGAGGCCCTGTCCCTCAACCCGGACATCGTCTCGACGGCGTGCCCGTTCTGCCTGGTGATGCTGACCGACTCCGTCAACGGCAAGAAGAACGACGGCCAGGCGAAGGAGTCCCTCCAGGTCGTGGACGTGGCCCAGCTGCTGCTGGAGTCGGTCAAGACCGCGCCGCCGGCGGAGCCGGCCGCGCAGGAGGAGCCGAGCGAGCCGGAGCCCGAGCCGGCGAAGTAGCCGCCGCGCAGCCGCGCAGCCCTGCGCGGCCGGCAGCGAACGGCCGGTCCTGCCCCCCGTGGCGAGACCGGCCGTTCGCCGTTCCTGGGAGCCGGGCCGCGGGACCCGGCCGGCGGTGCCCGCCGGCGCCCTACGGCTTGGCGCCGGGGGCCTGGGGGGCGGTCTCGGCCGTGTACTGCTCGACGAGCCGCCCGGCGAAGTCGTAGACCCAGCTGTCGCCGCCGCCGCGGCCGTCGATCACGACGAACTTCACGCGGCTGCCGTCCTGGACGAGCTTGTACGTCCAGCCGTCGTCGAACACGGAGGGGTGCTTGCGGTCGACGGTGGCCACGCGCTTGCCGTCGAAGGTGGAGATCTCCACCCGCTTGCCCTTCGGGCCGTCGACGAGCTTGCCGATCCGGCCGCCCGGCAGGTCGACGCGCACGGAGCGCTCGGCCCGGGGCTCGGGCCGCGGCCTCGCGCCCTCGACCCAGGAGGTCACCGTGCCGTTCGGCTGGAGCACCACGTGCAGGCCGTTGTGCTGGCCGTGGGCGGGCTTGCCGCCCCGGGTGACCAGGGTGTCGAGCCTCGTGGACCCGGCGTGCACGTCGGCCTCGAAGCGGCCGGGGCCCCTCTTGTAGACCTTGGCGACGGAGCCGTCCGCCAGCCGCACGGTGGTGACGTACACGCGCTGCCCGGCGGGCGCGGCGGGGGCCGCGGGCCCGGGCGCGGCCGCGGGCTGGGCGGGGAGGGCCTGCGGCCTCGGCGGCGCGGGAGGGAGGTCGTCGGCGGACGCGGCACCGGCCGGGAGGGCCAGGGCGACCGCGGCCGCGCCGGTGAGGGCGGTGACGCGCAGGAGGGCGGTACGACGGGGTGCACGCATATCGGCGACTCTTCCTCGGGGGCTCGTGAAGGACGCCTCCGAAGCTACGTGTCCGATATGTGGGTAATCCATCGAGAATGTAACGAACACCCGCAGAAACCGACGCAGCGGGGTAAACCGGGCGGGGGCCTGCCCGCCAGGGTTCCCCTAGGGGATGTCACAGGTCAGCCGCAAAGGGCTGGTGTTCCGGTCGCTCGTTCACGACTGCCCGCAGGACCAGGTACGTTCGATCACGTGGCTGGATTCAGGATCGGACGCGGACGGGACGACCACCGCGGTCCGCAACACCCCCCGCGGCAGCAGCCGTACGGTCAGCAGCAACCGCCGCAGGCGCCGTACGGCCGGCAGCCCTACCCCCCGGCGGGCCCGCCGGGACAGCAGCAGTGGCCCCAGCAGACCGCCGGGGGCCACGGCGAGCCCGAGTACTTCGACCCGCACGACGGCGGCCCGGCGTACGGCTACGAGCAGCCCTCGTACCCGCACCAGCAGCCCCCGTACCCGCAGCACGGGCAGCCCGGCCACGGGCAGCCCGGCCACGGCTACCCGGGGGGCGGCGGCGCGGGCGGGGCGACGTACGCGAACAACCCCGGCCACACCCAGGCCTTCGCCCTCGGCGAGGACCCGTACGGCCAGGGCTCGACGTACCAGGCGGGCGGCGCCGCCGGCGCTCCCGCGGGCCCGCGGCTGCCCTGGAAGGACCTGCTCAAGGGCGTCGTGCTGCGCCCGGGGCCGACGTTCCTGCAGATGCGCGACTACCCGGTGTGGGGCCCCGCGCTGATCGTGACGTTCCTGTACGGGTTGCTGGCCGTCTTCGGCCTGGACGACGCCCGCAAGGACGTGATCAACGCGACGCTCAACAAGGCCGTCCCGATCGTCCTGAGCGCCGGTGTGGCGTTCGTCGTCTGCGGCCTGCTGCTGGGCGGCGTCACCCACACGCTGGCCCGCCAGCTGGGCGGTGACGGCTCCTGGCAGCCGACGATCGGCCTGTCAATGCTGGTCATGTCCCTCACGGACGCGCCTCGCCTGGTGTTCGCCATGTTCCTGGGCGGCGACAACATGCTGGTGCAGGGGCTCGGCTGGGCCACGTGGGTGGCCGCCGGCGCCCTCTTCACCTCCCTGATCAGCAAGTCCCACGACCTGCCCTGGCCGAAGGCCCTGGGCGCGTCGGCCATCCAGCTGATCGCCCTGCTGTCGATCATCAAGCTGGGCACGCTGTAGCACCGGGGCACGCCCACCGGAGGTACGCGAAGGGGCCCGCGCGACTGTCGCGCGGGCCCCTTTCGTCGCTGTGCCCCGGGGCGGGGCGGAGGGGGCGGGCCGCCGGCGGGCGGGCCGCCGGTCGATCAGGCGTCGAGGACCTGGCCGGCGCGCTGGACGACGGGCCGCTCGACCGACCACGGGAACTCGATCCAGTCGTCGGTCTTCTTCCACACGTACTCGCACTTCACCAGCGAGTGCGACTTCTCGTAGACGACGGCGGAGCGGACCTCGGCGACGGTGCCCAGGCAGAAGTCGTGGACCAGCTTGAGGGTCTTGCCGGTGTCGGCGACGTCGTCGGCGATCAGCACCTTCTTGTCGGAGAAGTCGATCGCGTCCGGCACGGGCGCCAGCATGACCGGCATCTCCAGGGTCGTCCCGACCCCGGTGTAGAACTCGACGTTCACGAGGTGGATGTTCTTGCAGTCGAGCGCGTAGGCCAGCCCGCCCGCCACGAACACACCGCCGCGCGCGATGCTCAGGATGATGTCGGGCTCGTAGCCGTCGTCGGCGATCGTCTGCGCGAGCTCCCGGACGGCACGGCCGAAGCTCTCGTACGTCAGGGTCTCTCGTACCACGTCACTGCTGCTGGTCATGCGGGTCGCCTCACCTGGGTGCGGTGGAAGTTCTGGAAGGACCGCGAGGCGGTCGGCCCCCGCTGGCCCTGGTAGCGGGACCCGTACCGCTCGCTGCCGTACGGGAACTCCGCGGGCGAGCTGAGCCGGAACATGCACAGCTGCCCGATCTTCATCCCGGGCCAGAGCTTGATCGGCAGGGTCGCCAGGTTCGACAGCTCCAGGGTCACGTGCCCGGAGAACCCGGGGTCGATGAACCCGGCGGTCGAGTGCGTCACCAGACCGAGCCGCCCGAGAGAGGACTTCCCCTCCAGTCTGGAGGCGATGTCGTCCGGCAGCGAGATGACCTCGTAGGTCGACGCCAGTACGAACTCACCGGGGTGGAGGATGAACGCCTCGTCCCCCTCCGGCTCGACCATCCTGGTCAGGTCGGGCTGCTCGATGGCCGGATCGATGTGGGCGTAGCGGTGATTCTCGAACACCCGGAAGTACCGGTCGAGCCGCACGTCGATGCTGGAGGGCTGCACCATCGACTCGTCGAACGGGTCGATGCGCACCCGCCCGCTGTCGATCTCGGCCCGGATGTCCTTGTCTGAGAGAAGCACGTCCCGAGGATACGCAGAGCGCGCCGGGCTCCCCCAATCGAGACCCGACGCGCCCTTGACGTGTGACGTCCTGCTACCGCTTGAGCGCGGTCACGGGCACGGCGTGCCGGAGCCGGGCGCACCGGGGGCACCGGATGAGCCGCCCGGGACCGATCCGGCCGGGACCGAGCTGCTGCATCGGGAACGAAGCGGTGCTGAAAACATGCCCTTCGGCACAACGGACGACGGTGTGCTCCATCGAGTCCCTTTCCCCACGAGCGGTACTGCGTACTGCGACGAATCGCCACATTAGGGGATGATCGGGACCCACCCAAGCCGCCGCTCCGCACCCCCACGCTACGCCCCAACTCCGGCCCGCACAGCCCCTGGTACCCCTCGAACAACACGAGGGCCCCGCGGCGGATTCACCGGGGGCCAGCGATGAGGTACAGTGAGCAACGATGCGGAGTCCAGCACACCGGCCCGCTGCGCGGATGTAGTTTAATGGTAGAACATGAGCTTCCCAAGCTTATAGCGCGGGTTCGATTCCCGTCATCCGCTCCACGACAAAGCCCCAGGTCAACGACCCGGGGCTTTTGCGTTGCCTAGACCTCTCTACCTCTCCCGTGCCAGATCCGTGCCAGATGACTTGGCACGAAGCGCCTGTACCCGCGCGTGGATACCGTCCGCGACCTCCTTCTGGCGCTCCAGGTTCGAGTGCTGGTAGATCATGGCCGCCTTCTCCGAGGACTGGCCGGCCCGCACCATCGTGTCCTTGAGGGTCGCCCCCGACTGGGTCGACAGCGTGTGCCCCGTGTGACGAAGGTCGTAGAAGGTGAACGTGTCGGGCAGCCCGGCAGCCTTCCGCGCCTTCTTCCAGTTGCGCCCGAAGGTCGTACGCCGGAACGGCGCACCGCGCTCCCCCACGAAGAGCAAGCCGTCCGGCTGTTGCTCGGCGTACAGGTACATGTGCGCCTTCAGATCACCGGCCATGAAGCGGGGCAGGACGATGAACCGCTTACCTGCCTCGGACTTCGTCTCGCCCGGTGCCCGGCGCCCGGTGTTCAGCTCCGGCTCGGCGCGCCGCACCCAGACGCCGCAGTTCGCGAGGTCCACGTCCGACCGGCGCAGGCCGGCTTGTTCCTCGGGCCGGGCAGGACCGTACGCGGCGATGTAGACCATCAGCCGCCAGCGCGGCCCCATGGCCTTGGCGACGGCGTCGACCTGGTCGACGGTGGCGGTGGGCCGCTCGGCCGGCGACTCCTTGCCGGCGCCCTTGATCCGGCACGGGTTCCGCCTGATCAACTCGTCGTCCTCCGCCGTCTGCATGATGGCCTTGAGCAGCCGGTAGGACTTGGCGACCGTCGACCCACCGGTGGCCTTGAGCCGCGCGGCCCGCCAGGTACGTACTCGGGGCGGCGTGATCTCGTCCAGGTCCATGTCTTCGAAGGTGGGCAGGATGTGCAGCCGCAGCAGCCGTCGGTACAGCTCGTCGGTCGTCTCCTCCAGGCCGCGCTCGTCGACCCACTCAAGCGCGTACTCGGAGAAGTTGACCGCCCCGGCGTCCGGGTCCCGCCAGTCTCCCTTGTTGATCTCGGTTTGCTTCTCGGCGAGCCAGTCGTCCGCATCCCCACTCGTCTCGAAGGTCTCGGGCGCCGGCCGCATGATGCCGTCGGGGCCGGGATACCGAGCCTGGTACCGCCCGGAGGGGAGCTTCCGAATCGCCCCGAACCGGCGCCGCTTGCCACGGTTGTTGGCCACTAGGCAGCCCTCCGGTACCGAGATCGGCGCGACTTGGCCCGTACGGCGTCCACGGTGTTCGCGGCGATGTATTCACGGACGACGCTCTCGGCGATGCGCACGTGCGTACCGACCTTGACGTACGGGATGCGCCGCTCGGCCACCAGGCGGCGCGGGAACCGCACGGTGGTGCCGAGAATCTCGGCAACCTGGTCGACGGACAGGTATCGCTCATTCATGCTGCTCCCCCTCCAGGGCTTCGCGGGCGGTTTCGCGGTTGAGCTGGATGTCTCGGGCGATCGAGGCGGCGAGGAGGGACTCGCCGGGGGTGTGGCCGTGGCCGGCGTACTGCCAGGAGGTGAGGACGAGCACAGTGTCCGGCTCGATGTCGTCCAGGCCTCGTGCGAGGCGTTCCTGGGCGGCGCGGTAGTCGGCGCGGGTCTGGCGGAGGGCTCCGAGGGTGGTGGAGTACTGGCGGGACTTGGTGGAGAAGTGGCCGCGGAAGCCGAGCATGTGGGCCCAGGCGGCGAGGCGGCGGTCGGGGTAGAGCGGGTCGAGGTCGAGGCAGGCCTCGATGAGGCGGGTGGCGTGGTCGGGGACGTCGAGGAGGACCAGGGCCTCGCGGTTGCCGATGCGGCGGTCGAGGGTGCCGGTGTTCTCGGCTGCCTTGGTGGCGTACTTGGCGACGTAGGAGGCGACGGCCTGTTCGGTGATGTCGGAGCCGTCGCCGAAGGCCTTGATCGGGCGGATGTCGAGCTGGGTGCCCCAGCGCAGGACGCGGGCGGGCTGGTCGGCGGCGGCCGGGACGGTGATGGACGTGTACGCGTGGTGGGCGGCAGCGCGGATCGCTTCGGTGAGGAGTCGGGTGCTGGCCCAGTGCGGGGGCGGGGTGTGGGGGCCTTCGGGTCCGTCGAGGCGGATGACGGCGTGGAAGTGGATGGCTCCGCGCTTCTGGAACTCGGCGACCTTGCCGAAGGACACACGGCAGACCTCTGCCATGGCGCGTTGGGTCAGGCCGGCGCGAGCGGCGATCTCGCGGCGCAGGCGGGTGGTGAAGCGGGACCAGAGCTGGCCTGCGTGGTTGTTGAACAGGACCGTGCCCGCGTAGTCGTAGGTGGTCGGGTCGAGGGCGGTGCCGAGCGCGGGGTTGTCCTCCTGGTGGTGCTGGCCGCAGCGGCACGGGCGGCCGTCGGGGCGGTTGTGGACGGGGCCGAAGGAGGGGGCGGTGAGGGTGGTGAAGACGCGGGGGTGTTCGCGGACGGTGGCGGGGATGTCGCATCGGTCGTCTCCGGCGAGTCCGGCGCGGATGAGGTGGAAGGTGTCGCCCGCGTAGGTCCAGGCGCAGGCGGGGCAGCGGGAGGCGCGGCGGTTGCCGCAGGCGATGCGGAGGCGGGCGCCGGGTTCGGTGTCGGTGGAGTAGCGGTGCAGGGTGGCGCCGGAGGTCTTGTCCTTGGTGAGGGTCCAGCCGGTGATGTGGATGGGGTCGGAGCATCCTCCGGTGCGGTGGACCTGGTCCTTCCATCGGTCGAAACCGGGGGCCCCGGCCACCCTGAGCAGGTCGCCCAGGGTGGCCGGGTCCAGGTCCGCGAGGGTCGCGGGGTGGGTCACGCGTTCACCGTCCGGGCGGGGAGGGGACGGCGGATGCCGGTGCCGTGGCAGGCCGGGCAGTGGGCGGTGACCGTGCGGAGGTGGCCGGTGCGATCGCGGCCGCCGAGGGTGACGGCGACGGAGGCGTGGCCGTCGCAGTTCGGGCAGATCTGCCGCAGGGCAGGGGTGGGCTGGGCCATGATGGTGCTTCCTTCCGGATCGGTTGGTTCGGGCAGGAGCACGGCGCCGGGGCGGTCGAAGCGTGGTGGCATGGCCGCCCCGGGGCCGGTTCAGCGGTGGTTCTGGCCGTTGAGGAGCGAGCGCAGGACGACGGCGCAGACGGCGACCGAGGCACCCGTGATGGCGACGGCCAGGAGCATCGAGACCAGGACCGCGCCGACGACCAGGACCAGGCCCGCGCCACCGGCGACAACGGCCACCAGGCCGGCCGGGGTGAGACGGACGGCGGGCAGCTGGACCCGGGGCGTGGCCGGGGCCGGGGTGTGGTGGCAGTCGCAGGCCGGGACGGTGCCCGTGCGGGGTTCGAGGTCGGCGGCCTGGTGGGCGAGCGGGGTGACGAGGCTGGTGGGGAGCGGGTTGACCGGGATCTTGGGCCGGATCATGGGTGGTTCTCCTTCCGGGTCGGTTACTTGATCGCGGTGTCGATGGCGGGGGCGAGGATGCTGTCCGCGAGGAGGAAGCCGCCCAGGAGCAGCAGGGCGACCAGCCACCACGGCGGGCGGATGAGCTTGACGCCGAGGAGTCCGACGACGGCGACGGCGAGCCAGAGCGGGACGTTCATGACGGGCTTCTCCCTTGTGGTCAGCGGGGGTTGCAGCGGTGGGCGGTGGCGGCGAGTTCGGCGGCGGCGCGGCTGAGGTAGTCGGCCGACCAGTCGCAGCCGGGCGCGGTACAGGCGGCGGTGTGGGCCTCTCGGCCGTAGCGGTCGATGTAGGTGCCGACCTCCACCGGGCCGAAGCGGCGGACGTCGCGGAAGCGGTAGCGGGGCATGGATCGGATCTCCAATCGGGCTCAGGCGAGCTGTGCGGCGATGGCTTGGGCCATCGGCGCGGGGACACCGAGGCGGGCGCGCAGGGTGTCGGGATCGATCGGGTTGCCCGTGCGGGCCTGGTGCTCGTCGGCGACCTTCCGGCCGTACGCGAGGAGCGCGTCCGGTACAGGGACGACGGCAGACGCCGACGGGGGCAGGGCAGGAGCGGGCTCCGGTGCCTGGACCTCCGGCACGGTCTGCTCCGGTTCGGAGGCCTGGAGCGGCGCGACGTGGGCGTGGCCGTTCTGGTCGTGCTCCGGGGTGACGGCGGGCCCTTCGGTGGCCTTGTGCACCAGGAGCGTTCCGCCGAGGAAGGCGAGCGCGGGCCATCCGGCGACCAGGATGCGCAGCCAGGACGGGACGGCGTCGAGGTCCAGCAGGCCGGCGGTCGCGACGTTCGCGCCGAGCGAGGCGGCCAGGGCGACGGCGAACCAGGTCCAGGCGGACCGGGTCGGCTCACCCGCCCCCCGCAGCAGTCGCAGCCGTCGCCAGGCGGCGACGAGGAGCAGGTCCACGCTGATCGGGTAGGCCCAGGCCTTCCAGCCGTCCTGCCCGGCAGCGGCGGCCAGGTCGTGAAGATGAGCGAAGGACAGGGCCCCGGCGATGACGGCCTGGACGAGGACGGCGTCCGGGCGGATCTCGGTGTGCATGGTGTTTCACCTCCTTCAGGCATGGGAGGGGTAGGGACCCGGCGCGAGACGGTCGCGCCACCGGGGTACGGGAGTGCTCAGACGGTCTGCTTGGCCTGTACGGGCAGGACGGTCTGGCGCGGGCGGAAGTCCGCCAGGGCCGGGATGTACGGCGCGAGGTGTGCGTACTCGGCGCAGACAGCCGCGGTTTCATCGATAGAGACGAACGCGGACCGGATCCGGGCCCAGCCACCGGAGAGCAGACCGACCACGGCGGTCCCGGGCCGTTCGACGGCGATGCGGGTGGCGGCTCCCACGGCGCGAAGGCTGATGTCGCCGAGCGCCATCTTCGCGGAGGCTTCGTCATTGACGCGGTGCGCGACGCGGCCGGTCAGCTGTGCGCGCAGGGCGGTAGCACCAGAGCCGAGGTCGGAGCCGAAGCGCTGGCCGCAGACCTCCAGGTACATCGCGGCGGCCCGGCCGAGCTGTGCGAGGCGGATCAACTGGGTGACCATCTGGTCCCGGCGCTTCTCGTCCGCCTTGTTGGCGGTCAGGAACAGCTCCGCCACCTCGTCCACGATCACCACGATGGGCGCCGGCCGGATGTCCTCGGGCAGACCCCACACGTCCGAGGTGATCTCCTCCACGGTGACGCCGTCCCCCAACCCCTGCGAGGCGCGGATCAATTCGTACCGCTGGACCATCTCCTCCACCAGCACGTCCAGGAGGGCGGCGGCATCCTCCGGGGTGTAGGCCAGTCCGGACAGCCGACGGGCGAACGGCGCCAGCTCCACACCCCACTTGCAGTCGATCCCGACGAGCGCGACCGGCTGCTTCGCCAACTCCTTGATCAAGCCCCGCAGGTAGACCGACTTCCCCGACTCCGTGGCCCCCACCACCAGCTCATGAGGGCTGGCGCGAAAGTCCCGCATGTACGGGGCTCCATCAGCCCGCAGGGCCACGGGCACCTTGAGCAGCTCGCTCCCGGCCACCTTGCGCGGCATCACCACCCGCCGCAGCACGTCGTACCCGACCAGCCGGATTTCCAAGAACCCCGGCTTCACGGCCCTGATGTGCACCCCGTGCGTCCGCCAGGAGTGCCGCAACCGCTCCGTGGCCGCGTCGAAGTCCAGCTGCTCCTGTCCCGGCAGAGTCTTGACCCGGAGCACCAGCCCGAACCGCGTGACCTTGATCCGGCGGAGCTTGGGCAGGGCCCGAGCCGGAACCCGGTCCAACGCCGCCGCCAGCTTCACCCGGGATCGTGACGGCTGCTCGCTCAGCCCGCAGGCCTCCATCACCGAGCGGTACGTCCACAGCAGCCGGACCACGGTGACCAGCCAGCCGAACCCGACCCAGTACCAGCCGGGCCGCTTCCACTTGAGCCACCCCAGCCCACCAGCGACCAGCGCTAAGCCGACCAGGGCGGCGACCTGTCCCCCGGTCATCGGGATCAGGCCTTGACCGGAGCGGGCGTCAGCGCGGTGAAGGCGGCGGCCCGGTAGCTGATCCCGTGCCGCTTCTGCCCGTTGAACTCGTTCTCCCACGGCCGGGCGATGAGACCGGTGATCGCGACCGGCGCCCCCATCACCAGCTCGCCCGACACACCCGGCTGCGGCACGACGACGGACAGGACCTCGGCCACACCGGCCATCAGGAACACCACGTCGATGGTGGCCAGCTGAGCACCGGTCTCCAGGTCGACGGCGATCTCACCCGTCCGCCGGTCCTTGATCTTCGGCTGCGGCGGCTGGGCCACCATCAGCATCGCGGCGGAGGTGTCGACGGGAATCTGACGCATGACAGATCACTCCTCTACAGAGGCTGGACTCCGTCACTCCTGTATAGGAGTGTCATGAAGAAGAGTGCCCAACTCCTGTACATGAGTCAACCCGCCGCGGAAGAAAACTTGCGGCGGGCTGTGGAGAGTTGAGCGACCGTCAGTCGGCAGCCGGGATCCGGTACTCGAAGACGAACTGGTCAGCGGCCATGAGGGTGTCGCAGACCTCCACCACCCTGCCCTCCTCCGTAACCGCGTTGCGCAGCAGGTGCACGACCGGAGCTCCAGGACTCAGGGCCAGCTCCGAGGCTTCAGCCTTGGCGGCCGGCCGGGCCTGCAGAGTCTCCACGAACTCCGCGAACACGTGGCCGTGGTCCTCCAAGCGGGCGTAGATGCCGCCACCACCGGGGTTCTCGGCGAACAGCTCGGGGATGTCCTTCACGACGTCCCACGGCAAGTACGACGTGGCCGTCTCGACCGGCGTCCCGTTCCGGAAGTACAGACGCCGCCGCGCGAGGACCTGCGTACCGGGCTCTACACCCAGCCGACCGGCAATCTCCTCGGGGGCCTCCATCGGCCCGATGAAGATGACACTGACCTTGGCGGTCGCGCCCGACTGCTCCGACTCGGCGAGGTACGCCGCCTTGCCCCCACGCCGGAGCGACCGGCGGAAACGATCCGAAGACCGGTGCCGCACGGGCGGCCGGGCCTTCACGTACGAGCCCTTGCCATGCCGGGTGTCCACGAGCCCACTCGCCCGGATCTCGGTCATGGCCTTGCGGATGGTGCCGCCCGACACGCCGTAGCGCTCGATCATCTCGGCTTCACTCGGCACCTGGTCGCCGGGCTTCAAGGCGCCGGCGCGGATCTGTTGGACGATGTCCTCGGCGATCTGCAAGTACCGAGGTACGGCCTTGCCACCTCCTACAGCTGTTCCCATGGTCCTTTTCTTCCTCCTATGCTCCTGTACATGAGTAACAGTGCCCCGACGACCCGGTCAACGCCTCGCCACTCCGTATCCGTAGCGGGTGTCGTGGTCCGCGACGACGGCCGGCTGCTGGCGATCCGGCGGGCGGACAACGGAACGTGGGAGTTGCCGGGCGGGGTGCTGGAGATCTCGGAGACGCCGGAGGAGGGCGTGCGGCGCGAGGTCTTGGAGGAGACAGGCGTCGATGTGGACGTGGCGGAGCTGACGGGGGTGTACAAGAACGTCTCGATCGGAGTCGTGGCCCTGGTCTTCCGGTGCAAGCCCACCGGGGGCGCCGAGCGAACGTCCGACGAGTCCACGGCGGTCCAGTGGCTCACGCCCGACGAGGTCTCCGAGCGGATGTCCGAGGTCTACGCGATCCGACTCCTGGACGCCTTGGACGGGCACGGGCCCCATGTGCGGAGCCATGACGGGCGCCAGCTGTTCCCCGTGCGGTGAAAGATTCCCTACTCCATCAAGGCACCCGCCGCGCACCGCGCGGCGCGCGCGGCCCGTCGGCCGGGCCTGCGCTCCTGTCTCCGCCCCGCTCCGGCCCGACCGCCGGCCGCACGCCGTAAGTCCGGCGAAGGGTTGATGGGCGGGACACCCTCGGAGGCCGGCGCCACCAGCTCCGCAACTAGCCACTCGCCACCCCGGCTTCGACTGCGGAGCAAGACCAGGCATCCACCCGAAACCCTCGGGGCCACGCCATGACCGCCAGGCCAGTCAGAGCAGCCGCGGACTCCCCGTAGGGCTGCCCCGTGACGCCAAGGTCCGACGACACCAGCAGGCCAAGACAATGCCTCCGGCGGGGGCGCGGCCGGCGCCGGGATGGACGGGGGCCGTCGTGCGGGTGCGGCTCGGTTTGTGGTGCGGGTGGGGGCTGTCATCCCGCATGCCGTCGACCCAGGCAAGCCATAGCAGACCAGGCTTCTGGGGCCCAGGTCGTTCGTCCAGCGGGGCGCTCCACCTGGGCCCCAGAAGCCTGCCCCGCTATCACTCCGTGTGGGTCGACGGCATACGGGATGACAGCCGGGGCGGATCGTGGCTGGGACGCCCCGCCCTCGGGCCGCAATCCCGGCCGGGCACCGAATGCCGCTCGCACCAGTTAAGACCGCGCAAGGGTCCAGTTGCGTGGGATCGCCCGGTACACCGCGAACGGAATCACGGAGAAGCCAGGGTGCTGAGGGAGGTCAATGAATCCCATCCCGCCCAAGCTCTTCATGAACCCATTGAGCGCATCAGCAAAACGCGCCCGATTGACGGTTCCATCAGAGTTATTGAAGTCAAAATCCGGGAAGTCCGTGTCCTTAGGGCCATAGCTTCCTACGCTGCCAACTAGTGTCCACTCCTGCTTCTCTGTCCCATAACGCGCGAACAGGACGTCTGCCTCACTGTCGAGGTATTGTCGCCCCTCCTGCAGGCGGGACCCAATCAGCACCTCTCCTGAGCCGACAGGGGAAAGATTGAGGTGGAGGCCCGGAGCGAATAGGCCTCTTGCCATGCGGATCATCGACCGAAGGGTTTCGCTGTCGATCCCGCCCATCGCATGAAAATCCGTGATCGCATCCTCTAGCTGAGGGGCGGCGTTTGCTGAAGCTTGGGAGCGCTGCTGTCGCTGCTGGCCCGATTTGCCCTTGGGTCCCGGCCTGTCGGCGCTTGGAGCAGGCAGGGCACCCATTCCTTGCAGCCCTCCGGCAACAGAGGCGAAAGCAGCGAAGGCGCCGGCGGCATACCTGGTATCAAACAGAGAACCTTTTGCAGTGATCCGAACCAGCGACCCCGGAGGTGCGATCTCTCTAATCTTCCCAGAATTCCACTGCGACACATCTGACACGTCAGTAGAGATGTCGCGAATTAGGGACTCCGATTCCAGCGCGTCTTCAAGCATGGGAAACAATGCATCCCCCATTGACTTCTGTGTATATCGTTCCATCCCAGTCACCTGGAGATGCTGGGCGACGCTCCTCGGCCCTACCGTATTCTTCCTTTCTTCGCGACTGGTCTCGCGCTCCTCCTCTGCGACGCCGCCGTCTAGTTGTGCAAGCATGGCGCGGACCTTGTCGGTATCAACGTATAGAAACTCGCGCAGAATCACGGGCCCTCCACAGGACGGCGGGAGGCCTAGAGTATTCTCCGTGCGGGCCGAAGCATAGGCTTCTTATCAATTGACAATCCGTGCCACGAGGCCATCGCAGTGCCGGTCCGGGGTCGTTCACGGGTTGGCGAGTCGCCTCGTGGTGTGTCCCCTTTTCTGGACATGAGATGTGAGCCAGACCGGGCGGTAACAGCGGCGGCTGCCCTACTGCCTGGTACCCGAGCTCTTTGGGTGACATCCATGCGTAACATCAACGGCCCCGGACGGGGGTAGCGTTCGGCGATCCGCGCCTGGCACGCGCCCGTGGGCAGCGGCTCCTCGGCCGGGCGTAGATCGAACTTGTAAGGCGGTGGTCTGCGACCCGAACCGGATCCTCCTCGCCGTGCTCCACCGGTTGACGCTAACCACCCGCGCTGATCGGATGATCGCGTGGCAGTGGATCCGAGCGAGTACGAGAAGGCCCGGCCCGCGCTGTCAGCGTTCGCTCAGAAGATGGAGCGCGCTGTCAGACGAACCCGGGCGAGCTACACGGGGCAGCCGCATGCGACCGTGCGCCAGGCGCTCGCTCTAGCCCTGGAAGAGGAAGGCGCTCACCCGATGGTGCCGCAGGTCGTTGACGAGCTGGCTCGGCAGATCTCCGAAGGCGCCGAGGGGTGATGCGGGTTGATGCCTTTCCGGGCATGCCAGATGCGTGCCAGATCAGGCGGTGAAGCGCGGTAAACGGCGGACAGTGTGGAGAGACACCACATGCCGCCTTGTCGCCATCCGGGCTGGTCAGAGGCCCGTGGGCTTGATCAAGAACGGTGATTCCCAAGCTTATAGCGCGGGTTCGATTCCCGTCATCCGCTCCATAGCAAAGCCCCAGGTCAGCGGCCTGGGGCTTCGTCGTTGTCCAGACCTCTTGGGCCTTGCCGCGCCCTCCGCGTGCCCCAACTCGCGGGAACGCCCTCAGAGGGCCTTCGACGCACCACTTGCACCAGGTCAGCCCCAGGCCGTCTCGCTTCATGAGACGCATTTTCAGTGACCTGCGTCGCAACCGACTGCTGTGGGGGCAAATTCGCAGTCGCCATGCGCCGACCGCCAGCGGGCGGAGGGCCGGCGCCTGATCCATGCCCGCCGATGGGGCGCAGCACGGCCAGCCGGAGATCGCGAATGGTGATCGCAGGGTGACGCATTGTCAGTGCGGGGTGCTTTCATGGGCCAGTTACGCAGGGAGGCGTGACGCGACTGGTGAGGGGGACGCCGTAGTGCCCGTGATCGAGGAGTACGTGAAGGCGGATGGCACCGTGGTCAGGAGGCACACCCGCCTCCCCGCGGCTGCGCGCCGGGAGACGGCGATCCTGGGGATGATCGTGGCCGGAGTGTTCATCTTCGGCAGCGGCAACACGACTGCCACCGGCACGCAGCAGGGGCAGGAGCGGTTACCTCAGCCCCAGGCGACCACGGTGTACCCGATCAAGCGGCCGGGGTGGGACAAGCCGGCGGTACGACCGACGCCGACGGTCCCGTACCCGATCGTCTTCCCCAGCTCGGGGAGCGGGCGGTGAGCCGCCGTCCGGCCCGACGCCGCTCGGGCGCCGGGCGCCGTCCACGGCGGCGCAAGGGCGCGGTGCCGGTCGACCTGTGGATGTTCGTGCTGGTCGCGGCGATGGTCTTGAGTCTGGTGCTGGCGGTGCTGTCGTGGCTGGCCGCGCATCCGTGGGTCGTCGCTCTCCTCCTCCTGGCAGCGGCTGGTGCGGGCGCTGTGTGGCTGCATCGGCGCCAGGAGGCCGCCCGGTGGGACCGCGTCCGGGCCCAGGGGCTTCGGTACGCGGTCGAGCAGCTCGACGGCCTTCACCACCGGCAGTTCGAGTTCGCCGTACGCGACCTGATGCGCCGCGACGGATGCGATGACGCGCAGCAGGTCGGCGGGCGCGGCGACAACGGGGCGGACGTGAAGGCGACCGACCCCTTCGGCCGGCTCTGGGTGATCCAGTGCAAGCACCGCAAGGCCGGCTGGTCGGGCTCCGCCGTGGGCACCCCCGATCTCCAGGTCCTCAACGGCACCGGCCGCCAGATACACGGCGGCGACGTCCTGGTCATGCTCACCAACGGGCGCTTCTCCGCACCGGCCCTCGACTTCGCCAAGTCCCAGCGCCTGCACCTGGTCGACCGCAAGCTCCTCGCCCAATGGGCGAGCGGCTCCCGTCCTCTCTGGGAACTCCTCCGCGCCGTCCCGCCACCCCGAAAGCCCCCATCACTGTCCTGACCCTGCGAGAACGGCCCGGCCCTGGACCACAGCTGGTAGGGATGCGCCGGTGGGGGGGGGGGGGGGGGGGGGGGGGGCGCCCCCCCCCGCGGGGGGGGGGGGGGGGGGGGGGGGGGGGGGGGGCCCCCGCGGGGGGGGGGGGGGGGGGGGGGGGGGGGGGGGGGGGGGGTTGGGGGGGGGCGGGGGCCCCCCCCGCGGCCCGCGCCGACCCGGTGCATCTG
>NZ_JAJAUY010000038.1 GCF_020532625.1 Streptomyces antimicrobicus | reverse complement strand
CGGCCGACGGGCGGGCCCGAGCCCCGTGGGGCCGTGCCGGGGCTGGAAGCTGACGGGCCGCGACCCCACGCGGCCGAAGGGGCGGGCGAACCGCTGGCGCGGCGGCTGTGGGAGCGGCTCACGCCGCGGCCCGCCGATCCGGCGGCCGTCGCGATCCTCGACCTGGCCCTGGGCCTGCTCGTCGACCACGACCTGGCCGCCTCGACCCTGGCGGTCCGGGTCGCCGCCTCGGGCCGGGCCCACCCGTACGCCGCCGTGTCCGCCGGGCTCGGCGCACTGGAGGGGCCGCTGCACGGCGCGGCCGGGCGGCTGGCCCACCGGATGCTCGTGGAGGTGCTGGAGCGCGGCGGAGCGGCGCCCGTGGTCGCCGAGTACCTGCGCTCGGGCCGCCGGGTGCCGGGCCTGGGGCACCGGCTGTACCGCTCCGAGGACCCTCGGGCGAGCGCGCTGTTCTCCCGGCTGGCGGACCTGGACGCCGCGGCTCCGGCCCTGGCGGCGGCCCGCGACGTGGTGGCGGTCACGGCCCGCCAGGGCCGCGGGCTGCCGGCCAACGTGGACCTGGCCCTGGCGGTCCTCACCGTCTCCTGCGGCATGCCGCCCGAGGCCGGCGAGACGGCCTTCGCCGTCTCCCGCACGGCGGGCTGGATCGCCCACGCCCTGGAGGAGTACCAGGAACCCCCACTCCGCATGCGTCCCACCGGCCACTACACCGGCCCCCGCCCCCCGCGCCCCCTCCCCTGACCGACGACCACCGCCGAGCGAAGGCGGCCCGCCTCCCCGGCGAGACGGCGCCTCCCCCGCCGCCTCCGAGGCCTACGCCCGGCCAGGCCGCAGCCCCGGTGGCTGAGGACGCGGGGTCGCCACCCACCCCGCGGCCCCTGCGCACGCAGCCGAGCGGCGGGAAGCGCGCCCCGCAGCGTCCTGCCAGTGCCGCCCCGCACCGTCCCGCAGCCCCGGCTTCCGAGCCGAGGCCAGGGCCAAGCGCCGATCGGCCGGATCCGGGCCACGTCCGGACGGGCCGCGACCCCGGAAGCTCGGGGCGCAGTCCGAGCCCCACCCGGCGCCGCCGCCCCCGAAGCGGAGCCGGAAGGGGCCCACCAACGACGGCGTCCTGCGAGCCCCGCACCGCCCCGTCCCACGGCCCGGGCAACCAGGCGACCAGGCCACCACGCCGTGGCCAAGCGCCGTCGGCCACGCCCGCCCCGGGCCGCAGGACCTCGGGCCCCGGCCCCGTCCGCCCCGGCCCCGCCGGCCCGAGGCGTTGGTGGTTACGGGGAAGCGGAGCGGGGTCGTACCGTGTGGGGTCATGCGGAGTGGAGCGGGATCCGGGCGCCGCGCCCGGCAGGACGGGGCGCCTCGGCGTCGGCGGCGGTTCGCGCTGCCGCGGCGGGCCGTCTCGCAGATCCTGCTCACGCAGCTCGCCATCGCCGCCGGTGTCACGGCCCTGGCCACCGGCCTGTTCCTGGCCCCGCTCGGCGCCCAGCTCGACGACCAGGCCATGCGGCGCGCCCTCGCCATCGCGCAGAGCGCCGCCGCCGACCCCGCCCTGGCCCAGGGGCTGCTGGCGACCCCGCCCACCCCCGACAGCCCGGTCCAGGCCGCAGCGGAACGCATCCGCCGGGCGACCGGCGCCGAGTACGTCGTCGTGCTCGACCTCCACGGCATCCGCCGCTCCCACCCCAGCCCCGACCGGATCGGCCGGCACGTGTCCACCGACCCGGCCGACGTCCTCGCCGGCCGCGAGGTGATGGAGATCGACGAGGGCACCCTCGGCCGCTCCGCCCGCGGCAAGGTCCCGCTGCTGGCCGCCGACGGCGAGCTCGTCGGCGCGGTCTCGGTCGGTATCGAGTACGACAGCGTCCGCGACCGGCTGCTGGGCGCCGTCCCCGGGCTGCTCGTCCACGCCGGCGCCGCCCTGGCCGCCGGCGCGCTCGCGGCCTGGCTGATCTCCCGCCGGATCCACCGGCAGACCCGCGACCTGGCGTTCTCCGACATCGCCGGCCTGCTCGCCGAGCGCGAGGCCATGCTGCACTCGATCCGCGAGGGCGTGGTGGCCCTCGACCGGCACGGCCGGATCCGGCTGGTCAACGACGAGGCGGCCCGGCTCCTCGGGCTGGAACCGGGCGCCCCGGGTGCGGCCGGGCGCCCGCTGGACGACGTACTCGGCAGCGGCCGTACCACCGACGTGCTGGCCGGCCGGGTCACGGGCCGCGACCTGCTCACCGTCCAGGGCCCGCGCGTCCTGGTCGCCAACCGGATGCCCACCGAGGACGGCGGTGCCGTCGCCACCCTGCGCGACCGGACCGAACTGGAGCGCCTGGGCCGCGAGCTCGACTCGACCCGGGGCCTCATCGACGCCCTGCGGGCCCAGGACCACGAGCACGCCAACCGCCTGCACACCCTCCTCGGGCTGCTGGAGCTCGGCCTGTACGACGAGGCGGTGGAGTTCGTCACCGAGGTGGCCGGAGTGCACCGGACCACCGCCGAACAGGTCACCGAGAAGGTCCACGACCCGCTGCTCGCCGCGCTGCTCGTGGGCAAGGGCACCGTCGCCGCCGAACGCGGCGTCGCCCTGCGCCTGACCCCGGCCACCTCGCTGCCCGACCGGCTGGTGGATCCCGGCGGTCTGGTGACCGTCCTCGGCAACCTCGTGGACAACGCCCTGGACGCCGCCGCCGGTTCGCCCGAGCCCGTGGTCGAGGTGGAGCTGCGGACCGAGGACCCGCACACGGTCGTCCTGCGGGTCCGGGACAGCGGGCCGGGCGTTCCCGCCGACCGCCGCGAGGAGATCTTCACCGAGGGCTGGTCCACCAAGCAGCCCCACGCCCACCGCGAGCGCGGCCTCGGCCTCGCGCTGGTCCGCCGCCTCGTCGAACGCCAGGGCGGCTCCGCCCGGGTGGGCGCACCGGCGGCAGGCGGTGCGGAGTTCCTCGTCGTGCTCCCGGAGGCCCTGCGATGACCCGGCCCGGCAGCGCGGCCCCGGCGGAGGAGCTCGCCGTCCTGGTCGTGGACGACGACGCCCGCGTCGCGCGGATCAACGCCGCCTACGTCGCGAAGGTGCCCGGTTTCACCGTGGCCCGCGAGGTGCACACCGCCGCCGAGGCGCTGGCCTTCGTCGCCGCCCACCGCGTCGACCTGATCCTGCTCGACCACTACCTGCCCGACGGCACCGGCCTGGACCTGGTCCGCCGGCTGCGCCAGCTCGGCCACCACACCGACGTGATCATGGTCACCGCGGCCCGGGACCTGGCCACCGTACGGGCCGCGATGCGCCTCGGGGCCCTGCAGTACCTGGTCAAGCCGTTCACCTTCGGTGGCCTGCGCGCCAAGCTGGAGGCGTACGCCGCCCTGCACCGCGCCCTGGCCACCGGCGGCGAGGCCGAACAGGCGGAGGTGGATCGCATCTTCGGCGCCCTCGCCGGCGCGGCCAGCCGCAACGAACTGCCCAAGGGCCACTCCCCTGCCACGGCCGCGACCGTCCGCGAGGTACTGCTCGGCGCCGAACGCCCGCTGTCCGCCCAGGAGATCGCCGAACGCGCGGGCGTCAGCCGGCAGACCGCCCAGCGGTACCTCAAGCTGCTGGACCGCTCCGGCCGCGTCCGGCTGACCCTGCGCTACGGCGAGACGGGCCGCCCCGAGCACCGTTACGCCTGGATCCCGGCGGACCAGGGCTGACGAGCCTGCGCCCGTGTGCGCGCTAGACCGCCCCCGCCCCGGTGAGCGAACGGACCTCCGTCTCCGCGTGCTTGGCCGCGTCCGCCGTCTCCCCGGAGGTCACCGTGCCCAGCCAGCCGGCGAGGAAGCCCAGCGGGACCGAGACGATCCCGGGGTTCTGGAGCGGGAAGAGCTGGAAGTCGACGCCCGGGAAGAGGGATTCGGGGCTGCCGGAGACCACCGGCGAGACCACCACCAGCAGCACGGCCGGCACCAGGCCGCCGTAGACCGACCAGACGGCGCCCCGCGTGGTGAAGTTCCGCCAGAACAGCGCGTACAGCAGCACCGGCAGGTTCGCCGAGGCCGCCACCGCGAAGGCGAGGCCCACCAGGAAGGCGACGTTCAGGTCCTGGGCGAGCAGGCCCAGGGCGATGGCGACCGCGCCGATCCCGACGGCCGCCACCCGCGCCACCGCGACCTCGCTGCGCTGCCGGGCGCGGCGCCGCTTGAGCGAGGCGTAGAGGTCATGGGCGACGGCGGCGGAGGAGGCCAGGGTGATCCCCGCGACCACGGCCAGGATCGTGGCGAAGGCGATGGCGGCGACCAGCGCGAACAGCACCGCCCCGCCGGTGGTCCCCGGCCCGCCGCCCAGCAGCGTGGCCAGCAGCGGGACCGCGGTGTTGCCCGAGGCGTTGGAGGCCCGTACGGCGTCCGGCCCGACCAGCGCCGCCGCGCCGAACCCGAGGACCACGGTCATCACGTAGAAACCGCCGATCAGGGCGATGGCCCAGACGACGGACCGGCGGGCCGCCCGGGCGGTCGGCACGGTGTAGAAACGGGCGAGGATGTGCGGCAGACCGGCGGTGCCGAGGACCAGGGCCAGGCCCAGGCTGAGGAAGTCCAGCCGCGCCGTCCAGTCGCCTCCGTACTTCAGGCCCGGCCCGAGGAACCGGTGGCCGTGGCCGCTGCGGTCGGCGGCCGTGGTCAGCAGCTGGTCGAGGTCGCCGTGGAAGCGGATCAGCACCAGCACCGTCAGCGCCACCGCCCCGCCCATCAGCAGGACGGCCTTGACGATCTGGATCCACGTGGTGGCCCGCATGCCGCCGAAGGACACGTAGACCACCATCAGCGCGCCCACCCCGACCACGGCCGCCGTGCGGGCGGTGGCACCGGACGAGCCGAGCAGCAGGCCGACCAGACTGCCGGCGCCGACCATCTGGGCGACGAGGTAGAGCACGGAGACGGTCACGGAGGAGGCGCCCGCCGCGATCCGCACCGGCCGCTCGCTCATCCGGGCCGCGACGACGTCGGCGAGGGTGAAGCGGCCGCAGTTGCGGACGAGCTCGGCCACCAGGAACAGCACGACCAGCCAGGCGACGAGGAAGCCGACGGAGTAGAGCAGGCCGTCGTAGCCGAACAGGGCGATCAGGCCCGAGATGCCGAGGAAGGAGGCGGCGGACATGTAGTCGCCCGCGATGGCGAAACCGTTCTCCATGGGCGAGAAGAGCCGCCCGCCGACGTAGAACTCCTCCGCCGAGCCGCGCCGGTTGCGGCTGACCCAGGTGGTGATCCCGAGCGTGACGGCGACGAAGAGGCTGAACAGGATGAGCGCGAGCGTCTGCTGGTCGCCGGTCACCGACCCGCCCCCTGCCCGCCGCGGCTCCGCTCCCGGGCGTCGCGTGCGCCCCGGGCGTCATGGGCGCCCCCGGAGTCGCGTGCGCCCCGGGCGTCGCGGTCTTCCCGGGCCTGGTCCCGCGCCTGCTCGTGGGCCTGCTCGAAGACGGTCCAGCGCAGGTCGAGGGCCGCCCGGTCCCGCCGCAGCCGGGCGTGCCGGGCGTAGGCCCAGGTCAGGGCGAAGGTGCTGAGGAACTGGCCGAGGCCCGCCAGCAGGGCGACGTTCACCGCGCCCCACACGGGCCGGGCCATCAGTCCCGGCGCGGCCACGGCCGCGACGACGTAGGCGACGTACCAGAGCAGGAAGCCGAGGACCGCCGGGACGACGAAACGGCGGTAGCGGCTGCGCACCTCCTGGAAGGCGGCGCTGCGCTGGACCTCCAGGTAGATGTCGGCCGGGCGGGGGCGGGGTGGCGGCCCGGCGGGGCCGGGGGCGGCAGTGCGGGCGGCCGGTCCCGTCCCCTCGCCCCACCCCGCGGCCAGTGCGTCGTACCAGGGATCGTCCAGCCGGACCGTTCCGGGGTCGCGGCCATCGTGCTTGTCCACCGCAGTCTCCTTGTCCGCGGTCGCAGTGGCCGCGTGCCCCAAGGATGGGCGGAGTGACGTTTTCCGGACTGGTGTACCGATGCGCTTCACCCCATCAGGTGACGGGGTCGGGGACGGGGTGAAGCGCCGGTGTCCGGGGCCCGGTCAGGCGTCGATGCGCGAGCGGTCCAAGGTGGCCGCCGAGCTGGTGATGAACTCCTTGCGGGGCGCCACCTCGTTGCCCATCAGCAGGTCGAAGACCTGCTCCGCCGCCTCCAGGTCGCCGATGTTGATCCGGCGCAGGGTGCGGTGGCGGGGGTCCATCGTGGTCTCCGCGAGCTGGTCGGCGTCCATCTCGCCGAGGCCCTTGTAGCGCTGGATCGAGTCCTTGTAGCGCACGCCCTTGCGCTGGTACTCCAGCAGGGTCTGGCGCAGCTCGTGGTCGGAGTACGTGTAGACGTACTTGTCCTGGCCCTTCTTGGGCTGGACCAGCTCGATCCGGTGCAGCGGCGGGACGGCCGCGAAGACCCGGCCGGCCTCGACCATCGGGCGCATGTAGCGCTGGAAGAGGGTCAGCAGCAGGGTGCGGATGTGGGAGCCGTCGACGTCGGCGTCGGTCATCATGATGACCTTGCCGTAGCGCGCCGCGTCGATGTCGAAGGTCCGGCCCGAGCCGGCCCCTATGACCTGGATGATCGCGCCGCACTCGGCGTTCTTGAGCATGTCCGAGACGGACGACTTCTGGACGTTGAGGATCTTGCCGCGGATCGGCAGCAGCGCCTGGAACTCGGAGTTCCGGGCGAGCTTGGCGGTGCCGAGCGCGGAGTCGCCCTCGACGATGAACAGCTCGCTGCGGTCCACGTCGTCGCTGCGGCAGTCGGCCAGCTTCGCGGGCAGCGAGGAGGACTCCAGCGCGGTCTTGCGGCGCTGCGCCTCCTTGTGCTGACGGGCCGCGATCCTGGTCCGGGCGGCCGCGACGATCTTCTCCATCACGGCGCGGGCCTGCTGCTTGTCGTCGCGCTTGGTGGAGGTCAAGAACGCCTTGAGCTCCTTGGCGACCACCTGGCCGACGATGCGCGTGGCCGCGGAGGTGCCGAGGACCTCCTTGGTCTGGCCCTCGAACTGCGGCTCGGCCAGCCGGACGGTCACCACCGCCGTCAGGCCCTCCAGCGCGTCGTCCTTGACCACGTCGTCCTCGGCGACCCGGAGCAGCTTGCTCGCGCGGAGCACCTCGTTGACGGTCCGGGTGACCGCGCGCTCGAAGCCGGACACGTGGGTGCCGCCCTTGGGGGTGGCGATGATGTTCACGAAGGACCGGACGGTGGTGTCGTAGCCGGTGCCCCAGCGCAGCGCGACGTCGACGCCGAGCTCGCGGGTGACCTCGGTGGGGGTCATGTGGCCGCGGTCGTCGAGGACCGGGACGGTCTCCTTGAAGGTGCCCTGCCCGGACAGCCGCAGCACGTCGCAGACGGCCTTGTCCTCGGCGAGGTACTCGCAGAACTCGCTGATGCCGCCGTCGTAGCGGAAGACCTCCTCGGTCTTGCCGGCGCCGTCGATCGCGCGCTCGTCGCGCACCACGATGGTCAGGCCGGGCACCAGGAAGGCGGTCTGGCGGGCGCGCTGGTAGAGGGTCTCCAGCGAGAGCCGGGCGTCCTTGAGGAAGATCTGGCGGTCGGCCCAGTAGCGGATGCGCGTGCCGGTGCGGCCCTTGGGTACCCGCTTGCCCTTGCGCAGGCCGCTGCCGGGGTCGAAGGGCGCGTCGGGACCCTGCTCGGTGAAGATGCCGGGGACGCCGCGGCGGAAGCTGATGCTGTGGGTGGTGCCGCGGTCGACCTCGACGTCGAGGCGGGCGGAGAGGGCGTTGACGACGGAGGCGCCGACACCGTGCAGACCGCCGGAGGCCGCGTAGGAGCCGCCGCCGAACTTGCCGCCGGCGTGCAGCTTGGTCATGACGACCTCGACGCCGGACAGGCCGGTCTTGGGCTCGACGTCGACCGGGATGCCGCGGCCGTTGTCCTTGACCTCGACCGAGCCGTCCTCGTGGAGCACGACCTCGATGTGGTCGCAGTAGCCGCCGAGGGCCTCGTCGACGGAGTTGTCGATGATCTCCCACAGGCAGTGCATCAGGCCACGGCTGTCGGTGGAGCCGATGTACATGCCGGGGCGCTTGCGGACGGCCTCGAGCCCTTCGAGGACGAGGAGGTGCCGCGCGGTGTAGTTGGAGCCGTCCCGGTCTGCTCCGGTCAGCAGCGCGCTGGAAGGCACGGACGTGTCGGCGGTCACGCAGTTCGCTCCTCGCTGAATTTCTTTTCCCGCCCCGCTGGGCGCAGGGTGGCTCTGTTGCCGTCCAGAGGGTACCGAGGCCTGGTAGAGCCGATGCAACGCCACCCTCGTGGTTCTTCAGCCTAATACAGAACCGTACGGGTGTTCGATCGCCCGAAGGGGTGAAGGAAACATCACGTTCCCTTCCGCGCATGAACCATTTAGGGTTCGGGCACGTCCTCATGAACAACCGGCACACAGGCCGGGGAGGGCAGACCCCCGATGAGACGACCACAAGCAGCACCGACAGACAACGCGAAACCGTAGAGCAACGCAATACGGCTCCTTCGCCGCCAACCGGCAGCAGCCGGCCAGCTTCGGAAGGAAGTTTCGAGGAAAAGCCGCGAGCGGGAACGTTTTCGGCCTGGTTGGATGTTGACCCTGGTACGACAGCTCGTCGAGCTAGAGAAGAGGCGACGTGACTACTGTTCTGACCCCCGCGACCCCGCTGACGGCCGCTGACCGATGCGACCGTTGCGGCGCCCAGGCATATCTGCGCGTCGTCCTGATGAGCGGCGGAGAACTGCTCTTCTGTGCCCACCACGGGCGTAAGTTCGAGCCGGAACTCAAGAAGATCGCCGCGGAGATACAGGATGAGACCGAGCGGCTCACCAGCGTGCCGGCTTCCGCCGACACCGAGGAGCGCTGACACCTCGCATCCCGACGAGCCAGGACCGGCCAGGCCGGTCGACGGGCGGCCCCTGTGATCCAGGGAGCCGCCCGTTCTCGTTCTCCGGGGCCGGTCGGGCCTGCTGTCCGGGCCGGTCAGCCGCCGGTGCCGACGGGTGCCGCGGCGGTACCGGTGGCCGGGCCTGCGCCGCCGGTGGGGGTGCCCGAGGCTCCGGTCGCGGTACGGGAACCCGAGGCTCCGGTCGCGGTACGGGAGCCCGAGGCGCCGGTCGCGGTACGGGTGCCCGAGGCGCCGGTCGCGGTACGGGTGCCCGAGGCGCCGGTCGCGCCGGTCGCGGCGCCCGCCGCTCCCGTCACGAAGTCCACCAGCGGTGAGACCCGCGTGTACACACCGGGGCTGTCCGCACGTCCGCAGCCGCGCCCCCAGGACACCAGGCCGATCAGCCGACCCCCGGCCACCAGCGGGCCGCCGCTGTCGCCCTGGCAGGCGTCCTTGCCGCCTGCCGCGTGCCCCGCGCACACCATGGAGTCGGACCGGTACTGTCCGCTCGCGTCCCCCGGGTACGCCCGAAGGCAGTCGTCGTCGGCGAGCACCGTCACGCCTGCGGCGTGCAGCCCGTACGCGTAGTCACCGAAGCCGCTGGTGTCCCCCCAGCCGTAGACGGTCGCCGCCGTCCCCGCCGCGTACGCCGGGTCGCCGGCCGCGGCCAGCGGCAGCACGGAGGACGCCGGCACGGCCTCGGCGAGGTCCAGCACGGCGAGGTCGCCCGCGTTGCTCGCCGCGTCGTAGCCGGGGTTGACCCGCGCCGCCCGGACGGCGATCTCGCGGCCCTGGTCCTCGGCGCGCAGCTCGGTCCGGCCCGTGATCACCCGGAAGTCCTTCACCGACTCGACCGACCCGCCCAGCACCTGCCGGCTCAGGCAGTGCGCGGCGGTCACCACCCGGGTCGGTGCGACGATCACACCCCCGCAGAACTGCCCGGCCCGCGTTCCCCCGAACCGGTCACGGCTGGAGAGTGCCACCACCCACGGACTGTCGGCCACGTCCACCGGCGTGCCGCCGATCACGATGCTGTCGGCGGCCGCTTCCGGCGCCTGGACCAGCGGCGCCGCGCCCGCGCCCGCCACCAGGGTCAGCACGCCCGCCAGGACACGGGCAAGGGAACGACTCATAGGGCCTCCTGACTCTGTGTGTGCATGACTCCACCCAGAGTGGGACGCCCGGTGGCCGCGCGCACCCGCGCACGGCCACCTCGCGGGGGATCCGCGTGCTAGTCGAGGTAGTCGCGCAGCACCTGCGAACGCGACGGGTGGCGCAGCTTCGACATCGTCTTGGACTCGATCTGACGGATCCGCTCACGCGTGACGCCGTACACCTTGCCGATCTCGTCCAGGGTCTTGGGCTGGCCGTCGGTCAGGCCGAAGCGCATGGAGACCACGCCGGCCTCGCGCTCGCTGAGCGTGTCGAGGACGGAGTGCAGCTGTTCCTGCAGCAGCGTGAAGCTCACCGCGTCCGCCGGGACGACGGCCTCGGAGTCCTCGATGAGGTCACCGAACTCGCTGTCGCCGTCCTCGCCGAGCGGGGTGTGCAGGGAGATCGGCTCGCGGCCGTACTTCTGGACCTCGATGACCTTCTCGGGGGTCATGTCGAGTTCCTTGGCCAGCTCCTCCGGGGTGGGCTCGCGGCCCAGGTCCTGGAGCATCTGGCGCTGCACCCGGGCGAGCTTGTTGATCACTTCGACCATGTGCACCGGGATGCGGATGGTGCGCGCCTGGTCGGCCATGGCGCGGGTGATCGCCTGCCGGATCCACCAGGTGGCGTACGTGGAGAACTTGTAGCCCTTGGTGTAGTCGAACTTCTCGACGGCGCGGATCAGGCCCAGGTTCCCCTCCTGGATCAGGTCCAGGAAGAGCATGCCGCGACCGGTGTAGCGCTTGGCGAGGGAGACCACCAGGCGGAGGTTGGCCTCCAGCAGGTGGTTCTTGGCGCGGCGGCCGTCCTCCGCGATGATCTCCAGCTCGCGCTTGAGCTTGGGGGCGAGCTTGTCGGAGTTCGCCAGCTTGTCCTCGGCGAACAGGCCCGCCTCGATGCGCTTGGCGAGCTCGACCTCCTGCTCGGCGTTGAGGAGGGGGACCTTGCCGATCTGCTTGAGGTAGTCCTTGACGGGGTCGGCGGTGGCGCCGGCCACGGCGACCTGCTGCGCCGGGGCGTCGTCCTCGTCGTCGTCGGAGAGCACGAAGCCCTTGGCCTCGCCGGTCTCCTCCTCGTCCTCGGCCTTGGCCCCGGGGGCCTCGTCGAGCGGCTCTTCCTCGACGGCCTCGTCGACGTCCTTCTTGGCGGCCGTCTTCTTCGCCGCCGTCTTCTTGGCGGCGGTCTTCTTCGCGGCCGTCTTCTTGGCCGCGGTCTTCTTCGCCGCCGCCTTCTTCGCGGGAGCGGCCTCGGCGGCGGGCTCGTCCGCGAGGGCGTCGGAGGTGTCCAGGTCCGCGGCCGGCACCTCGGGCGCGGCGGGCACGGCGGGTTCCGGGGCCGCCGGCTTCGCCGCGGCGGTCTTGGCGGCCGTCCGCTTGGCGGGGGTCTTCGCTGCGACGCTCTTGCGGGGACGCTTGGGCGACTCCGCGGCACTGACCATCAGCGTCACACCCTCTTCCTCAAGGATCTGGTTGAGGCTGCGCAGAACATTCTTCCACTGGGTTGGCGGAATCTGGTCAGCCTCGAAGGCCCGACGCACGTCATCGCCGGCGATCTGCCCCTCGGCCTTGCCCCGCTCGATGAGCGCCATCACAGACTCGGACTCGGCGATCTCCGGCGGGAGCGTACGGGATGTGCTGGCCGACACGAACAACCTCTCGGGAACGATGGGAACGGCTTCCGACCCCGGCCGTGGTGCAGATACCGGAGCCGACGAGCACCGACTGGGGATGGGCCGGCGGCGCGGGCAGGGGCCGGGGAGCTGTCCAGCACCCGCAAGGGCTGCTGTCTTCCCTCCGTCGGCCATCACCACCTAGGTCATCGTGTGACCTCGCAGAGTGTTACGCCCAATCTTCAGTGGCCCGAGTCACACCCCCTTCGCCCGAAACGGGCCGTAAGGCCCTGACAGCGGGTCCGGCCCGGCGCGTGTCCCTACCGCTGCGTACTGTCCACGTCGCCCCGACGGCGCCGCCGAGGCTCATCTACGGCCTCGTACCCGCCCTGGCCCGGCGTACGCCGGTGCTGGCGGACGCGTCGGGGGGTCGCAGGGTCGGGGGTGCCGGCGGTGCGGGCGGACGCGTGGGTACGGGCGGGACGGGTGGTTGCGGGCGGACGCGTAGGTGCGGGCGGGACGGGTGGGTGTCGCGGGAGCCGTGGGTGTCGCCGGAGCCGTGGGTGTCGCGGGAGCCGTCGGAGCCGCGTCCCGCTGGAGCCGGATGTCGCCGGGCCCACCGATGGCCGGTCTCGTCGGGGAAGGCGTTGCCCGGACCCGACGGTACGTGATCGGACCCGACGGTGCGCGGCCGGACCCGACGGTGATCGGACCCGATGGTGCGTGGCCGGACCGCCGGTGTCGCCGGACCCCGGGGCCCGGCGACGACGTGTGCTACCGCCCCCAGCGCGCCGTTCCACCGCCCGTCAGTGCTCGCGCGGGGCCGGGACGACGCGCTCGACCTCGGGGTGAACGGTCAGGAGCTGGCGCATCGCCGACTCGGCGGCGGTCGCGTCGCCGGAGGCGAGCGCCTCGACGATGCGCGCGTGGTGCGCGACGCAGGTCTCGCTCGGGCGGTCGCAGGCGGTGACCGGGCTGCCGGAGACCTGGAGCGCGGCGGAGACGATGCCGGAGAGGTGCTCGAGCATCCGGTTGCCGGCGACCTGGATCAGCAGGGCGTGGAACTCGTTGTCGGCGCGCGAGAAGGTGATCGCGTCCCCCTGGCCGAGCGCGTGGCCCATGATCTCGACCATGTCGGCGAGGCGCTGCTGGATGTCCGCGCGGCCGTGGCCCGCGGCGAGACGGGCGGCGAGCGGCTCGATGGTCCAGCGGAGCTCGTTGAGCTCGCGGCGCTGGTCGTCGCGCTGGGGGCCGAACGCCCGCCACTCGATGATGTCGGGATCGAGGAGGTTCCAGTCGCTGACCGGGCGGACCCGGGTGCCGACGTTCGGGCGGGCGCTGACGAGGCCCTTGGCCTCCAGGACCCGCAGCGACTCGCGGACGACCGTGCGGGAGACCTCGAAGCGCTGGCCGATCTCCTCGGGGACCAGGGGGCGGTCCGCGCCGAGGTCACCCGAGACGATCATCTGGCCGAGCTGCTGGACGAGTTGGCCGTGCAGCCCGCGCCCGCGGCTGCCTGCCGCACGGCGGCCCGCCCGGCTCAACTCGACGTCGGCGCCGTCCCAGTGGGGCGCTCCGACGCGGTCGGTGCCGGGGGCCTCCGCGTAGGGGTAGCGATCGAGTTCGCCCGGGCCGGCGAGGCCGGTGTCGGCATGGCGGGCGGCGGTCATCATGGTGTGCGCAAGGGTACTCACGAATCCTTTGTCGGCCGTGCTTCGACGACCCTTGAGGTCTTTGGTGAAAAGCACACGAAAGGGTGATCGGTGCCACCTGCGCAATTGACGACTTATCGTAAAGAACCGTGCTGTTTGCGAGGAGTTGCGGTCACCACCGGACGCGGCTGCGCAGACCGGTGAACCCATAGGCGCACAAGAGGACCATCACCGACAACGTCAGCGCGGCCCCGACGGGTTGGGCCAGCACCCGGACCGCCCCGCGCACCAGCCGGTCCGCCTCCGGCGGCCACTGGTTCCAGGGCAGCCCGCGCAGCCGCGCCGCCAGCCCGGAGGCGGGGTGGGCGGACGGCCCGTCGAGGGCCCTGCGCACCGGCGGAACCACCAGCAGCGGTACAGCGAGCACCGCGCCGAGCCCGGCCAGGGCGGAGCGGAACACCCCCGAGGCCAGCACCCCGGCCCAGGCGCACCCGACGAGCAGCCCGGCCCAGCTCACCGCCGGGGCGATCCATTCGACGGCCGGGGACCGCAACGGGCCGCGCCCGAACACCAGCCACAGCGCGCCCGCGTCGGCACCGACCGCGAGGGCACCCAGCACCAGCGCGAGCGCCCCGCAGACCCCGAGCTTGGCGCCGAGCAGGCCCAGCCTGCGCGGCACGGTGCCCCGGTGGGCGGCCAGCGCGGGGTAGCGGTACTCCTCCCCGAAGGCCAGCGCCCCGAGCAGCCCCGCGCCCAGCGCGGCCGGGGGCAGCGGCAGCAGCTGCGGCCAGGCGGCGAGCAGTCGGCTCTGCGGTGCTCGCCCGGCCCGGGCGAGCACCAGCGAGACCAGCACCGACACCACGACGACGACCACCGCGGTCAGCACCGGCGTGGCGGTGCCGAACATGCGGCGCACCTCGTACCGCCACGGCCGCAACGGCCCCCCGACCCGCCGCACCCCGCACACGGGCACCCCACTCCCCGCCCACGCCCGCCCCGCGACCCCACCCACCCCGACACCCATCCCACCGCCACCGGCGCCGCCCCCGACTGCGGCGGCGACGGTGGCAGGGGTGGCGGTGGCAGGGGTGGCGACGGCACCCGGGGCGGGGCGGAGGGTGGGGACGGCGGAGACAGGAGCGGAGCCAGGGACGGAGGCGGAGGCGGAGCCAGGGACGGAGGCGGAGATGGGGACGGGAGCGGAGACGGAGCCGGAGGCGGAGGCAGGAGCGGAAAGGGAGACGGAGGCAGGGGCCGGGACGGCACCGAAGGTGGGGAGGCGCGGCGCGGCGGCAGCCGTCGCCCCGGCGTCGAGCAACGGCCCGGCCGGGGCCCAGGGCCGGCTGCCGGTCCCGGCGCCGAGCCGACGACCGACCTCCGCCCCGGCTCCGGCCGCAGGTCGGACGAGGGCGGCCCCGTTCCCGAGCTCGGCCCCGGCCGCAGGTCGGACGGTGGCGGCCCCGCCGCCGACCTCGGCCGCATGCCGGACGGTGACTACCCCGTCCCCGACCTCAGCCCTGACTCCCGCCGCGGGCCGGACGGGGGCGACCCCGCCCCCGACCTCGGCCCCGGCACCGGCCGCCGGTCGGACGGTGACGGCCTCGTCGCCGGCCTCGGGTCCGGGCCGGGCCGCTGCTCCGGCGCCGGCCTGTGGTCGGGTGGAAGCCGTGGAGTCGGCCCAGGCCTGGGCGTCGGGCAGAGGTGCGGCCCAGGCCGCGCGGTCGGGGTCCGGGGGTGCGGGGGTGGACGGGCTCGGGTGCGGCACGGGGGTACCGGTGTCACCCGTTTCGTCGGCGAGCTGGTGGACCAGCACTCCGTGCCGGTACGCCGTCTCACCGATCTCGGCGCAGCTGCTGCCGTAGACCGACAGCCGTGTGCCGCTCTCCGCCACGATCTCCACTGCGCGCTGCCGGTCCCGGGCCTCCCGGCCGAGTACGTCGGCCAGCCGGGCGGCGTGCGGCGTGCGGACCGCGACCCGCGGGCGCAACCGCGTGCGGGCGAACGCGGCCGCGTCCTGGTCGGCGACGAGCCGCCCCCCGGCGATGCTGACGACCTGGTCGGCGCTGCGCGCCGCCTCCTTGGCGTCGTCCGTGGTGTACAGCACCGCCCCGCCCAGGGCCGCGTGACTGCGCATCAGCCCGTACACCCAGTTGCGTTCGCGGGGCGAGAGCCCGGCGGCGGGCTCGTCCAGCAGCAGGGTGCAGGGGTCGGCGAGCAGTGCGGCGGCCAGTCCGAGGCGGCGCTCCATGCCGAGCGAGAGCGAACCGAGCCGCTGGTCCCGCAGGCCGGCGAGACCCACGACCTCGAGCATGGCGTCGGCGCGCGCGGCCGGCACTCCGGCCGCCGCGCACAGCATGCGCAGCTGGTTGCGGACGGTCCGGGACGGGTTGCCGGGCAGATCGCCGAGCAACACGCCGACCTCACGGGCGGGCTGCGGGACCCGGTGCAGGGGGCGCCCGCGGAAGTAGGTGACACCACGGCCCGGTTCGAGCTCGAGCATGAGCCGCAGGGCGGTGGTCTTGCCCGACCCGGTGTCGCCGAGCAGTGCGGTCACCTTCCCGGGAGGGGCCTCGAAGGTGAGGTCGTCCACGGCGGGCGGGAGGTCTCGACGGGGTGCACTGGTGAGTCCGATGGCCTGGAGCATCGCTTCTCCCGCGGGGAGTCAGACCGCTCTGCGGCAGTGTGAGTACCCCACGCAAGATAACGCGATATGTCCGATTTTCTGGGCAACCGGCCCGATGAACTGGCGGGTCGTCAGACTTCCGGCCGCAGCATCGGCGGATTGAGCAGGGTCGCCCCGCCGGCCCGGAACAGCTGGGCCGGGCGCCCGCCCTGACGGGTGGTCGTCCCCCCGGCGGGCACCAGGAACCCGGGGGTGCCGGTGACCTTGCGGTGGAAGTTGCGCGGGTCCAGCGCCACTCCCCACACCGCCTCGTAGACCCGGCGCAGCTCGCCGACGGTGAACTCGGTCGGGCAGAAGGCCGTGGCCAGCGAGGAGTACTCGATCTTCGAACGGGCCCGCTCGACCCCGTCCCCGAGGATCTGCGCGTGGTCGAAGGCGAGTCCGCCGGGGGCTTCGGCGTCGCCGGCCGCGAGCAGTTCGTCCACGGGTGCCCAGCGCGCGCTGTTGGCGTCCCCACCGGCCCGGGGTGCCGGCAGGTCGGGGGCGAGCACCAGGTGGGCCACGCTGACCACCCGCATGCGCGGGTCCCGCTTGGGGTCGCCGTAGGTGGCGAGCTGTTCCAGGTGTGCCCCGTTGTCCACGCCCGGCCGGCCGGGGTCGTGGGCGCACAGCCCGGTCTCTTCGGCGAGCTCACGGGCGGCGGCCGCTGCCAGGTCCTCGTCACCGCGTACGAAGCCTCCGGGCAGGGCCCAGCGGCCCTGGAACGGCGGCTCACCCCGCTTGACGACGAGCGCGCAGAGCGCGTGGCGCCGCACGGTGAGCACGACCAGGTCGACGGTGACAGCAAAGGGCGGGAAAGCCGACGGGTCGTAGGGCGACATGCCGCGATCATAGTCGTCTTCCTGACGATAAACAGCTCTTTGCTGATCCCGAAGCCCGGGAAACGCGGCCCGGCGGCCCCGGCCGGATCCTCAGCCGCCCAGTTGCAGCGCATCGGCGGCCTCCTCCACCATCCCGAGCCCGAGCCGGCTGACCCGCACGCTGAACGGCTCCCCCGCCACCCGCAGACCGGACAGCCGTACCGCCCCGAGCGGAGCTCCGGCGAGCGGGGCGAGGGCGACCGTGCCGGCTGGTGCATCGGGCCGGATCCCGGCCAGCGCGGTCAGCGCGTGGATCCCGGCCGCGGCGGACACCGCGGCCGGCCGGCAGGCCGCAGGGTGCGGCAGCGGGGCGCTGCCCTCGGTGCGCTGCTCGGCGGCATACATCTCGGGCAACCGGTAGCCGAACTTCTCGGCGGCGTCGAGCAGTCCGCGCAGCAGCGCCCCGGCCTCCTTCTCGAAGCCGGCCACGGCCAGCCCGGCCGCCGCGACGGCGCTCTCGTACGGGCGCACCGCGCCGGTGCGGTGACCGAAGGGGTTGTGTCCCGGCTCCCGTACGGCCATCCCCCGCAGCCCCCATCCGGAGTCCATGGCGGGCGTCCCCAGCAGCCGGGCGAGCTGCTCGGTACGGATCCGGTCGAGGAGTCCGGGGGCCGGCTGCCCGCGGCCCAGTAGTCCGGTGTCCAGCAGGTGCGCGGCGGCGCCGGTCAGCCGGGCCAGCGGACGCCCGTCGGGATGGACGGCGGCGGCCGGGCGGCCGCCGTCCGGGCCGTCGAGCCAGAACGCCTCGCCGAACCGCCGCCGCAGGGCGGCGGCCCACTCCCGCCACTCCTCGGCCCCTGGACGCCCGCAGCCGGCCAGCAGGTCGGCCCCGAGCAGCGCGGCCCGGTGGGCGTGGGCCTGGATCTCGCAGCGCCGGGGCCCGGTGTGCGGGTCGGGGTCGGCCAGGAAGCCGTCCTCCCCAGTGTTCCGGCGGAGCCAGGTCAGGCAGCGCTCGGCCGACGGGAGCAGCTCCCCCAGCTCCGCCTCCGGCATCCCCCACCGGCGGGCCTCGGCGAGCACCACGGGGAAGGCCAGGGTCGCCTCCGTGCCCGTGCAGCCGGGGGGCAGTGGGGGTCCGGCGCCGCGCAGCGGGCCGGGGATCTTCCCGGCGTCCGCGCCGCGGCCGCCGGCCTGGGTCCGGGCGAGGACACGCAAGGTGGCCGCGGCCAGGCCCGTGCCGAGCGGGAGCGCCATCCTGGCGGCCCACAGGGACTCGGCCGGGGCAAGACCGCACCGCCAGGGCACACCGGCCGCCACGAAGGCGTCGGAGGGCTCCTCGGGGTCCCTCAGCAGCAACGCGCCGAGGTCGTCGAGGCTGGTGCGGAACCAGGCGTCGACCCGGGGGTCGTCCCCCTCCGCCCGAGCGGCCGCCAGGGGGTTGGCCACCTGCCCGGCAGGGGCCCGCGAGGCGCGGTCCTGGGTGGTGCGCAGCTCGATGGTGCGGGCCTGTCCCGGCGCCAGTTCCAGCTGCCAACGCAGCAGCCCGCCTGCCGCCAGGGCGTCGTCGGGCGGCGGGTCGGCCGTGGTGACGGACCGGGCCCGGTCGCTGCTCCAGCGCAGCCCCGCCGCCGAGACCCCGGCGGGCAGTTCGGGTCCGGCCCGGCCCGCCGCGACGGCGGCGAGCTCCGCCAGGTCGGTGCCGAGCGCGATCTCGACGGGCAGCCGCACCGGGCGGGCGAGGTGGCTGCGCAGGGTGATCCGCTCGGTCCCGTCGGCATGGCGCACCCGCTCGACGGTGATGTCGGGATCCGGCCCGGGCTCCGCACCGGAGCGCACGGCCGCGGTGAAGGCGGCCCGGTCGGCGCCGAGGCTGCGGCTCTGCACGGCGACCGGATCCTGACCGCCGACGCGCAGCAGACAGCGGGAGAGCAGCCGGCGCCCCGCGTGGTAGACCCCGTCGAGGCCGCGCCCGGTCAGCTGACCGTGCTCCGGGGAGATCACCAGACCGGGCGCGGCGACGCAGAGGACCGCCCCGTGGACCGGTGGCAGCTCGGGCCGTGGGACGGCGCCGGGTCCGATGCCGGTGCCGCCGATGCCGCCGGTGGCGGGGCCGGAGCCGGAGCCGGCAGCAGGTGGCCGGGCGTGCGGAAGGCCGGGCTGAGGGGCGGGGGGCGGTCCGGAGGCGGACGCACCGCGGGGATGGGCCGGGGGTACGGGGTGGGCCATGCGTCGCCTTGTCTGGGCTCCGGTCGGATGCGCTGGGCGGCGCGGGCGCACCCCCGCCACCCGAGAGCTGAACGCCGGTCCCCCCGCCCGGGTCACGGCTGCCGCCGCCCTCCGGGCCGGCCTCAGCCACCCGCGGAGCCGTACGGCCACCGTCCTGTGGCCCCGTCCGGGCGCCGGAGCGGGGTGTCCCGGCCCGCCGAGCCCCCGCGCGCCGAGCCGCGAGAACCGGGCAGTCATCGGTCGCTCCCGCTCGTGCGGCGGCTCCGGGGACGGGGGAGGCGACGGCGGCCGGGCGGTCGGGTGGAGCGGCGCCTGCGGCGGGGCTCCCGCCTCAGGCGCTGCTCGCGCAGGCAGTGGCGCAGGCCCTCCGGGTCGATGCCCTCGTTGCAGGCGTGGTGCAGCAGCTGGGCGAAGCGGTATTCACCGTCGGCCTGGAGGGCGAGGGTGAGGGCGATCCGGGCGGTCGGCTCGTCGCCGGTGGACCAGGAGACCCATCCGGCGAGGGTGAGCGGGGCCGCGGCGTGCTCGCCGTAGGCCCCGACGCAGCGCCGGGCCAGGGCCCGCCACAGCCGCAGGGCGGGGGCCGCTTCCTCCCCCTCCATCCACTCGGCGGCGATGTCGCGCACCTCGCGGTCCTGGAGCCCGAGGATCAGCGACGCCGCCTCGTCGTGGCAGAGCAGGGCGTCGTCCCAGTCGTCCGCGCGGGGCCCGCCCTCGGCGGGCGGGGTGAGCGTGAAGCGCTGCACCAAGGTTCGGACCAGGGCCACGGTCTCGGCCCCGACCTGCTCCTTGGTGGCGCCGTCGAGGATCCTCGGGACGAGGGCGGCGGCGGCCCGGTCCAGGGCCTGCTCCTGGGCCTCGGCGGTGGGGCCCCGCAGCGGTGACAGCCGCCGTTCGATCTCCTTCAACGTGCCCCTGACCTGGAGCCCCGCGAAGGTGGCGGCGGCCGCCATCACCGAGGTGCCGGCTGGGGCCAGGGATGTGCCGTCGGCCGGGCAGCAGCGCGGGTCCGGGCAGCAGTAGGACCAGTACCGCCCGTCGGAGATGCACAGCGCTTCGAGGACGGGCACGTCGAGCGCCCCGCAGGCGATCCGCACGCGCTGGGCGAGGGGGCGCAGCCGGGCCATCACCTGCTGGGCGGTCTCGTCCTCGCGCGGGTCCTGGCAGAGGTAGACGACGATGCCGTCGGGCTTGCCGGAGCGCCGCTCGCTGCCGCGGACGAGGCAGTCCGCGACGAGGCGGGCGGTCTCCTCCCACTCCTCGGGCTCGGCGGGGATGCCGACACGGAGTCGGCCGCCGAAGCGCCCGCCCTCACCGTGCACGGCGACCATCACGAGGGAGTCGTCGGGGTGGAAGCCGACCATGTACGGAAGGGCGTCGGCCAGTTCGGCGGGGCTGCGCAGGGTGATCTGGGAGACAGTGGTGGTGGCGGACGGGTCACGTGGTTCGCGGTTCTTCGTCATGGCTCGAAGGTCCCGTGCCTTCGCCGATCCCAAAAGCCCTGTGGATAACTCTTGAAACCGAAACGTCCACAGCCGCCGGGCGCCGTTGGCGTGATGTCGGAGGCATCGGGTTGCATGGGTGCATGAACGCAGACCTGAGGTCATCGGCCGATTCCGTACTCGCCCGTCTCGTAGGAGACCCGACGGGCACCGCCCGGCTGCGCGAGGACCAGTGGCGGGCGATCGAGGCCCTGGTCGCGCACAAGCGGCGTGCGCTGGTCGTGCAGCGCACGGGCTGGGGCAAGTCCGCGGTGTACTTCGTGGCCACCTCCCTGCTGCGGGCGGCCGGCGCGGGTCCCACGGTGATCGTCTCCCCGCTGCTCGCGCTGATGCGCAATCAGGTGGAGGCCGCCGCGCGGGCCGGGATCCACGCCCGGACCATCAACTCCGCCAACCCCGAGGAGTGGGAAGGCATCCAGGCGGAGGTCGCGGCGGGCGAGGTGGACGTCCTCCTGGTGAGTCCCGAGCGGCTCAACAATCCCGACTTCCGTGACCAGGTCCTGCCGAAGCTGGCGGCGGCGACCGGGCTGCTGGTGGTGGACGAGGCGCACTGCATCTCCGACTGGGGGCACGACTTCCGCCCCGACTACCGCCGGCTGCGCACCATGCTGGCGGACCTGCCACCGGGGGTGCCGGTGCTGGCGACGACGGCCACGGCCAACGCCCGGGTGACCGCCGACGTCGCCGAGCAGCTCGGCACGGGTGCGGGCTCGGACGCGCTGGTGCTGCGGGGCCCGCTGGACCGGGAGAGCCTCAGCCTGGCGGTCCTCACGTTGCCGGACGCCGCGCACCGGCTGGCCTGGCTCGCCGACCACCTGGGCGAGCTGCCGGGCTCGGGGATCATCTACACCCTGACGGTGGCGGCGGCCGAGGAGGTCACGGCGTACCTGCGCCACCGCGGCCACCAGGTGGCCTCGTACACGGGCAAGACGGAGAACGCCGACCGCCAGCAGGCCGAGGACGACCTGCAGGCCAACCGGGTCAAGGCCCTGGTGGCGACCTCGGCGCTGGGGATGGGCTTCGACAAACCCGACCTGGGCTTCGTCGTGCACCTGGGGTCGCCGTCGTCACCCATCGCCTACTACCAGCAGGTCGGGCGCGCGGGCCGCGGCGTGGAGCACGCGGAGGTGCTGCTGCTGCCGGGCCCGGAGGACGAGGCGATCTGGAAGTACTTCGCGTCGGTCGCCTTCCCGCCGGAGGAGCTGGTGCGGCGCACGCTCGACGTGCTGGCGCAGGCGGGCCGGCCGCTGTCGCTTCCCGCCCTGGAGCCGCTCGTGGACCTGCGGCGCACCCGGCTGGAGACCATGCTCAAGGTCCTCGACGTGGACGGCGCCGTGCACCGGGTGAAGGGCGGCTGGACCGCGACGGGCGAGCCGTGGGTGTACGACGCCGAGCGCTACGCCTGGGTGGCCCGGCAGCGGGCGGCCGAGCAGCAGGCGATGCGCGACTACGCCGCTACGACGGGGTGCCGGATGGAGTTCCTGCGGCGCCAGTTGGACGACGAGGAGGCGGCGCCCTGCGGCCGCTGCGACAACTGCGCGGGCGCCCGCTTCGCCGCTGACGTGTCGTCGACCGCGCTGGAGGTGGCCCGGGGCGAGCTCGGCCGACCGGGGGTGGAACTGGAGCCGCGCAAGATGTGGCCGACGGGGCTGGCCGCGGTCGGGGTGGACCTCAAGGGCCGGATCCCCGCCGGGGAACAGGCCGCGCCGGGCCGGGCCCTGGGCCGGCTCTCGGACATCGGCTGGGGCAACCGGTTGCGCCCGATGCTCGCCGCGCAGGCTCCCGACGGGCCGGTTCCGGACGACGTCGCGCAGGCGGTGGTGGCGGTTCTGGCCGACTGGGCGCGTGGCCCGGGCGGCTGGGCCTCTGGCGCTGCGGACGCCCCCGCCCGGCCGGTGGGCGTGGTGGCGGTGCCGTCCCGTCACCGGCCTCAGCTGATCGGGTCGTTGGCCGCGCGGATCTACGAGGTGGGGCGGATCCCCCTGCTGGGGAGCCTCCGGTACACGGACGCGCTGCCGGAGTTCGGCCTGTCCGCCGCCAACAGCGCGCAGCGCGTACGAGGACTCCACCAGGCGTTGAGCGTGCCCCCGGAGCTCGCCGCGACGCTGGCGGAAGCGGCGGGTCCGGTGCTGCTCGTCGACGACCGGGCGGAGAGCGGCTGGACCCTCGCGGTGGCCGCGCGGCTGCTCCGCCGAGCCGGTGCGAAGGAGGTGTTTCCGCTGGTACTCGCCGTCCAGCCGTAGTCGAATGCGTCAGGTCCGGCGCGGCGGGGCAAGGATATGAACGGCATACCGTCCATTTCCGGTCGGCGGCACCAATTGCTCGTTGCCGCATGCTGACGCGCCACGCGAGAATTGGAGGGCTCCCGCTCGGCTCGTCGGCACCCACACGGCCGCGCTGCGGCGCGCCCACACCCCAGCCGTGCCCGTTCGCGGGCGTGTACCCGAAGGGAGGACCGTGACCTTCGGATTCGCTCCGCCCGCCGCCTCGTCGCTCAACGCCGCCGCGGGCGCCAGCCGGCACGGCAGGCTGCTGGAGCCGGCCGAATGGACGGCGTCCGGGATTCCGCTGCTGCGCAATCCTCGGGAGCTGGTCAGCGGGCTGCACTCCCGGCACCGGCCGGTGCCCTCGACCGCCGTGATCGCCGTCCTCGGGCCGGAGGAACGGCTCGTGGCCAGCGCCTCGTTCATGCAGCGCTCGGCCTCGGCGGACGGTTGGGAGTACCGCAACGCCCTGCTGTCCCGGCTGCGTCGGGTGCTCCCGCACGACCTGCGCAGACGCACGCCCGTCCGGACCGCGGTGCTGCTGTGGTGCCGCGAGGGCGACGAGCGGTGGACTGAGGAGGACGGGGCCTGGATGTGGGGGCTGCGCGACGCGTGCACCCTCCATGGGCTGCGGTGCGGCGCCTTCATCACGCTCAGCCGCGAGGGCTGGCAGGTGCTCGGTGACGGCCGTGGTGGGCGGCGGCCGTCCTTGCACTCGCGGCCGGAACCGCTCGGTGAGACGACGGTGGAACCGGTTGCGCTGCCGCTGAGCACCGGCGGCGGATCGGTGGAGGCCCTGCGGCGGACCGCCGCCCGCTGACCGGCCGCCACCGGTCACCGCCCCGGGGAGGCGCCGAGGGCGCCTCGGCCGGAGCGGCGCGAGGCTGCGGGCTTGAAACGGAGCTCTGTGCGGAGCAGGCCGTTCCCGGCGGGGGCCGAAGCGGAGCCCTGCACCAGCCCGGAGCGGGGCGCAGCGGCCTCCCGACCCGGGACCGGCCCGACGAGGCGGAGCCCCGCCCCGGCCCCGAGCGAAGCACAGCCGCCTGCGGCCCGGGACAGGCTCGCGCAGCGGGAGCCCCGACCCAACCCCGAACGAAGCACAGCCGCCTCCGGCCCACACTGGCTCGGCGGAGCGAAGCCCCGGGGCCTGGCCTGAGCAAAGGACAGCCGCCTGCGGCCCGGGACAGGCTCGCGCAGCGGAGCCCCGACCCAGCCCTGAACGAAGCACAGCCGCATCCGGCCCACACTGGCTCGGCGGAGCGAAGCCCCGGGGCCCAGCCCCGAGCGAAGCACAGCCGCCTCCGGCCACACCGGCTCGGCGGAGCGAAGCCCCGGGGCCCAGCCCCGAGCGAAGCACAGCCGCCTCCGGCCCGGGACAGGCTCGCACAGCGAAGCCCCGACCCAGCCCCGAACGAAGCACAGCCGCCTCCGGCCACACCGGCTCGGCGGAGCGAAGCCCCGGGGCCTGGCCTGAGCGAAGCGCAGCCCCCTCCGGCCCACACGGGGACTCGGCGAGGCCGAGCCCCGGCCCAGTCCCGAACGGAGCACAGCCGCCTCCGGCCCGGGGCTGGCTCGCGCAGCGGAGCCCCGACCTAGCCGCAAGCGAAACACGGCAGCCTCCGACCCACACCGGCTCGGCGCAGCGAAGCCCCGGGGCCCAGCCCCGAGCGAAGCACAGCCGCCTCCGGCCCGGGACAGGCTCGCACAGCGGAGCCCCGACCCAACCCCGAGCGAAGCACGGCAGCCTCCGACCCACACCGGCTCGACGAGACGAAGCCCCCGACCGGCTGGGAACGAAGCGCAGGGCATCCCGCCCAGCTTTGGCTTGGCGAAGCCGAGCCCCAGGCGATCGGGAACGAAGCGTAGGAGCTCCAGCCTGGATGCGGCTCGGCGATGGCGGGGATCGGATCAGCCCGGAGCCAAGCGCAGGGCCTCCGGCCCTCGGCTCGGGCTCAACGGAACCGAACCCCGGACCGGCCGAGAGCGAAGCGCGCCGCCTCCGGCCCGGCGCCGGCTCCGATCCGGCTCCGGCTCCGGCTCCGGCTCCGGCGCGACGGAACCGAGCCCCGGACCCCTCGGGGGCGAAGCCCTGGACAGCCCCGGACGAACCGCGCGATTGCGGCCCTGCACTGGCTCGGCGGAGTGGAGCCCTGGAGCAGCTCGGGAGGCTCAGGGCTTCCGGCCCGGGGTTGGGTCGGCGGGGACGAGGCCTGACGCGGGGGCGTCGGGCGGGGCTCGCCCGGGTGGGGTGCCGGTCGTCCGCCAATTGCTGGCCTCCGTGGGGCCCCCACCTCATCGGGCGTCCCCGTGTCGCGCCAGTCGGTACGGGTCGTCCGACAGGCGTCGGTCAGGCACGGGTCGGCGCGTACGCGCCTGCCGTTCCGGGCAGCCAGCAGGCGGGCGACGCGACCGGGCGGGTGCCGTCCGCCAGTTGTTTCACGAGGTGGCCGTCGTACGTGGGCCGGCCTCCGCGCCGGTCGTCATGGGTCGGCCGACACCCCCATCGGCCGTCCTCCGCCGGTCGTCATCCGGCGGCCGTTCTCCGGAGATGGTCACCCCCGGCGGCCGTCCTCCGCAGATCGTCACCGAGCGGCCCTCATCCGCCGGCCGGCACCCATAGGCCGGCATCCGCCGGCCGCCACGGGGCGGCCGTCGCACGTCGTCCGTCAGCCGTCAGCCGTCAGCCGGCGTCCGTCGCACGTGTCGTCCGTCGCACGTCGTCCACCGTCCGCTGCCGTCGGTGTGTGGTGGTAGTGGTCCGCACCGGGGTGTTCGTGACCCAGCGGCCCTTGCCCCCGCCAGGGGGCCGGCGAGCCGGGGTGGCCGTCGGGGGGCCGCCGGTGGGGAGGGCTTCAGCGGGGCCGGCGCGCGGCCTGCCCCGCCCCTCGCCCTCGTGCGGGTACGGGGCGTCAGACGCCCGCACCCAGCACGGAGTTGATCTGCTCGGGGTCGCCGCACACGACGAGCAGCGCCCCGGCGCGCGCGAGCGCGACCGGCAGGGCCGTCGCCATGGCGTCGGCCGGACCGCCGTTGGCCGCGAAGACCACGACCGGGCGGCCCGCGGCCCGCTGCGCCTGGGCGGCGTCGGCGTAGAAGACGTCGTCGCCGGCGTCGTGCTGGGCCCAGTAGGCGGCTTCGCCGAAGGACAGCTCGTGCGCGGCCCACGGGTGGAGCTCACCGGTGGTCAGCACCAGGATGTCGCCGGGGGCTCGGCCGGTGTCGAGCAGCAGGTCGACGGCTTCCTCGGCGGCGTCCAGCGCGCCCGCGGCCGAGGCCGGGATCAGCTGGATCTGCGGCACCGCGGCGGAGACCGACGGAGTGGTGGCAGGCGCCGCGGGAGCGGCGGCGGGCGGAGCGGGACGCGGCGCGGGCGGCGCGGGCCGGGGCACGGCACCGGGGCGGACCGCCGTGGCGGGCGAAGGACCGGGGCGGCCGGGCCGCGGGACGGCGGCGGGACGCGGACCAGGTACGGGGCGAGGGGTCGGCGCGGTGCGGCCTGCGGCCGGGGTCACGCGGGGACCCTGGGCACTCTCGGGAATCTGAGGCTCCTCGGGTATGAGAGGCATGAGTTGATGTCTATCAAACACCGGTACGAAACGTACCGGTCGGTGGCACTTGGGTGCGATCAGAAATCGAAGCCGAGTTGGCCTCCGTTTTCCAGCTCCAGCTGTTCGTCGCTGCGGCGCACCTTCTTCAGGTGGCGCCATCGGGGCAGCGCGTCGAGGTACGCCCACGACATCCGGTGGTACCGGGTGGGCCCCAGTGCCTCGAGCGCCGCCTTGTGCACCGGGGACGGGTAGCCCGCGTTGGCGGCGAAGCCGAATTCCTCGCAGCCACCGCCGACTTCACCGAGGCCGGCCATCATCCGGTCGCGCTCGACCTTGGCGATCACCGAGGCCGCGGCCACCGCGATGCAGGACTGGTCGCCCTTGATCACCGTACGGACCTGCCAGGGCGCGCCGAGGTAGTCGTGCTTGCCGTCGAGGATCACCGCGTCCGGCCGTACCGGCAGCGCCTCCAGGGCGCGTACGGCGGCCAGCCGCAGGGCGGCGGTCATGCCCAGCTCGTCGATCTCCTCGGGGCCGGCGTGCCCGAGCGCGTGCGCCGTGACCCAGCTGCGCAGCACCACGGCCAGCTCGTCGCGCCGCTTGGGGGTGAGGAGCTTGGAATCGGTGAGCCCCTCGGGCGGCCGGCGCAGGCCGGTGATCGCCGCGCACACCGTCACGGGACCGGCCCATGCCCCTCGTCCGACTTCGTCGACCCCGGCGATGACCTTGGCGCCGGTTGTAGCGCGGAGGGAGCGTTCGACGGTGTGGGTGGGTGCTTCGTACGGCATGGCGCCAGCAAGGTTACGCCGCCCGGGGCCCGCTGCGACACCCCGGTCCGCACCCTGGCGCTCGCCCGGCCCCGCGAAGGCCCCGCCAACGGCTCGCGGACCACCCGCGCACGGCCTCCACCGGGCCTCCGCACCGGCTTCACCGCGTCTGCGCGCGACCCTCACCCGGGCCGCTCGCCCGTTCCTCACCACCGCCCGACTCGCCGCCCGACCCACCGCCCGGCTCGCCGCCCGACCCGCTCCGACCCGCTCCGACCCGCTCCCCGGGCCGGTCAGCGACGGAGCAGCGGCACCAGCACCTGGTCGAGCATCTCGACGATCTCGGCGTCCGTCCATTCGCTTCCGCACACCTTCGAGCGGTACATCATCAGCGCCGGAATCACATCCGCCACATAGTCGCCGGTGGCGTCGGGACGGACGTCTCCCCGCTCGATTCCACGGCGCACAAGGCTCTTCACATGGCGCGCGGAGGGCTCCGTGACGACCGACCGGATGAGCTCATGGAACCGGGAAGCGCTCTCGCTGTCGCATTCGTGAAGAACCGATCGGAGCGCCTGACCGGACCGCGAGTACATCGCGTCGCGCATGCCGCGGCACAGGACCCGCAGGTCCTCCCGGACGGATCCCTGGTCGGGGATCTCACCGACCGGGGGAATGCCGGCCCGCAGCACCTCCGCGACGAGGTCGGCCTTCGAGGACCAGCGCCGGTAGACCGCAGCCTTGCCGGTCCGGGCGCCGGCGGCGACGCCCTCCATCGTGAGGCCGTTCCAGCCGACCGTGCTGAGCTGGTCCAGCGCGGAGTCGAGGATCGCCTGCACCAGCTCCGGGCCGCGCCGCCGCCCCACCGCCGACACGGGGCCCACCGCCGACACGGGGCCCGCCGCAGCCACCGGGCCCGCCACACCCAGCGCACCCGGCGCACCCGACTCACCCGGTTCACCCGCCGCTCCCGACACACCCGCCGTACGCGCCGCCCCGGCCGTACCCGCCGTACCCGTCATACCCGCCTTCGCACATGTTTTCAGCCGTAGTGAACGCTTGCGTTCCCTAGTTCGCGCCTCCTACCGTGGAGCCGCAGTGAACGGTTGCGTTCACTATTTCACTTTGGGGGGATCCTCAGTGACAAGCTCTCAACTCGCCACGTCCCGAATACCGGGCGCGGCCGGCCGTGACGGGCGCCCGGGGGTGGCGCTCGTGGTCATCGCCGCATGTCAGCTCATGGTCGTGCTCGACGCGACCATCGTGAACATCGCCCTTCCGCACATCCAGACCGCCCTCTCCTTCTCCACCACCGACCTCTCCTGGGTGCTCAGCGCGTACACGCTCACCTTCGGCGGCCTGCTGCTCCTGGGCGGCCGGGCCGGTGACATCCTGGGCCGGCGCCGGGTCTTCATGGCCGGAATCCTGCTCTTCACCGCCGCCTCCCTGCTCGGCGGCTTCGCCCAGGAGCCCTGGCAGCTGCTCGCCGCCCGCGCGCTGCAGGGGGTGGGCGGCGCGATCGCCTCGCCGACGTCGCTGGCGCTGATCACCACGACGTTCCCCGAAGGCCCCGCCCGCAACCGCGCCTTCGGCGTCTTCGCCGCCGTCTCCGCGGGCGGCGGCGCGATCGGGCTGCTGGCCGGCGGCATGCTCACCGAGTGGCTCGACTGGCGCTGGGTGCTCTTCGTCAACGTGCCCATCGGGGTGCTGATCGCGATCCTCGCCCCGCTCTACATCAGCGAGTCCGAACGCCACCCCGGCCGCTTCGACATCGCCGGCGCCCTGACCTCGACCGCAGGCATGGCCTCCCTGGTCTACGGCTTCATCCGGGCCTCCGAGGACGGCTGGCGGGACGGGTTCACGCTGGGCTCCTTCGCCGCCGCCGTGATCCTGCTCGGGCTGTTCGCCGTGATCGAGTCCCGGGCCCCGGAACCGATCACTCCGCTGCGCATGTTCGCCGACCGCAACCGTGCCGGGACGTACCTGATCATGCTCAGCCTCGCCGCGGCGATGTTCGGCATGTTCTTCTTCATCGTCCAGTTCGTGCAGAACGTGCTGGGCTTCTCCCCCATCGCCTCGGGGGTCGCGTTCCTGCCGGTCACCGTGGCCATCGTGACGGCCGCCGGGCTCTCGCAGCGGTTCCTGCCGCGGCTCGGCCCCAAGCCGTTCATGGTCACCGGCGCCGCGCTGACCGGTACGGGGCTGACCTGGTTGGCGTTCATCGACACCGGCAGCACCTACCTCACCGGGGTGCTCGGGCCGATGCTGCTCTTCGGCTTCGGCATGGGGCTGAACTTCGTGACGCTCACCCTGACCGCCGTCTCCGGCGTGGCCCCGCACGAGGCCGGGGCGGCGTCCGGGCTGCTCAACGCCAGCCAGCAGGTGGGCGGCTCGCTCGGGCTGTCCATCCTGGTCACGGTGTTCGGCACGGCCAGCCGGAACGAGGGCGAGGAGCAGGTCGCGGACTTCCTGGCGCGGGGCGACGCCGAGCAGAAGGCGGAGTTCGCGCGGACGGGCCGGCTGCCCGACGCCTGGGCGGACGCCGTGCTGACCCACGGCATCGCGACCTCCTTCCTCGCCGCCGTGGGGATGGCGGCGCTGGCGCTGCTCTGCGCGGTGCTGGTGATCCGGGTGCGCAAGAGCGATCTGGCCGCGCTGGGCGGGTCCGCGGCGGGGGCGGGCCCGGTCCACTGAGGCCACCCGGTCACCCGGCCTCACCTACGCCGACCCGGCCTCGCCTACGCCACCCCGGCCGGGCCCGCTCAGCGCTCGGCCCCGCTCAGCGCTCGGTGCGGCTGCCGAAGGTGCCGAGCTTCGCGCAGACCTCGTACGGGGCCGTCACCGGCCGCTCGCGCAGGATCCGCCTGGCCCGCTGCTCGCCGAGGCTGGTGGCGTACCAGGGCACGCGGCCCGCGTCGGCCAGGCCGTTGTTGATGCCGCGCAGGGCGCAGGAGCGGTGCGGCTCGGGCAGTTGGTCGAGGGCCGGGACGGCGTCCGCCGACAGGGACTGGAAGTACGCCAGGTCGATCTCGCGGTCCTGCTGGAAGCGGGCGACGTTCTGCCGGGCGACCAGCCCGTCCGGCGAGAGCAGGCCGAACGCCAGGACGGCGGCTCCGGCGCTCGCGACCACCGCGCGCGGCAGCCAGCGGGCGCCGAGCACGCCGGCCGCCATGAGCAGGACGACGACCAGCCCCAGCCACAGTTCCATGGCGGCCACGGAGACCCGGAGCCGGGTGAGGCCGTACGCGTCGACGTACAGGTCCATGCGGCGCAGGGCCGAGGCCACCACCACGAGGGTGAGCAGGCACAGCGTGCCCAGGACGCCCCGGACGAGACGGGTGTCGCCGGGGCCGGAACGCGGCGCCCAGCGCAGGGCGAGGGCGATGACGACCAGGGTGAGCAGGGTGGCCCAGAGCAGTTGCCAGAAGCCCTGGCGGGCGTACTCGGCGTAGGTCAGGCCGGTGTGCTCCAGGACCTTGGCGTAACCGCCGAAGAGCACGGCGAGCTGGACGGCGATGAAGCCGGCGAAGAGGAGGTCGAGCACGACGAGCGGCAGCGCCCACTCGACCCGCGAGCGGGGGCGGCCGGGGGTGATCGTGAGCCGGTCCCAGCGCAGCGGGGCGGCGGCGACGCGGGCCACGGCGAGGGCGGACAGCAGGCCGAGGAGGAAGAGCAGCACGCGCAGCGGGCTGTCGCCGACGGTCACGTCGGGGGTGAGCCCGCCGAGGAGGTCCGCGAAGGCGGCGTCGGCGGAGGCGAAGAGGGAGCCGAAGAGGACGAGCAGGACGACCGCGACGCCGGCGGCCCGGACCACGGGCCACCAGCGGTCCCGGCTGCCACTGCCCCGCTCCCGCAGGCCGGCCCAGGCCCACTGGACGCCGGTGACGGCGCCGTCCACGAAGCCGAACGGGCTGAGCAGCACGCCCGGCCAAGTGCGGCTGCCGTAGAGCGCGAGCGCGGCGAGTCCTACGGCGGCCAGGACGGCGAGGGAGGAAGGCCAGGCGGAGTCGCGCAGGGCCGGCACGGCGAGCAGGGCGAGACAGCCGAGGGACCAGACGAGGGTCCAGGGCCGGGCGCGGCGGCCTGCCGCGCGGGCGGCGACGTACGCGGCGGCCACGGCCGGCAGGACGGCGAGGAGCAAACCGGCGCCGAGCCCGTCGCCGAGCAGGAGTGCGGCGGTCAGGCCGCTGAGCACGGCGGCGACGAGGGTGCCGGTCCGTACGGGCGCGGGGGCCGCGCCCTGGACGGTGGCGGCCCAACCGGGCGACGCCGCCGCACCCTTCCCGGCCGTCTGCACGTACCCGTGCTGCGCGTACCAGGCCCGCCAGGCCTCGGCCCCGGCGTCCCGCGCGGGCATCATGGCGGGCACGGACCCGGGCGCACCGGCCCCCGATCCCGCCCCGGCCCCGGCCGCATCCCCTGCCCCTGCCCCGGCCCCGGCCGCAGCCATGGCCGCCCCCTCCGCTCGCGCCGACCGTTCCGCCCGTCCCCTCGCGTCCGCCGATCCCGCCGATCCCGCCGGTCCCGCCGGTTCGCCCGCGTCCGCCGATCCCGCCGGCCCAGCCGCGTCCGCCGGTCCCCCCGGTTCGCCCGCGTCCGCCGGGCCCGCCGGCCCAGCCGCGTCCGCCGGTCCCGCCGGTTCGCCGGCGTCCGCCGGGCCCGCCGGTTCGCCGGCATCCGCCGCGTCCCCCGGTCCCCCCGGTTCCGCTCGTCCCGCCCGCCCCGCCGCGTCGTCCGCGTGCCGGTCCGTGTCGTCGGGCATGCGGGCCCCCTCCCAAGTCGCCGTCAGGCGGTCAGGGTAGGGCTGTGACGTGCGGTTTCGGACGGCGGCGGCAGGGCCTGTGGCAGGACCGTGACAAAGGCGGGGCCGTGCCCGGCACGGCCCGCGGCGTCAGCGCGTGGCGTGTTCCGGAAGCCAGGCCGGCAGGGCCTCGGTCTGGGACAGCCAGTCCGCCGGGAGCGCCGCCGCGCCGCGCGCGCCCAGGACGCCGCCGACGATGGCACAGGTCGTGTCGACGTCCCCGCCCACCTGCGCGGTGGTCCAGAAGGCCCGCTCGAAGTCGTCCAGCGACCGCGCCGCCGACCACAGCGCGAACGGCACCGTGTCGTGCGCGGTCGTGCGCCGCCCGCAGCCGAGCACCGCCGCGACCGTGGTCGCGTCGCCGTAGTCCAGCATGTCCCGGGCCCGCCGCAGCCCCGCGCCGACCGCGCTGCGCGGCACCAGCGCGATCACCGCGTCCAGCAGGTCGGCCGGCTTCGGCGGCCCGTCCGGGGCCGCCGCGAGCGCCGCCGCCGCGGCCACGGCCATCGCCCCGCACACCGCCTCGCGGTGCTGGTGCGTGGTGTACGAGGAGATCTCCGCCTGGTGGGTGGCCTGTTCGGGGTCGTCGGCGTACCAGGCGCCCAGCGGCGCGATCCGCATCGCCGCGCCGTTGCCCCACGAGCCCTGCCCGTTGAACAGTTCGGCGGCGAGCGTGCGCCAGTCGCCGCCCTCGCGGACCAGCCGGAGCATCCGGTTCACGGCGGGCCCGTAGCCGCGGTCGACGTCGTGGTGGTGCGCGAACGACGCGGCCAGTGCGTCCTGGTCGATGCGGCCGTGCGCGGCGAGGACGGCCACGACCGAGCAGGCCATCTCGGTGTCGTCGGTCCACTGCCAGGGCCCGGCGGGCAGGGCGCGCCGCTTGAGCAGCGGCAGGTGCGCGGGGACGAAGAACTGGGAGCCCAGGGCGTCACCGATCGCCAGTCCGCGCAGACTGTCCAGGGCGCGCGCGTAGCGACGGTCCGGACTGTCGGGACTCCGGGGACGCTCGGGAGAGGAATCAGGGGTCATCGCTGGGTCACTCTAGCCGTCCAGGTCGTAGGGCTCGGGTGTGGTCCACCGCTCAAACGGGCGGTCCAGACGGTAGCGCCCGTCGTCCCCGAGCAACAGCATCCGGAACTCCCCGTTCCCAGGGTTGGACAGGGCTTCGAACTCGGCCACCGTCCAGTGGAACCACCGCATGCAGAACAGCCGCATCGTCAGCCCGTGCGTCACCAGCAGCACGTTCGGCGGGTGGTCGGGGTGCTCGAAGCTGCGGTACAGGCTCTCCAGGAACGCCCCGACCCGGTCGTACACGTCGGCCCCGGACTCGCCCTGCGCGAAGCGGTAGAAGAAGTGCCCGTACGCGTCCCGGCGGGCCTTCTGCAGCTGTACGTCGGCCCGGTCCTGCCAGTTCCCCCAGTCCTGCTCGCGCAGCCGCGGCTCCTCGCGCATGCGCACCCGCGCCGGGTCCAGCCCCAGGTCGCGGAAGGTCTGCAGGGTACGGCGGTACGGCGAGACGTACGCGCTGATGTGCTCCTCGCCGAAGATCTCGCGCAGCCGGACGCCGGCGGCCGCGGCCTGCGCGTGGCCGGCCCGGGTCATCCGCAGGGCGTGGTCGGGCTGGCGTTCGTAGACCGTGTCGTCGGTGTTGCCCTCCGATTCGCCGTGCCGGACGAGGACGATGCGCCGTGGTCGTGCCATCACACGGTCCAGCTGGGTTCCAGGTCCACGACGTCCCCGGTGAGCGCCTCGACGTCCGCCTCGGTCTGGGCCCGCAGCGTCAGCCGCTCGACCCGCTCCTGGCGGTACTTGCCGTGTTCGGCGGCCGACTTCCACATCGACAGCACCAGGAACTCCCGCCCCGGCGCCTCCCCGAACAGGCCGCGCAGCATGCCCGGGGAGCCGGCCATGGCGGGGTTCCAGACCTTCTCCTGCATGAGGGCGAAGTGGTCGACCCGGCCCTCGCGCACCCGGCAGTGCGCCACCCGCACCACGTCGGCGTCGGTGAACCGCGGCTCGAAGCCGGTCTTGACGTCGAAGCGGTGGTCGAAGAGCGTCACGCGCGGGTCGGCGTACGTGCCGTGCTGCGCGGCGGCCAGCCGGTCGTGGGAGCGGGCCATGAACGAGTCGTAGAACGACCGGCTCTCCCAGAACGCGAAGATGTGCGCGACGCCCTGGCGCCCACGGCTCCAGCCGCCGCCCTGGCCCCGGAATCCCGGTTCACCGAGCAGCCCCGCCCATTTTCGCTGCCCGCGCTCGAACCCGCGTCGGTCCGACACCGTGCAGCGAATCCACTTGACCAGCACCGCGCCATCGTACGGTGCACGACGGCGGCCGGGTCACTCCCCGGCCGCGAGGATACGCACCAGTTCAGCCGCGTCTCGCCCGGGCAGCCGAATCCCGAACTCCCGCTCGACGGTCCCGGGCAGCTCCTCGGGCGCGACGGCGGACCGCTCCTCGTGCCCGCCGGGCAGCCAGCGCACGAGTTCGCGCTGCACGAGCGCGAGCCGCCGGGTCCGCCCCGGGAGCATCGCGACGAGCCGGCCGGTGAAGAAGGACGCCGGGTGGGTGGAACTCCAGTGGTTCATCAGGGCGAAGTCGACGGGGTACAGCCGCTGCGGGGCGAACGCGTACAGGTCCCGCCACGGCTCGCCGGTCCGCCGGGTGCGCAGGACGAGCAGCCCCTCGTCCTCCTCGGCCACCCCGAAGTCCCAGTCGCCCTGGGTGGTCCCGCTCCCCGGGCGCAGCGGCACGGGCTCGGTCGGCCCGTTCGCGCCGAACCCGGCGTCCACGAGCCAGGGCTCGCCGTCCACGGTGACGACGAGCAGGGCGTGGGTCACCGGCAGCAGGGCGTCCCCGCGGGTGCGGTTGCGGGCGCCGCGGGCGGCCACGTCGAAGCCGATCCGCTCCAGCGCGGCGGCGAGCAGCGAGTTCTGCTCGTAGCAGTAGCCGCCGCGACCGCCGCGTACGAGCTTGCGCTCCAGGCCCGGCAGGTCCAGGGCGACGGGCCGGCCGAGCAGCACGTCGAGGTTCTCGAACGGCACGGCGGCGGTGTGCGCCCGCTGCACCGCGGCCAACGTCGCCAGGTCCGGCCGCAGTTCGCCGCCGTACCCGATGCGCTCCAGGTACCCGTCCAGGTCCAGCCGGTCACCGCTCCACATGGCACTCCCCCGCCCTTGCGCACGCCCGACGGCCGGGCGCCCGTACCCATGATCGACGACGACAAGCGGGACCCGCCCGAAGGGCAGGTCCCGCTTGTCGGTCCGGTCGGTCACCGCCGGGTCATGGCGGGGCCGGTGATCAGCTGCAGCCGCTGGTGGAGCCGCAGCCCTCGCAGATGTAGCAGGAGCCGGCGCGCTGCATCTTGGTGCCGCAGGAGAAGCACAGCGGGGCGTCGGCGGAGACGCCGAGCTGCATCTCGACGAGTTCGGCGTTGGTGTGGGCCACCTTCTTCGGGGCCGGGACCTCGACCGCGGCCGGGGCCGGGACCGCCGCCAGCGGGGCCGACTGGGCGAGGGACTCGGTGTCGAGCTCCTCCTCCAGCGGCTCGTAGGAACCGGTCTCCAGGTGGCGCTGACGCTCCTCGGCGGTGTGGATGCCGAGCGCCGAGCGGGTCTCGAACGGCAGGAAGTCCAGGGCCAGGCGGCGGAAGATGTAGTCGACGATCGACTGCGCCATCCGCACGTCGGGGTCGTCCGTCATGCCGGCCGGCTCGAAGCGCATGTTGGTGAACTTCGAGACGTAGGTCTCCAGCGGGACGCCGTACTGCAGGCCGACGGAGACGGCGATGGAGAAGGCGTCCATCATGCCCGCGAGGGTCGAGCCCTGCTTGGACATCTTCAGGAAGACCTCGCCGAGACCGTCGTCGGGGTAGGAGTTGGCGGTCATGTAACCCTCGGCGCCACCGACCGTGAAGGAGGTGGTGATGCCCGGGCGGCCCTTGGGCAGGCGCTTGCGGACCGGACGGTACTCGACGACCTTCTCGACCGTCGCCCGGATGGTCTCCTCCGCCTTGGCGGTGACCTCGGCCTTCTCGTCCTCCTTCTTCTTGGCGGAGAGCGGCTGGCCGACCTTGCAGTTGTCGCGGTAGATCGCGAGCGCCTTGACGCCCAGCTTCCAGGCCTGGAAGTAGATCTCCTCGACCTCCTCGACGGTCGCCGTCTCCGGCATGTTGACCGTCTTGGAGATGGCGCCGGAGATCCACGGCTGGATGGCGGCCATCATGCGGACGTGGCCCATCGGGGAGATGGAGCGCTCGCCCATGGCGCAGTCGAAGACCTCGTAGTGCTCGGTCTTCAGGCCGGGGGCGTCGATCACGTTGCCGTGCTCGGCGATGTGGGCGACGATCGCCTCGATCTGCTCGTCCTGGTAGCCCAGGCGGCGCAGGGCCTGCGGGACGGTGCCGTTGACGATCTGCATCGAGCCGCCGCCGACGAGCTTCTTGAACTTGACCAGGGCCAGGTCCGGCTCGACACCGGTGGTGTCGCAGGACATCGCCAGACCGATGGTGCCGGTCGGGGCGAGCACGGAGGCCTGGGAGTTGCGGAAGCCGTTCTTCTCGCCGAGGCGGATGACGTCCTGCCAGGCCTCGGTGGCCGCGGCCCACACCGGGGTGTCCAGGTCGTCCATGCGCGGGGCGGCGGCGTTGGCGTCGGCGTGCTGCTTCATGACGCGCTGGTGCGGCTCGGCGTTGCGGGCGTAGCCGTCGTACGGGCCGACGACGGCGGCGAGCTCGGCGGAGCGCTTGTACGCGGTGCCGGTCATCAGCGAGGTGATGGAGGCGGCCAGCGCGCGGCCGCCGTCGGAGTCGTAGGCGTGGCCGGTCGCCATCAGCAGGGCGCCGAGGTTGGCGTAGCCGATGCCGAGCTGGCGGAAGGCGCGGGTGTTCTCGCCGATCTTCCGGGTCGGGAAGTCGGCGAAGCAGATGGAGATGTCCATCGCGGTGATGACGAGCTCGACGACCTTGGCGAAGCGCTCGACCTCGAAGGACTGGTTGCCCTTGCCGTCGTCCTTGAGGAACTTCATCAGGTTCAGCGAGGCGAGGTTGCAGGACGTGTTGTCCAGGTGCATGTACTCGCTGCACGGGTTGGAGGCGGTGATACGGCCGGACTCCGGGCAGGTGTGCCAGTGGTTGATCACACCGTCGTACTGGATGCCCGGGTCGGCACAGGCCCACGCGGCCTCGGCCATCTTGCGGAACAGCTTCTTGGCGTCGACCGTCTCGATGACCTCACCGGTCATGCGGGCGCGCAGGCCGAACTCGGTGCCGTTCTCGACGGCCGTCATGAACTCGTCGTTCACGCGGACGGAGTTGTTGGCGTTCTGGTACTGGACGGACGTGATGTCGTCGCCGCCCAGGTCCATGTCGAAGCCCGCGTCGCGCAGGGCGCGGATCTTCTCCTCCTCCTTCACCTTGGTCTCGATGAAGTCCTCGACGTCCGGGTGGTCCACGTCGAGCACGACCATCTTGGCCGCGCGGCGGGTGGCGCCGCCCGACTTGATCGTTCCTGCGGAGGCGTCGGCGCCGCGCATGAAGGAGACCGGGCCGGAGGCGTTGCCGCCGGAGGAGAGGAGCTCCTTGGAGGAGCGGATGCGGGAGAGGTTCAGGCCGGCGCCGGAGCCGCCCTTGAAGATCATGCCCTCTTCCTTGTACCAGTCGAGGATCGACTCCATGGAGTCGTCGACGGACAGGATGAAGCAGGCGGAGACCTGCTGCGGCTGCGGCGTGCCGACGTTGAACCAGACCGGGGAGTTGAAGCTGAAGATCTGGTGGAGCAGGGCGTAGGTCAGCTCGTGCTCGAAGATCTCGGCGTCGGCGGGGGAGGCGAAGTAACCGTGGTCCTGGCCGGCCTTCGTGTACGTCTTGACGATCCGGTCGATCAGCTGCTTCAGACCGGTCTCGCGCTGCGGGGTGCCGACCGCGCCGCGGAAGTACTTGCTGGTGACGATGTTGACCGCGTTCACCGACCAGAAGTCGGGGAACTCGACGCCGCGCTGCTCGAAGTTGACCGAGCCGTCGCGCCAGTTGGTCATGACGACGTCACGGCGCTCCCAGACGACCTCGTCGTACGGGTGCACGCCGGGGGTGGTGTGGATGCGCTCGATCCGCAGGCCCTTGCCGGCTGCCTTGGCACCCTTGGCGCGGGAACCGCGTGCCGGGCCGCTCGCCGTCTCTGTCATGCTGCCGCCTCCCATATGCGGGCAAAAACGCCCTGATGTGCCAGCAATATTCCGTGGCACGGTTCTGACTGTCGATCTACGTTCTGCTCCCCGGCCACACCGGGGGCCGCTCCCTGCCCACCCGGCCGCCCTGCGGCGGCGGGCCGGTCAGTCGGCGGCGGAGGCGGGCGCGGGGACCGGGGCGGCCCCACCGCACTCGCACTCCTCGGGGTGAGGACGCCCGTCGCGCAGCTCGGCGATGGCGGCCTCGAAGTCTTCCAGCGTGTCGAACGCCTTGTACACGGACGCGAAGCGCAGGTAGGCGACGACGTCCAGCTCCTGCAGCGGTCCGAGTATGGCCAGCCCCACGTCGTGAGTGGTCAGCTCGGCACTCCCGGTGGCGCGCACCGCCTCCTCGACCCGCTGGCCGAGCTGGGCGAGGGCGTCCTCGGTGACGGGCCGCCCCTGGCACGCCTTGCGCACGCCCGAGATGACCTTGGTGCGGCTGAAGGGTTCCGTCACCCCGCTGCGCTTGATCACCATCAGCGACGCGGTCTCCACCGTCGTGAAGCGACGGGAGCAGTCCGGGCACTGGCGGCGCCGGCGGATCGACGTGCCGTCGTCCGTGGTGCGGCTGTCGACGACGCGGCTGTCGGGGTGCCTGCAGAAGGGGCAGTGCACGGCTTCCCAACCCTCCTCTTGGCACGACTGAATTGCCCAGGCGCAGCCCTGAGAGCGACGGTCGAGGCCGTCGTGAGGGGCTCCTGAAGCAGCCACCAGCATATGCGATGTCGCGGACCCCGTTGACCGGCGACCACAACCCCTGGGTGGCGCCGCCCATCCAACCACTAGATCTTGGGTTTCGCAGTATTTCCGCGCGAGCGTGTCGCGGCGTGGCTGACCGGATACGGAGGGTCCTGCTGACACACTGGGCGCATACCCGGACGGTCGAGTTCCGACCGGGAAGGGTACCGTAATCAGCGAAACGCGGAGCCGAACCCGCATTCGACAAACAGCCACCGGAACGGGCCCCGAACCAGGCACCGGAACGGCCCGCTCATACACCTCTCATTGCCGCCACGCAGGGCGATCTGCGATTTTTCACTCGAACGTGTGTTTGGCGCAACCTTTCGAAAGCAACTACCGTTGGCTGACTAGGGAGAACATTCCGAGAGGGGCCGCCGACGTGACCACGACCGCAGCAGACAGTGCCGCCATCACTGCCCAGAACCGCTCCCAGAGCCGACTCGACCCGGTGCACGCCATGAACGACGCTTCCATGAATCCGGACCCCGACACCCTGAGGCCCGCGCGTTCGCTCCCCGGGCGGCCTCCCGGCATCCGCGCCGACAGCTCCGGCCTCACGGACCGGCAGCGGCGGGTCATCGAGGTCATCCGGGACTCGGTGCAGCGGCGCGGTTACCCGCCGTCCATGCGGGAGATCGGCCAGGCGGTCGGCCTGTCCAGCACGTCCTCGGTCGCCCACCAGCTCATGGCCCTGGAGCGCAAGGGCTTCCTGCGGCGCGACCCGCACCGGCCCCGCGCCTACGAGGTCCGCGGCTCGGACCAGCCCAGCTCGGCCCCCACCGACACCGCCGGCAAGCCCGCCGCCTCCTACGTTCCCCTGGTCGGCCGGATCGCGGCCGGCGGGCCGATCCTCGCCGAGGAATCGGTCGAGGACGTCTTCCCGCTCCCCCGGCAGCTCGTCGGCGACGGTGAGCTCTTCGTGCTCAAGGTCGTCGGCGACTCGATGATCGAGGCGGCCATCTGCGACGGCGACTGGGTCACGGTCCGCCGCCAGCCGGTCGCGGAGAACGGCGACATCGTCGCCGCCATGCTCGACGGCGAGGCCACCGTCAAGCGCTTCAAGCGCGAGGACGGCCACGTCTGGCTGCTCCCCCACAACTCCGCCTACCAGCCGATCCCCGGCGACGAGGCGACCATCCTCGGCAAGGTCGTCGCCGTCCTGCGGCGCGTCTGAAGCGACCGCCGCCGCAATCAGCCCCGGGACCCCCTGCGCCGGTCCCGGGGCGCCCCCTCGTCCGCGGGCGGCCCCTTGTCCGCGGGCGCCCCCTTGTCGCGGGCGGCCCCGCGCTCCCGGGCCGACGCCGCGCCGGCTACTTCCCGTCCTGCTGCGCCGCCGCGTCGATCGCCGCGAGGGACCTGCGGACCTGGTTGCGGTCCGTGGTGTACCAGAAGTCCGGGAGCGAGGCCTTCAGGAAGCTGCCGTAGCGGGCGGTGGCCAGGCGCGGGTCCAGGACCGCCACCACGCCCCGGTCCCCCGAGGCCCGGACCAGCCGGCCCGCGCCCTGGGCCATCAGCAGGGCCGCGTGGGTCGCGGCGACCGCCATGAAGCCGTTGCCGCCGTGCTCCTCGACCGACTTCTGCCGGGCGCTCATCAGCGGGTCGTCCGGCCGCGGGAACGGGATCCGGTCCATGACCACCAGCTGGCAGCTCGGGCCGGGCACGTCCACGCCCTGCCACAGCGACAGCGTGCCGAACAGGCAGGTGCGCGGGTCGGCCGCGAAGTTCTTGATCAGCTCGCCGAGCGTCTCCTCGCCCTGGAGCAGGATCGGATGGTCGAGGCGGCCCCGCAGCTCCTCCGCCGCCGCCTTGGCCCCGCGCATCGAGGAGAACAGGCCGAGCGTCCGCCCGCCGGCCGCCTCGATCAGCTCCGCCAGCTCGTCCATCATGTCGCCGCGGGTCCCCTCGCGGCCCGGTGTGGCCAGGTGCTTGGCGACGTAGAGGATGCCCTGCTTGGGGTAGTCGAACGGCGAGCCGACGTCCAGGCCCTTCCAGACCGGCGCGTCCTCCGCCTCGACGCCCTCCGGCGACAGGCCGAGCGAGGCCGCGACGCCGTTGAAGTCCCCGCCGAGCTTGAGGGTGGCCGAGGTCAGCACGACCGAGCGGTCCTCGAAGAGCTTCTCGCGCAGCAGCCCGGACACCGACAGCGGAGCCACCCGCAACGTCGCTCCGAACCGGTCGTGGCGCTCGTACCAGACGACGTCGTACTCGGAGCCGGTGGTGATCCGCTCGGCCACCGCGTGCACGTTCTCCACGGCGGCCAGGGCCTGCTTGCGGACGGCGTCCTCGTCGGCGACGGACTTGTCACGGGTCGCCCCGATCGCGGAGATCACATCCCGGGCGGCGTCCCGCAGGGCCAGCAGGGCGTAGCCGAGGTCCTCCGGGACCACCTCCAGCCGGCCCGGCAGGGCCAGCTCCATGATCCGCTCGAAGGACTCGGACGCCGTCTGCAGGGCGTCCGCCGTCTTCTCGTCGACCAGCTTGGCCGCGCGCTTGACCGCGCGGTTGACCTGCCCCGGGGTGAGCTCGCCGGTGGCGACGCCGGTGACGCGGGAGACCAGCTCGTGGGCCTCGTCGACGATCAGCACCTCGTGCTCCGGCAGCACCGGGGCGCCCTCGATCGCGTCGATGGCCAGCAGCGCGTGGTTGGTGACCACGACGTCGGCGAGCTTGGCGCGCTCGCGGGCGGCCTCGGCGAAGCACTCCGCACCGTAGGGGCACTTGGTCGCGCCCAGGCATTCGCGGGAGGAGACCGAGATCTGCGACCAGGCCTTGTCGGAGACGCCCGGCGTCAGGTCGTCCCGGTCGCCGGACTCGGTCTCGTCGGCCCAGTCGCGCAGGCGCAGCAGGTCCTGGCCCAGCTTGCTGCTGGGGGCGGCCGCCTCGAACTGGTCGAAGAGGCCGTCCTCCTCGTCCTGCGGGGCGCCCTCGTGCAGCCGGTGCAGGCACAGGTAGTTGGAGCGGCCCTTGAGCATGGCGAACTGCGGCCGGCGGCGCAGCTGCGGGTGCAGTGCCTCCACCGTGCGGGGCAGGTCCCGCTCGACGAGCTGCCGCTGGAGCGCGAGGGTGGCCGTGGCCACGACCACGCGCTCGCCGTGGGCGAGGGCGGGCACCAGGTAGCCGAGGGACTTTCCGGTGCCGGTGCCGGCCTGGATGAGCCGGTGGGAGTTGTCGTCGATCGCTTCGGCGACGGCTTCCGCCATGGCCACCTGGCCGGGACGCTCCGTGCCGCCGACGGCGGTGACGGCGGCGTGCAGCAGGTCGGGGAGGGAGGGCTTCGTCATAGCGCTTCCCAGCCTACGGGGCGCCACCGACAGTGACCGCATTCCCGCCGGGCGAGGGGCGGGATCAGGCCGCCGCCCGCGGCGCGCGCGCCCCTCACAGGAGCGTGCGCAGCGCCCGCTCGCGGATCATGAGCGCCGCGCGCTTGTCCGGGAGGTCAATCGTTTCGGCGAGCCGGAAGCCGGAGCTGAGGAAGGCCGAGACCGAGCGGGTGTTGCGGACGTCCGGCTCGGCGACGACCCGGGTGCAGCGCGTCCGGTTGTCGAGCACCAGGTCGGCCGCGGCCCGCAGCAGCACGGTGCCGAGCCCCCGGCCCCGGTCCGCCGCCGCCCCGAGCAGCAGGTGGATGCCGGTGTCGTGGGGGCGGGCGGCGTAGTGCCGGGCGACCGGGTCGAGGTCGGCCCGGTAGATCTCCCAGTAGCTCATCGGGGTGCCGTCGAGGACGCCCAGGCAGGGGATGCTGCGGCCGTCACCGCGCAGCTGGGCGCGCAGGTGGGCGGCGGTCACGGACGCGGGTCCGGCGAGCTGCCAGAACGCGGCCACCTCGGGGTCGTTCATCCAGCCGGCGATCAGGTCCAGGTCCCGGTCGGGGCGTACGGGGTCGAGCCGGAAGGCACCGGCCGGGGTACGGGTGGTGCCCCAGACGGCCGGGCTGTCGAGCAGGTCGGCCTCGGCGAGCAGGGGCAGCACACCGGCGGCGAACCGGGGCGGCGGCGGGGTGCCGCCGGCGACGAGGCCGGCGGGGGTGGCGGCGGTCGGGGCCGTGAGGGGGTGCATGGGGGCTCCCGGTCAGGCGTGCAGGGGGTTCGGTCAGGCGTGCAGGGGGTTGGAGACGGTGACGTAGACGGACTGGGTGTCGACGGGACCGACCAGCTCGTCCAGACCGCCGAGACGGGTGAGGAGGTTGGCCTTGCAGCGCAGGGTGGGCGAGTCGAGCAGCCGGGCCGGCAGCGGGCCGAGGTGGGAGGCCTTGCCGAGGAAGCGGCGGAAGGCCGCGAGCAGGACCCGTTCGTCGGCCAGCTGCTGGGATCCGAAGGCGCCGACGAGGCCGAGCACGTTGTTGATGCCGAGGTAGTAGGCGAAGCGTTCGTCGGCGACGGCGTCGGGGACGAAGGTGTCGCTGGCGGCGCCGATGCCGGGCAGCCGGCGCTCCAGCTCGGCGCGGCGCGAGGCGCGGAAGTAGTAGCCCTGGTTGTCCCGGTACCGGCCCCCGACGGGCCAGCCGGCGTCGTCGAGCAGGACCAGGGTGTTCTGCTGGTGGGCTTCGAGGGCGATCCCGGCGAGGTGGTCGAAGGCCAGCACCGGCAGGACGACGTGGTCGAGGTAGCGCAGGAACCACTCGGCGGCGACGGCGGAGGGGGGCCGCCCGGTGCCGGCGGAGAGCCGGAAGACGGTGTCGGCGAGCCGGGAGCGCATGGCGGTCCGGCCGGGCCAGGGCCGCGGCGAGGTCAGCGCCGCCACGCACACCGCGTCGTCGCCGGGACGGAAGGGGTGGTGGCGCAGGACGGCGTCCAGCCCGGGGACGGGGGTGCCGTCCGGGGAGTCGACGGCGACCCAGGCGGGGTCGCGGACGATGTCGAAGCGGGGGTGGTGGGCCTGCCACTCGTCGGCGAGCCCGGTGCGCAGCAGCCGGTGCACCTCGACACCGCGGTGCAGCTCCTTGCGGAGGTTCTCGCGGCGGGAGTTGGTGATGCGCACGGCCAGGGACAGCTTGAGCATGGCGGGGCTGCCGGGCCGCTGGACGGTGCGGACGGAGGAGGTGGGGAACCACGGGTCGCCGTACGGGCCGAGGTCGTGCAGCAGCCCGGCCTCGCGCAGGGCGGCGACGGCGGGCCGCTGGTGGACCTCGCGGGCCTGCCAGGGGTGCAGGGGCAGGGGTGCGGTGCCGGCCGGCAGCTTCAGCCCGGGGGCGAGCCGCAGGAGGAGTTCGTCGGCCGTGACGGGGCGGCCGCCTTCGGTCCAGGCGGAGTCGGTGGCGAGGACGGAGCGGTCGACGGCCGTCCAGTGCAGGGGGAAGGAGCCGTGGAGCTCGGGCGAGTAGCGGCGGACCTCGGCCTCGGTCAGCCCTTCGCGGCTCTTGGGGTCGGGCTGGAGGGGGTGGCCGAGCAGGAGGGACTGTTCGGCGCTGAGGAAGAGGTGGCCGGCGACGGGGGCGGGCGGGGTGGGGCGCTCGCGCCGGTCGGTCACGAACTCGGTGGTGCGCCGCACGGAGTCCGCGACCCGGGCGACCAGGTCGGTTCCGCGGCTGCCGCCCTCGCGGGCGAGCAGGGCGGCGAGGGTGACGGCGTCGAGGGCGGGGGCGTCGGGGGGCGCGGTCTCCAGCCGGGCGGGGGCGAAGCGGTGCCAGCCGACGGCGGACCAGTGGCGTACGGCGACCAGCAGGGCGGTGCCGCAGGCGGGCAGCGGGATCCGCAGCAGGGTGCCGGCGGGGCCGTCGGGCCGGCGGATGCCGCGCTCGCGCACCCAGCAGCGCAGCAGGTTCTCCACGGCGGCGGCCTCGGCCGCGATGCCGGGGTCGGGGTGGTCGAGCAGGTCGGGCAGGGCGGCGGGGTCGGGCCCGGTCGCGGTGCCGGCCGGCCGGGGCCGGGGCGTGCCGTCCTTCTGCCG
>NZ_JAJAUY010000037.1 GCF_020532625.1 Streptomyces antimicrobicus | reverse complement strand
CCGCATCCGACCGCCCCGACGCCCCCGCGGCCGCGGCGCAGCCCGCGCTGGCGCACCTGCACGGCCTGGAGCGGGTGCTCGTCGAGCTCGACTCCCCGCTGCGCAGCACCCGGCCCTCGCCGCTGGTCGGTTCCTGAGCCGCCCGCGCAAGCCCCTCGGCGCTACATCACCCGGAGGAGGTGTTCCTCCTCCGTCCGGCCCCCGCCCCTGACCTGCGGCATGTACAACGGGTGAGTGTCCACCGCACATTCATGCGGCAAATACAGGGTGGATCTGGCCGGACAGGGGGTAACCGCCCGGAATGGAAATACTTCACGAGCGCCTGACGACCGCTCAGACGGCGGACGCGGCGGAGGAGTTCATCCGGCTCTTCCACAGAGAGACCCCGGGGGCGGGTGATCCGGGCCATCGTATCGCGGCCGTACGCGCCGAGATCGAGGAAACCGGAACCTACCGCCACACCCCCGAGGAACTCGTGCACGGTGCCCGGGTCGCCTGGCGCAACAGCAACCGCTGCATAGGCCGGCTCTACTGGAACTCCCTGCGGGTGCGCGACCGCAGGGAGATCACCGGCGCCGACGAGATCGCCGCCGAGTGCGTGGAGCACCTGCGCGAGGCGACGAACGGCGGCCGGATCCGCCCGACCATCACGGTCTTCGCCCAGGAGACCCCCGACCGCCCCGGCCCGCTCATCTGGAGCGAGCAGCTGATCCGCTACGCCGGCTACGGCGACCACCCCTCGGTCACGGTAGGGGACCCCCGCAACCGGGAGCTCACCGAGGCCCTGCGGGCCCTGGGCTGGTCCGGCGGGGCCGGCACCCCGTTCGACCTGCTCCCGCTCGTGGTGCAGGGGTGCGACGACAAACCCCGCTGGTTCGACCTCCCCGCCGACGCGGTGCTGGAGGTGCCCATCGAGCACCCCGGCGAGGACCCCTGGGCGGACTGGGGCCTGCGCTGGCACGCGGTCCCGGCCATCTCCAACATGTGCCTGGAGATCGGCGGGGTCCACTACTCGGCGGCCCCGTTCAACGGCTGGTACATGGGCACCGAGATCGGCGCCCGCAACCTCGGGGACGCCGACCGCTACAACCTGCTGCCCCTGGTGGCCCGCAGGCTCGGCCTGGACACCGGCAGCGACCGCTCGCTGTGGAAGGACAGGGCGCTCGTCGAGCTGAACCGGGCGGTGCTGCACTCCTTCGACCGCGCCGGGGTCACCATCGCCGACCACCACTCGGAGTCCCGCCGCTTCCTGACCCACCTCGCCCGGGAGGAGCGCAAGGGCCGCGACGTCGGGGCCGACTGGTCGTGGATCGTGCCGCCGATCTCCGGCTCCGCCACCCCGGTCTTCCACCGCACCTACGAGGACCGGCAGGCCACGCCCGCCTTCGTGCACCACGAGGGTGCGGCGGACCGGGCCGCAGGGCGGAATCTGGTCTAGACCTTCTGCTACGGTCGGCGCACGGATCCGGCGCCGGACCGTCAGGAGAGGGGAACAGCGTGGGAAGTGGACTGCGGGCCCACATCGGCTCGTTCACGTCGGCGGGCGGCCGCGGGATCACCACCGCGGCCGTCGATCCGGCGACCGGCGGCCTGACCCCGCTCTCCGTCAGCGACGCCGTCGCCGACCCCTCGTACCTGGCGCTCTCCGCCGACGGCGGCGTGCTCTACGCCGTGAGCGAGAGCGAGCGGGGAGCCGTCCAGGCCTTCCGCACGTCCGCCGGGGGCGGGCTCACGGTCCTGGGTCCCGCCGCGCCGGTCGGCGGGTCCGGCCCCACGCACCTGTCCGTCGCCGGGAGGAGGCTGTTCACCGCGCACTACACCACGGGCGGCGTCGGTGCGCTCCCGCTGGCGCCGGACGGACGGATTTCGGGGGCCGCCACGGTCGTGCGCCACCGGGGCTCCGGCCCCGACCCGGACCGCCAGGGCGGGCCGCACGCGCACCAGGTGCTGCCCGACCCCGGCGGCCGCTGGGTGCTCGGCGTCGACCTCGGCACGGACTCGGTGCGGGTGTACGGTGCGCGGGACCCGGAGCTGCGCCTGCACGCGGAGACCGCGCTGTCGGCCGGCAACGGTCCCCGCCACCTCGCCTTCCACCCGGACGGCGAGGCGGTCTACGTGCTGGGCGAGTTGCGGCCGCTGCTGACCGTCTGCCGCTGGGACGCGGCGGCCGGGCGGCTGGAGGTGGTCGGAGAGGTTCCGGTGGCGCAGGAGGCGGCTCCGGGCGCCGTACGGGCCTACCCCTCGGCCGTGGTGGTCGCCCCGGACGGCCGGTTCGTCTGGGCCGCCGTCCGCGGCGCCGACACGATCGCGGTGCTGTCGCTCGCCGACGGACCGCTGCTGCCCCGCCCCACCGCCTGCGTGCCCAGCGGCGGCCACTGGCCGCGCGACCTCGCCCTCGGGCCGGCGGGCCGGCTCTACGCGGCCCACGAGCGCTCCGGTGACGTGACCTGGTTCGACGTGGACCCGGCCACCGGACGGCCCCACCGGGCCGGCTCGCTCGCGGTACCGGCGGCCACCTGTGTGGTCTTCGGCTGAGGCCCGCGGTCGCCGGGCGGCCGGGTCCGGTTGACCCGCGGCCGCCCGCGACGACACGAGGCCCGCACCCGTCGACCGACGGGAGCGGGCCTCGCGGCACGCGCCGGCCGTCCCGCGGCCGGCGGTGGTGTCAGTGGGCGCCGGCGTTCTGCGGCAGGCCGAGGGCGGCGCCGTACTGCGCCACCGCGAGCTTGCCGATGGCCGGGTACGCGCCGAGCACCTCGGCGGTGGCGCAGTCGGCCTCCTTGCAGGCGGTGTCCAGCAGGCCGTCGGCGGCCTCCGGGCCGATCAGGTACGGCGCGAGCGCCAGCTGCACCGAACCGGCGCCGCGCAGCTGCTGGGCGACCGAGGCGACCGAGCCCTCCTGGTCGAGGGCGGCGGCCATCACGGGCACCGCCAGCCGGGCGGCCAGCAGCATGCCGGTGATCCCGGCGGCCTGGACGGCCTCCTCGCCGCCGGTGGTGGCCAGGATGATGCCGTCCGCCGCGGTGGCGACGGTGAACAGCCGCGCCCGGTCCGCGCGGGCCAGGCCCGCCTCGGACAGCCGGACGTGCAGGCCCTCGGCCAGCAGCGGGTGCGGGCCCAGGACGTCGGCGAGCTCGACGGCCGCGGAGCTGTCCATCAGGGCCTGCCGGATGCGGCGCAGCAGGTCGGCGTCGGGGCCGGCCAGCAGCGGGACCACCACGGCGTCCGGGCCGGTGGGCGCCGGCACGTCCTGGCCCGCGGCCCGGGCGAACTCCGCGCGCGCGGCGCGCTCCTGCGCCACCGCGGTCAGCACGCCGGAGAGCGAGGGGAACTCAGGGGCGGAACCGTCCTGCGGGTCCTCGCCCTCCAGGTAGCCGATCCGCGCGTCCAGGCCGGGCAGCTCGGAGCGGCCGATGCTGAGGATCTCCTCCGCGAGCCCCCGCGCGGCGGCGGAAGGGGCACCCGGCACGGCGAGCACCAGCGCGGGCGCGCCCTCGGGCGCGACCGCGGGCTCGGGCCGGCGGTGCCTTCCGGTCGGGCGGGGTCGCGGCATTCGTACGGGCAGGCCGTTCGCGGGCCCAGTGGGGGTGCTCATGGCGCCGCATGCTACTGGCTTATCGGAACCAGGTGTTCGGGGAGGGGTGGGCTGAGTGTTATCTGTCCGTATTTATCCGGTGAAGAACTGACAGGTTCAACGGGCGGCCGGCAGACTCCAGTCCACGGGCTGCGCCCCTTGCCGCACCAGCAGGTCGTTCACCCTGCTGAAGGGCCGCGAGCCGAAGAAGCCGCGGTCGGCCGACATGGGGGAGGGGTGCGCCGACTCCACCGCCGGCAGGTCGCCCAGCAGGGGCCGCAGGTTGCGGGCGTCGCGTCCCCAGAGCACCGACACCAGGGGGGTGCCCCGCGCGACCAGGGCGCGGATGGCCTGCTCGGTCACCGCCTCCCAGCCCTTGCCCCGGTGCCCGCCGGGCTTGCGGGGCGCGGTGGTCAGGGCGCGGTTCAGCAGCAGCACGCCCTGCCGGGTCCACGGGGTGAGGTCGCCGTTGGCGGGCCGGGGGTGGCCCAGGTCGCTGTGCAGCTCGCGGAAGATGTTCTCCAGGCTGCCCGGGACCGGGCGCACCTCGGGCGCCACCGAGAACGACAGGCCCACCGCGTGCCCGGGGGTCGGGTACGGGTCCTGTCCCATGATCAGGACCCGGACCTCCTCGAAGGGCTGCTGGAAGGCGCGCAGGACGTGCGCCCCCGCCGGGAGGTAGGTGCGTCCGGCCGCGATCTCCGTGCGCAGGAAGTCGCCCATGGCGGCGATCTGCCCCGCCACCGGCTCCAGCGCGCGTGCCCAGCCTGCTTCGACGATCTCGTTCAACGGTCGTGCTGCCACATCGGGTCACTCTAGTGGCCGATCACCGCCGCCCGGACACACAGGACGTCCGGCAGGTGCGAGGCCAGCATCTGCCAGCTGTCGCCGTCGTCGGCGCTGGCGTACAACTCGCCGTTGCGGTTGCCGAAGTAGATGCCGGCCGGGTCGGCGTCGTCCGTGCACAGCGCGTCCCGCAGCACCGTGCCGTAGTGGTCGCCGTCCGGCAGGCCCGCCGTCAGCGGCTCCCACGTGGCGCCCGCGTCCCGGGTGCGGAAGACGCGGCAGCGGCGTTCGGCCGGGACCCGGTCGGAGTCGGCGTTCAGCGGGAAGAGGTAGGCGGTGTCCGGCCGGTGCGGGTGGGCGGCGACGGCGAACCCGAAGTCCGAGGGGAGCCCGGCGCCGATGTCCGTCCACCGTCCGCCGGCGTCGTCGCTGCGGTAGACCCCCCAGTGGTTCTGCAGGTACAGCCGGTCGGTGTCGCCGGCGTCCTGGGCGATCTTGTGCACGCACTGGCCGAACTCGGGGTGCTGGTCCGGCAGGAAGACGGCCGACACCCCGCGGTTGGACGGCGCCCAGCTCGCGCCGCCGTCCCGGGTGCGGAACACCCCGGCCGTCGAGACGGCGACCGTCACCGCGTCCGCGTCGGCCGGGTCCGTGATCACCGTGTGCACGGCCTCGCCCCCGCCGCCCGGCATCCAGTCCTTGCGGGTCGGGTGCTCCCACAGCGGCCGGACCAGCTCGAAGGACTCCCCGCGGTCGGTCGAGCGGAACAGGGCCGCCGGCTCCGTCCCGGCGTACACCACGTCCGGCGCCTCGGGGCCCGCCGGGTGCAACTGCCAGACCCGCTCCAGCGAGGCCCCGGTGTCCTTCGGGAACCGCACCGCCGGACGGGCCGGTTCCCGCCAGGTGGCCCCCAGGTCGTCCGAGGTGAACACCGAGGGCCCCCAGTGGGCGCTGTCCCCGCCCACCAGCAGCCGGGGCGTGGGCCCCCGCCGGTCGACGGCGACGGCGTACACGGCCTGGGCGTTGAAGTGCGGGCCGTCGAAGTGCCACGGACCGTCGTCCCGACGGCGCCCGACGAACAGGCCCTTGCGCGTTCCCACCAGCAGCAGCACATCGGTCATGGCCGCACCCTCCGGACGTCGGTGTCCTGAAAAAAGCGTCTTGCGGACAGTCTGCACCCGGCCACCGACAACGGTCCGGTCGCGCGATGCCGTGCCGCCCACCCTTTCCGCACCGCTGGTACGAGAGGTCTCGTACTACGAGAGATTTCGTAGTACGGTGTCTCTCGTACTTACAGGTCGAGGTCCTGGAGAGCCCCTCATGAGCACTGCCCTGTTCGAGCCCTGCACCCTCCGCTCGGTCACGCTGCCCAACCGCCTGTGGATGGCGCCCATGTGCCAGTACAGCGCGGAGGCCTTCGGGCCGAATGCGGGCGTGGCGAACGACTGGCACTTCACCCACTACGCGGCCCGCGCCACCGGCGGCACCGGCCTGATCCTCCAGGAGGCCACCGCGGTCTCCCCGGAGGGCCGGATCACCCCCTACGACCTCGGCATCTGGAACGACACCCAGGTCGAGGCGCTGCGCCGGATCACCGGGTTCCTCACCGCGCAGGGCACCGTGCCGGGCATCCAGCTCGCCCACGCCGGCCGCAAGGCCTCCACCGGCAGGCCGTGGAAGGGCGGCGCCCCCGTCGGCCCCGAGGAGCACGGCTGGCGGCCGAGCGCGCCGAGCGCCGTCCCGTTCGACGAGGGCCACCCGGTGCCGCACGAGCTCACCGTCGACGAGATCCACCGGATCACGGCGCAGTTCGCCGAGGCCGCCCGGCGCGCCCTCGCCGCCGGGTACCGGGTGGTGGAGATCCACGGCGCCCACGGCTACCTGATCGGCGAGTTCCTCTCCCCGCACAGCAACCGGCGCACCGACGCCTACGGCGGCTCCTACGAGAACCGCGTCCGCTTCGCCCTGGAGGTCGTCGACGCCGTCCGCGCCGTCTGGCCGGCCGACCTGCCGCTGTTCTTCCGGATCTCGGCCACCGACTGGCTGGCGGAGAACGGCTGGACCGTGGACGACACCGTGCGGCTGGCCGCCACCCTCCACGAGCACGGGGTGGACCTGCTGGACGTCTCCAGCGGTGGCCTGGCCCCCGGGGTCCGGATCCCGACCGGCCCCGGCTACCAGGTGCCCTTCGCCGCCCGGGTCAAGGCGGAGACCAGCCTGCCGGTGGCCGCGGTGGGCATGATCACCGAGCCCGAGCAGGCGGCGAAGATCCTCGCCAACGGCGAGGCCGACGCGGTGCTGCTGGGCCGCGAGCTGCTGCGCGACCCGTACTTCGCCCGCCGCGCCGCGCGGGAGCTGGGCGCGCAGGTGCGCACCCCCGACCAGTACCACCGGTCCTGAACCGGCACTTCGTACCATGGGGGAGGGGACAGACCACCGAGCGAGCGGAGCACAGCACATGACGGAACGTGAGGCGGCCCGCACCCTCCCCCATCCCGAGCCCGCCGACATCCGGCTCGAGGGCGTCCTGCACGCCCTCTCCGACCCGGTCCGGCTGGTGATCGTCCGGGAACTGGCCGACAGCGAGGACGAGTTGTCCTGCTCGCACTTCGAGCTGCCGGTGACGAAGTCGACCACCACGCACCACTTCCGGGTGCTGCGCGAGTGCGGTGTCGTACGTCAGACCTACCGCGGCACGGCCAAGATGAACGGCCTGCGCCGCACCGACCTCGACACGCTCTTCCCGGGCCTCCTCGACAGCGTGCTCACCGCCGCCGCCGCCGAGGAGGCCCGGCTGGCGCCGTAGGCACGCGACCGGTCGCCCGGCTCCGCTACGACGCGCCCGCAGCGCCCAGCAGCCCCGGCCAGTCCGGGATCTTCACCGAGCCCCGTCCCAGGGTCCGGCCCAGTTCCCGCTCGGCCGACTCGATCGCCAGCCATCCCGGCCACGTGACGGGCCGCAGCCCGGCCGCCCGGAGGGCCTCCAGCGGCTCGTCCGGCAGGTCGCGCCGGGCCAGCGCGCCGGCGTCCTGGAGCAGGGAGGAGGCGGTCTCCTTGGCGCACGGCCGGTTGGTGCCGATCACCCCGGTCGGCCCGCGCTTGATCCAGCCCGCCACGTACTCGCCGACCGACACCCGCCCGTCGCGGACCACCCGGCCCGCGGCGTGCGGCACGGTCCCGGTCGCCGGGTCGAAGGGCAGTCCCGGCAGCGGCACCCCCAGGTACCCGACCGAACGCAGCACCAGCTGCGCCTCGACGTCCTCGTACGTCCCGGTGCCCCGCACCCCGCCGCGCCCGTCCGGCACGGTCCGCTCGAACCGCACCGCGGCGGCCCGCCCGGCCCCGTCGCCGAGCACTTCGACCGGACGCAGGAAGAACCGCAGGGCGATCCGCCGCTCCGCGTCCCGCGGGCCCTGCTCCGCCCAGCCGCGCAGCACCTCCACGTTGCGCCGGTTCCCGGCGGGCAGAACGGCCGCCGGGTCGGTGTACGCCGGGTCCAGGGCCAGTTCGGCCGGGTCCACGTCGACGGCGACGCCCGGCAGGGTGCCCAGCTCGCGCAGCTCCTTGGTGGTGAACTTGCCCTGCGAGGGCCCGCGCCGGGCCACCATCTCCACCCGGCGCACGGCACTGCCGGCCAGGGCGTTCAGTGCCCCGTGCGGCATGTCGGTGGGGGCGAGCTCGGCGGCGCCGCGAGCCAGGACGCGGGTCACGTCCACGGCGACGTTGCCCGCCCCGACCACCACCGCCGCGTGCACCCGGGACAGCCCGAACGCCTCGTCCTCGGCGTCGGGGTGGGCGCTGTACCAGGAGACGAACGAGGTCGCCGAGTGCACCCCGGCCAGGTCCTCGCCGGGGATGCCCAGGGTGCGGTCGCGGGCGGCCCCCACGCAGTACACCACCGCGTGGTACAGCTCCCGCAGCCGTGCCGTGCTCAGCTCCGGTCCGCCGACCTCGACATGGCCGAGGAAGCGGATGCGCTCGTCCTCCAGCACCCCGCGCAGATTGCCCTGGAGCGACTTGATCTTCTCGTGGTCGGGGGCCACGCCGTAGCGCACCAGCCCGTACGGGCACGGGAGGCGGTCCAGCACGTCCACCCGGACCCCGGGCACCTCGCGCTGCGTGACCAGCGCCTGGGCGGCGTAGACCCCGCTGGGCCCGGATCCGACGACGGCGACACGAAGCATGGCGGAGCTCCTCACCACGTTGGTTCCCAGGATGGCACCTGCCCCTGCCGGCGTCAGCCCATCGCGCGCATCCGGTGGATCTCGGCCGTCTGCTGCACCACCACGTCGTTCGCCATCTCCTCGACGGTGACGTTGTTGCCGCCCGCCAGTACCTCGCCGGCCATCTTCAGGGCGCCCTCGTGGTGGGCGATCATCAGGGTCAGGAAGAGCCGGTCGAAGGCGGCGCCCCGGGCCTCGGAGAGCTCCTTGAGCTGCTGCTCGGTGGCCATCCCGGGCATCGCGTGGTGGTCGTGCCCGCCCGCTGCGGCGGCGGGCGCGGGGTGCTTGGCCAGCCACCCTTCCATGGCCCCGATCTCCGGCTTCTGGGCCGCCGAGATCCGTTCCGCGAGCCGCTTGACGGCGTCGCCCGAGGCCCGGTCCGGGGCCAGGGCCGTCATGGTCAGCGCCTGCCGGTGGTGCTCGATCATGTGCCGCACGTAGCCGTGGTCGGCCGCGTTGGGGCTGTCGTCAGGGCGTTCCTTCGCGGCCTGCTCGGGCGAGAGCGTGCGCGCGTCCTCGCCGGGACGCCCGGGGGCGATCACCACCGGCCGGCCGTCCGCGGCGGCGTCCGGGCCGTCGCCGTCCTGACAGCCGGCCAGGACCAGGACGAGCGAGACGACGACGCCCGCGAACGCGGTTGGCCGCAGTAACCCTTTTGCCATGTCCATGAAAAGGAAGATACTGCCCGGGTCTGCACGTACTCCAGACGTACCCCAGGGAGAGCACCGTGACGACTTCCCACCCCCACCGGGTGCGACGCAGGAGCCTGGGGGTGGCCGCGACCGCGGCCGGACTCCTCGCCACCCTGCTGGCCGCCGGACCCGCGGCCGCCACACCCGACCCCGGCGACCTGCGGATCACCCCCGGCGCCCGGTCCGCGACCGGTTCACCCGGGCAGGACCAGATCGTCCACAGCCCGAACGTCAAGCACCTGACCACGGTCCCGAGCCCCGACCCGGAGCGCATCAACACCGACCTGGCCTTCCAGGGCCGGTACGCCTACGCCGGCAACTACAACGGCTTCACCATCTACGACATCGCCGACCCCAAGGCCCCCAAGACGGTCACGACCGTGCTCTGCCCCGGTGGCCAGAACGACATCTCGGTCTCCGGCGACCTGCTCTTCCTCTCCACCGACTCCTCGCGCAGCGACGACTCCTGCAACAGCATCTCCCAGCCCGCGACCGAGAAGTCGTCGTGGGAAGGCATCAAGATCTTCGACATCAAGGACAAGAAGAACCCCAAGTACATCAAGTCCGTCGAGACAGCCTGCGGTTCCCACACGCACACCCTGGTCCCCGGCGACCGGGACCTCTACCTCTACGTCTCCTCGTACTCCCCGAACGAGGCCTATCCCGACTGCCGGCCGCCGCACGACGGCATCTCCGTCGTCAAGGTGCCCCGCAGGACGCCCGAGCAGGCCGCCGTGGTCGCCTTCCCGGTCCTCTTCCCCGACGGCGGCAACCCCGGCGCGCCCACCAACCCGGGGGTGTCGAAGACCACCGGCTGCCACGACATCACCGTGCTGCCCTCGAAGGACCTGGCCGCCGGCGCCTGCATGGGCGACGGCATCCTCTTCGACATCAGCCGGCCCGAGCAGCCCCGCGTCATCGACCGGGTGCAGGACAACGTGAACTTCGCCTTCTGGCACTCGGCCACCTTCAACGAGCGCGCCGACAAGGTGGTGTTCACCGACGAACTCGGCGGCGGTGGCGGCGCCACCTGCAACGAGGCCACCGGACCCCACCGCGGCGCCGACGGCATCTACGAGATCCAGGGCCGCGGTGACCAGCGCAAACTGGTCTTCCGCAGCTACTTCAAGATCCCGCGCCACCAGGCCGACACCGAGAACTGCGTCGCCCACAACGGTTCCCTGGTCCCGGTCGGCGGCGGCCGCGACATCATGGTCCAGGCCTGGTACCAGGGCGGGGTCTCGGTCTGGGACTTCACCGACTCCACCCGGCCCCAGGAGATCGCCTACTTCGAGCGCGGCCCGCTCACCACGGACACCCTGAGCCTGGGCGGGTCCTGGTCGGCGTACTACTACAACGGCCACATCTACTCGAACGACATCGTCAAGGGCCTCGACGTGCTCAGGCTCGACGACTGGCGCACCGCGCCGGCGAAGTGGGTGTGGCTGGACCGGCTGAACGTGCAGTCGCAGCCCGAGTACCACTGAGCCCGGTGGGGTCCGGGGAGCCGACGGCCCCGCCCTCAGAGGAGTGACGTTCCGCCGGGCGGTGCGCCGTCCGGCGGGACACCCAGCTCCCAGTCCAGCCCGTAGCGCTGGAACAGCTCGGCCCGCAGCCGCGCGAGCGGCATCGGCGCACCGGGCAGCAGGAGGGCGAACACCGCGCCCATCAGCAGCGCCCGCAGCATCGGGTAGTCGGTGTCCACGTCCGTGCTGCCGTAGCGGGAGAGGGTCTCCCACAGCAGTTCGGCCAGCCGCTGCTGCTCCGGGCACTGCACGAAGCCCTCGGCCTGGAGGATGCCCGCCATGTGCGTGCGCAGGAGCAGCGGCTGGTCGCGGGCCAGGCCCAGGACGGCGTCGACCGCCCGGGCCAGCAGCTCCCGGCCGGCGTCCGCCCCCGAGGGGAGCGGCTCGCGCTCCAGGGCCGCCCGCAGGGTGCGGTGCATCAACCGGTGCACGGCCGACTGCAGCAGCTGGCGCTTGCCGGGGAAGTAGTACGAGACCAGTCCGCGGGCGGCGCCGGCCCGTTCGGCGATGTCACCCAGGGTGGTCGCCTCGTACCCGCGTTCGGCCACGAGCTCCACGGTCGCCTGGAGGAGCCGCTCCCGCGAGCGTCTCCGCAATTCTTCATTGACCGATGCGCTGCGCGGGGACATGCTTACTCCTGCGTTGACTGGCTCGCAGCCAATATACTCAGCGCAGGATTCCGGTGTTGGGGCGACGCGGGGGATCGCCTCAACACCGGTCTCGGCATGCTCCGGTACGCCCGGGCCGCTCAGCGTTCCTCGAAGACCAGGTCCTCCGGCGGCACGCTCAGCCGCACGCTCTGCCCGTCCACCTCCACCACCGTGGACAGCCCCGTGAACTGGCCGCGCGGGAGCACCAGCACCCGGTCGGCCCGCTGGTCCAGGAACGCCCCGAACCCCCCGAGCGACGGATCGCCCGCCCCCAGCGTCAGGTAGTCGGCCAGCCGCCGGAACAGCTTCGGCAGCACCACCGTGCTCTCGCTCAGCGACGCCAGCCCGTCGATCTTGGCGCCGCTCAGGGTCTGGTCCAGCGGCCACACCCCGAGCCCCTCCTGGCGCGCCGCGGCCACAGCCGCCGTCATCTCCTCGCGCAGGTCGACGTAGAGCTTGGTGTAGTACGTCGGGTAGGCGAGCCCCCGCCGCAGCTGGTGGACGTTGGCGGTCTGGCGCAGCAGGGGCACGTCCACGTGGAGCGCGCTCCCGCTCGGCGCGGGGGCCGGGCCGCGTCCGGCGAGGGCCACGCAGCGGCCGTTGACGTCGGCGCCGCGGGTCAGGACGTAGCCGGGGACGGCGGCGGGCTCGGCGGAGCTGACGGTGCCGTGGGCGTCGCGCAGCACCGACAGGAAGCCGAGCCAGCGGATCAGCTCGTCCGCCGCCGCCTCGGCGTACGGGGGCGGCTGGTGCAGCTCGGCGCCGTGCGCCGGCACGTAGTGCGTCTCCAGGGCGTCGATGCCGTCCAGGCGCAGCTGGGCCGAGCCGGCCTTGTTGCGGCGCACCGGGTGCGGACCGGGGACGAGGTCCCAGTGGGCCGGGTCGTCCGGCACGAACCGCACCGAGTCCCCGTCCGGCCGGGCCCCCAGGACCCGGAAGCTTCCCTCGATCACGAGCATGGGCATGGCGGCCTCCCGGGGGCACCGTACGGGCGAGTGGCGGACCGTGAGCGAACCTGCGGACGAATCCACGAACGAATCTGCGGGCGAACGTGCGGGCGAACCTGTGAGCGGACCCGCATCAGGATCGCGGTTGTCCGGCCGCGGGAGAAGAGGGCACCTCGACCGGGGCCGGCCGCCGTGCCCCGCCGAGCGCGACCAGTGCCACCACCGTGCCCAGCAGCCAGCCGCCCACCACGTCGGACGACCAGTGCACCCCCAGGTAGATCCGGGTCAGGCCGACCCCCACGACCGAGACCACCACCGCGAGCCGGACCGGGCGGGAACGGGGGAACAGCGCCAGCAGCAGCACGCACACCGCCGCCGCCGTCAGGGCATGGCCCGACGGGTACGCCGCGTACTCGGCGGAGGCCACCGGGTCCGGCCACAGCGGTCGCGGCCGCCCCACCAGCGCCTTCAGCCCCTGCGACACCAGCGCGGCCGCGACCGTCGCAGCGAGCCAGCGGACGGCGAGCTCGCGCTGCCCGCGCAGCAGCAGCCACGCCACGGCGAGGGCGGCCAGGACGCGCATGGTCCACGGGTCCCACACCCAGTCGCTGAGCACCCGCACCACGGCCACCCAGCCGGGATGCGCCACCGCGTGGGCGTGCAGAATCTCGGCGATCCGCGCGTCGGCGGTGAGCAGAGCCCGTGGGCGCAGGACGACCAGCACGGTCAGGACGACGGCGAGCACGGTGCTGACGAGGGCGGTGAGGCGTACGGGACGGCTGTGCATGCCTTGGATCCTCGCACCCTCGGACGTCCCGACCGCGGACCCGTCCGCCGCCGCGCCCGCGCCGGCCCCGCCCCGCACGGCGGCTACAGCGCCCGCAGCCCCGGGACGAACGCCACCAGCAGCGGCACCGCCGGAACCAGCGTGGCCAGCGCCGCCACCCGCAGCCGCCGCCCGGCGGACAACCGCGGGGTGGCCGCGAGCAGCCGCCGTACGCGCTGCGGCACATGGTGGTCCGCCGGGGCGCACGGCCCGAACACCCCGCGGTCCTCGTTGAGTCCGACGAGCGCCAGCGCGACCGTGAGCCGGCCGAACCGCCGCGAGGCCACGTCGTCGGCCGCCAGCTCGACCAGCCGGTGCATCTGCGCCTCGAACGCGGCGAACACCGGCACCTGCGGGAACCCGCCGGCGAGCGCCCGCGAGCAGTGCAGCAGCCAGTCGTGCCGCGCCGCCGCGTGCCCCTGCTCGTGGGCCAGGACGGCGTCCAGCTGGCGCCCCTTGAGCCGGCGCAGCGCGGCCGTCGTCACCACCAACTGAGGTGCCGGGCCCGGCAGCCACCACGCGTCGGGCCGCTCGCCCTCCAGCAGCACCAGCCGCTCGCCGCCCGGGTCCTCGCCGGGCAGCAGCGGTGCGCGCACCAGGAGTTCGGTCCGTCGCGCCGCGCGCCGGGCGCGGGCCCGCAGCACCTCGCGGGTCAGCATCGCCCCGCTCCACACCGCGCCGCCGGCCAGCACCACCGCCGTGCCGGCCGCCCACGGCCCGCCCGCGCCGAGCGCGTACGCCTCGACCACCCCGTGCGGGGCGGTGGCGAACAGCCGGCCCCGCACCGCCTGCCACGCCGCCGCCGCACTGAGCAGCATCGACAGTCCCAGGCACAGCAGCACCGCGGCCACCACGCACTGCCACATCCACAGCGCGACCACGGGTTCGCGTTCGGGCCAGTCGGCACGGGCCAGCAGACGGGGGGCGACCATCGCGGTCAGGGCGCCGAGCAGCAGGAGAACGGCGGGGACCATCATGCCTCTCAGCCTATGAGCGGGGGACGACCCGCGGGTACGGTCCGGTGTCATTGGTGACGCAGGACACGTTTGCCGCGGCCGCCACCCCGGCACCCCTGCGCCGGCGGGGACTTCACCCCGCGCGGCGCGCCGCACGCACGGCGGGCCTCACCCCGCGAGCAGCATCGCGAACATCCCCAGTCCCATGGCGAGGCGGCACGCGCGGGTCAGCTCGCCCGCCCCGCCGGGCACCGCCGCGCCGGGCACCGCCGCCCCGGCGACCGGCGCGGGGCCGCCGCCCGCCGGTACCAGGCGGGCCCCGACCAGCAGCACGTACCCGGCGAAGTAGCACAGCAGCGCCCCGGTCAGCAGCGGTACGCCCGCCGCGGCGTGCCCGTGCCCCTGACCCGGCCCGGCGGCGGAGGCGGCCAGCGCCATGTAGAGCATGGCCGCCGAGCCGACCAGGTGGTGGGCGTGGTGCACACCGCCGCGCAGCAGCCACAGCGCGTGCACGGCGGCCGCGCCGAAGACCGCCACCAGCGCCCAGGACAGACCCGGCCCGACCGGCAGCGGCGCCGCCATCGCCGCCATCCCGAAGCCCATCACGGCCTCCCCGGACGCCACCGCGGCCGCCGGGCCCCGGCCCGCTCTGCGCACCCGGCCCAGGCAGTACGCGCCGCTGGCCGCGCACAGCAGTACCAGCAGCCAGGAGAGGACGGACGTCGTGGGACCGTGCACGGGACGACCTCCCGGATCGACCGACGGTGTCATCGAAGTGATGCCCGCCCGTCGCCGGGCGCACGCCGCCGCCGGGTTACCCTCTGCCCATGGACACCGCCGACGCCCCCACCGCCGCCCTGACCTTCCGCCCCGCCGAGGAAGCGGACGTCCCCGCCCTGGTGGAGCTGGTGGAGTCCGCGTACCGCGGCGAGGGCAGCCGCGCCGGCTGGACGACGGAAGCCGACTACCTCGACGGCCAGCGCACCGACGAGGGCGGCGTGCGCGAGGTCATCACCACCCCCGGCAGCGTCCTGCTCGTGGTCGAGCGCGATGGCGAGCTGGTGGCCTGCTGCCAGCTCGAACACCGCGGTGACCACGCCTACTTCGGCATGTTCGCGGTCCGCCCGACCCTCCAGGGCGCCGGTCTCGGCCGGGAGATCCTCGCCGAGGCCGAGCGCCGGGCCCGGGAGCAGTGGGGCGCCACGCAGATGCGCATGACCGTGGTCAACGTCCGGGACGAACTCATCGCCTACTACGAGCGGCGCGGCTACCGCCGCACCGGCGAGCTGAGCCCCTTCCCGTACGGCGACGAGCGCTTCGGCATCCCGCTGCGCGACGACCTCGCCTTCGAGCTGCTGGTCAAGCCGCTCTGACGCGGCGGCCGCGCGCACCGCACCGCGCGCAGCCGCGCGCACCGCACCGCACTGCACGCCGGGGCCCGCGCCCCGGACGCGCCCCGCGCCGCTCGCGTGCGCCCCGCACGCGCCGCCGCCCGCGCCCCGCGCCGCTCAGGCCGTGAACCGCCCGGTCCGCCGGATCTCGGGGAAGCCGGTCGCCGCCCCGTCCAGCTCCAGCGCGCGGGCCAGCCGCAGCTGCTCCTGGGTGTCGACCGTCCAGCCGGTGACCTTCAGGCCGGCCGTGTGCGCGGACTCCACGGTCTCCAGCGTCAGCCGGCGCAGCTGCAGAGCGACCGTTTCGGCACCCGCCGCCAGCGCCCGGTCGACGATGTCCTCGCCGTGGTGCCCGGCCGTCAGCACGGTCCGTACCCCCGGCACCAGCCGGGCCGTCTCCACGAGCACCGCGTCGTGGAAGGACGACACCGCCACCCGGCCCGTCAGGTCCAGCCGCCGCAGCGCCTCGGCGAGCGCCCGGGCGGTGGCCGGGTCCTGGACCGAGGCCTGCAAGGGGGCCCTCACCGCCTCCAGCACCTCCTCCAGGACCGGCACCCGTTCCCCGAGCCCGGCGTCCAGCTCGCGCAGTTCGGCCAGGGTCAGGTCGGCGACGGCGCCGGTGCCGTCGGTGGTGCGGTCCACCTCGGCATCGTGCAGGACGACGAGGGCGCCGTCCTTGCTGAGTCGCAGGTCCAGCGCGATGACGTCCATGCCGGAACGTTCCGCGCGCACGAACGACCGCAGGGTGTTCTCCGGTTCGACACCCATGACCCCGCGGTGACCGATGGTGAGGAAAGTCAAGGTTCTCTCGCTTCCGTCGACGGCGGCTCCCGCGCGGTCACGGTGTCCCGACCCGGACCGCGCGGTGAGGAGGCAGCCTAGTCCTCCGGCGCGGCGTTGGGACCGCCCGTGCACGGCCCCGCGAAGGCCGTACGACCGGTTCCCGCCAGGGCTGTGCGGGCCCGCGGGCGCCCGTCCGGGTCACCCGCCCGTGGGCGCGTCCTCAACGCCTTGACCAGGGCCGGAGCGGGCGGCCTCCACGGCTGCCAGGTCCTCCAGCAGCGCGTCCGCGAGCTCCAGTTCCGCCAGGTGCTGCCGCTCGCTCCAGCGCAGCGCCAGCAGCGGGAAGGCCCACTCCCCGACATCCCCGGCCTGCGCCATCGCGGCGCGTACGCAGGCCAGTTCGGCCCGGGTCCGCTCCTGGTGCCCGGCCACCAGGGCGCGCAGCCGCGCCGGGTCGGCGAGATGACCGAGCCAGATCCGCAGCAGCAGCCCGTGCTTGAGCACCGGCGGCCCGGCCTCCGCGGTGTCCGCGGCCCAGTCGGCCAGCGCCGCGCGCCCGGCCCCGGTCAGCGCGTACCGCCGCTTGGCCCGGGCCTCCTCGGGGCCCGACCGGCTGGAGGCGACGAGCCCGAGCCCTTCCAGCCGGCGCAGTTCGGCGTAGATCTGGCTGATGGCGGGCGCCCAGTAGAAGAAGCGCAACGAGGAGTCGGCCCATTTCTTCAGCTCGTACCCGGTGCGCTCGCCGGGGAAGGAGAGCAGCCCCAGTACGGCCCAGGCGGTGGGCGACAGCTCTTGCTTCCTCGCTTTCTGACGACTAGTCATATTCCTGATTGAAGTAGGACCGGACACCGGACGCAACCCTGGAGGCGTCGTGAAGTTCTCCGTGATCTTCGAGGCCCAACTGGCCGATCCCACCGTCGAGCGCGAGCACCAGGTCATCCACGACTGCGTCGAACAGGCCGTGCTCGCCGAAGCCGTCGGCTTCGACCGCGTCTGGGCCGTGGAGCACCATTCGCTCAAGTGGTACGCCCACATGAGCGCTCCGGAGGTCTTCCTCTCGTTCGTCGCCGCCCGGACGTCGACCATTCGCATCGGCCACGGCGTGGTGTGCATGCCGTTCAACTTCAACCACCCCGCCCGGGTCGCCGAACGGGCGGCCATGCTCGACCTGCTCTCCGGCGGGCGGCTCGACCTCGGGGCCGGGCGCGGCGGGACCGAGCAGGAGACCAGCCTGTGCGGGGTCGACCGGGAGCGGACCACCCAGGAGGTGGAGGAGGCGCTGCGGATCATCGGGCGGGCCTGGCAGGACGAAGAGCTCGAATACCACGGCGAACTGATCGACATCCCGCCGCACCCGATCCTGCCCCGCCCGCGCCAGACGCCCCACCCGCCGCTCTTCCTGGCGTGCAGCCGCGCCGAGACCCTGGTGCAGGCGGCCGAACTGGGCGTCGGTGCCCTGGTGATGGGCTTCGCCGGGCCCGGCTCGATCGCGCAGATGCGCGGCGTCTACGACGCGGCGATCGCCGGCCGGGACGGCTCACGGTTGGTCTCCACCGCCGTCAACGACCACTTCTCCGTGCTGTGCCCGACCATCGTCCTCGACGACCGGGAGCGGGCCCGCCGCATCGGCACCCGGGGCCAGCGGTTCTTCGCCCAGGCGATCGGCCACTGGTACGGCGGCGCCGGCGTCCCGGACGAGGCCGTGGTGCCCGGCGCCGACGAGGCGGCGGAGCTGCGCCGGGCCGCCGAGCAGGTCGTGGCCCGGCTGCACGAGCAGGCCGTCCCCGTGCGGCCCTCCGCGACCGCCACGTTCAACGCCGACCACGCCTACGGCACGGCGGACGACGCGATCGCGTACGTCGAACGGCTCAAGGCGGCCGGGGCGGACGAGATCATGTGCCTGGTCCAGATGGGGACCGTGCCGCAGGAGGCCTGCCTGGAGACGCTGCGGCAGTGGGGCGAGAAGATCATCCCGCAGTTCCGCTCCGCCTGAGCACCGTCCCACCGCACCCAGTCCGACCCTCCCGAGAGGAGCGACGTGTCCGGCACCAGCGACCGGCTCGACCCGCGGGCCCGCCCCTTCGTCCGTGCCTTCTCCGCCGTCTTCCCCGACGTCGGCGGCGCCGTCACCGACGCCGTCGAGGCCCGGCGAATCATGGCGGCCACCCCGCCGCCCGCCACCCCGCCGCCCGCCGTGGGCGCCGTCGTGGACCGCACCGTCCCCGGCCCGCCCGGGGCGCCGCCGATACCCGTGCGCATCTACCTTCCGGACCCCGGCCGCCGTCCAGGACCGCGGCCCACCGTGGTGTTCTGCCACGGCGGCGGCTTCGTCCTGTGCGACCTCGACACCCACGACCGCACCGCCCGCAACCTCTGCCGGGCCGCCGGCGCCGCCGTGGTCTCCGTCGACTACCGGCGCGCCCCCGAGCACCGCTTCCCCGCCGCCGTCGAGGACGCCCACGCCGCCCTGTGCTGGGCCGGCGAGCACCTCGGCGAGCTCGGCGGCGACCCCGGGGCGCTGGTGGTGGCCGGGGACAGCGCGGGCGGCAACCTCGCCGCCGCCTCCCTGCTGCTCGCGGCCGAGCGCGGCGGCCCGCCGGTCGCGCTCCAGGTGCTGGTCTACCCCTCCCTCACGGCGTCGCTGGACAGCGACTCCTACCGCCGCAACGCCACCGGCTACTACCTGACCACCGCGCACGTGCGCTGGTTCTGGGAGCAGTACCTGGGGCCCGGCGAGGACGGGAAGCACCCGCTGGCGTCCCCCCTGAACGCCGGGCCGGAACTCCTGGCCGGCCTGCCGCCCGCCCATGTGGTGGTCGCCGGGTGCGATCCGCTCGCCGACGACGGGCCGGCGTACGACCGACTGCTTCAGGCCAGCGGAGTGACCTCTTCCGTGGACCTCCACCCCGGGATGTTCCACGGGTTCCTGGCCCTGCCCGAGTACCTGCCCGCGGCCCGCGACGCACTGGACCGGATCGGCGGAGTCATCCGTTCCCTGGTTACGGACGGGAAGACTTCCGGCGAAGCAGGGGGTCGCGCCGAATAATTTCCCGCACACCCTCTTGAGCAGGAGAGCCTCGCGCGCATACGCTGTCTTTACGTGAGGTTCTCCTGTGGAGGAAGTGACATGACGGAAACTCTTGTGCCGGGCGTGGGCGGTGGCGCGATAACCGCCGGTACGCGGGTGGTGGACCACCCGGCGTGGCCCGAGCTCAAGGCCGCCGTGGAGGAGATCCGGCCCTGGCAGTCCGCGGACGGGTCCATCGACTTCGAGGCGGAGGGCGCCCCTTCCCGGGCCGCCGCCGAGGCCGCGGTCGAGCGGGTCGCCGCGGGTGTCGAGGCGCTCTCCCCGCTGCTGCCGCACGCGACCGACTACCACAAGGCGCTCGTCGCCGACCTGCGCAAGTGGGTCGCGGACGGCTTCGGCGTGCCCGACTTCCTCGACTCCCTGATGGCCTTCCACCCGGCCGCCGAGCGCGTCGACGGGCTCCAGCACCTCGTCGTGTTCCCCATGTACACGCAGAACGGCAACCCGGACCGCAACCTGGAAGCCGTCGTCCTGCGCATGGTGTGGCCCGAGTGGCTCGCCGAGCTGGAGCGCACCCGCTACGACAACCCGCTCTTCCTCGGCATCACCTTCGAGGACTTCACCCCGGGCTACGACACCAACTCCGCGGTGCTCTTCCCGGAGACCATCGCCGTGCGCGAGGCGCCCGAGCGCTTCACGTGGGGCGGCATCTTCTGCGACCGCGAGGCCGCCCGCTACCGCAAGGTGACCGCGGCCGCCGTCGAGATCCTCGGCATCGAGCTGCCCGAGGACATCGCCCGCATGGTCGAGGACCAGGAGCGCTGCGAGAAGGCCTTCGTCCTGTGGGACATGGTCCACGACCGCACCCACAGCCACGGCGACCTGCCGTTCGACCCCTTCATGATCAAGCAGCGCCAGCCGTTCTGGATGTACGGCCTGGAGGAGCTGCGCTGCGACCTCACCGCCTTCAAGGAGGCCGTGAAGCTGGAGTCCGAGGGCAACGAGCACGGCCGCGACGTGCAGTATGCCGTCCTCTTCGACCGGATGTTCCGCTTCCCGGTCTCCGGCGACCGCAACCGCAACTACGACGGCCTCGGCGGCCAGCTCCTCTTCGCCTACCTCCACAAGCACGACGTCGTGCGCTGGACGGACAACAAGCTGAAGATCGACTGGATGCGCGCCCCGCAGGTCACCAACGAGCTGTGCGCCGAGATCGAGAAGCTCTACCGGGACGGCATCGACCGCCCCAAGCTCGTCCACTGGTTCAAGGCCTACGAGCTGGTCTCCACCTACCTGGCCCCGCACCCGGGCTCCAAGTGGGCCAAGGGCCCCGACGCCCTCGACCTGACGCAGCCGCCGCGCAAGCTCGTCGACGACGTGCTTCCCGACGAGTTTCCGCTCAGCATGTTCTACGAGGCCCTCGCCAAGAAGCTCAAGGGCGTGATCGCCTCGACCAAGGGCATCACCGCCCTGAACGCCGAACACGCCGAGCGGGTCGCCGCGTGAGCGACCGCGCACAGGAGGCTTCCAGCATGAACGCGTCCCCGAACGGCAACGGGAACGGACAGCTCAGCGGCGCGGTCGTGGCCGTCGCGGGGGCCGGTGGCCCCGCCGGCCAGGCCGCCCTGCTGCGGCTGGCCGAGGCGGGCGCCACCGTCGTGGCCGCCGACGCCGACCCGGCCCGCCTGGCCGAGGCCGTCGACGCCGCCCGCTACGCCCACGGCGGCGCCACCGTCACCGGTGACACCGTGGACCTGCTCGACCTCGACGCCACCAAGGCGTGGGCCGACCGCACCGAGAAGGAGTTCGGCCGGATCGACGGGCTGGTCCACCTCGTCGGCGGCTGGCGCGGCAGCAAGTCCTTCACCGAGACCGACCTCGGCGACTGGGACTTCCTGGAGAAGCTGCTCATCCGCACCGTGCAGCACACCTCGATCGCGTTCCACGACGCCCTGGTCCGCTCCGGCAACGGCCGCTACGTCCTGGTCAGCCAGGTCGGCGCCCACCAGCCGGTGGCGAACAACGCCGCGTACAACGCCGGCAAGGCGGCCGCCGAGGCCTGGACCCTCGCCATGGCCGACTCCTTCCGCAAGGCGGGGGGCGAGGAAGGCCCGAGCGCCGCGGCTGCGATCCTGGTCATCAAGGCACTGGTGCACGACGCGATGCGCGCCGAGCGTCCCAATGCGAAGTTCGCGGGCTTCACCGACGTCAAGGAGCTGGCCGAGGCCGTCCTCGGCGTCTGGGACCGGCCCGCCCCGGAAGTGAACGGACAGCGTCTGTGGCTCACCCCGCAACCGTAAGGACCGACGCCCGCCGCCACCACGACCCCTCGGTGCGCGGTTTCGCGAGCGACAACTACGCGGGTGCCCACCCGGAGGTCCTGGCGGCCATCGCCCTCGCCAACGACGGCCACCAGGTCGCCTACGGCGAGGACGACTACACCGAGCACCTGCAGAAGGTCGTCCGCAGCCACTTCGGCCCGTACGCGGAGGCCTTCCCGGTCTTCAACGGCACCGGCGCGAACGTCACCGCCCTCCAGGCGATGACCGACCGCTGGGGCGCGGTGATCTGCGCCAGGACCGCCCACATCAACGTGGACGAGGGCGGCGCGCCGGAGCGGATGGCGGGCATCAAGCTGCTCGCCGTCCCCACCCCGGACGGCAAGCTCACCCCCGAGCTGATCGACCGGGAGGCCTGGGGCTTCGAGGACGAGCACCGGGCGATGCCGCAGGTCGTGTCGATCACCCAGAACACCGAGCTGGGCACGGTCTACACCCCGGACGAGATCCGGGCGATCTGCGAGCACGCCCACGGGCTCGGCATGAAGGTCCACCTCGACGGCGCGCGGATAGCCAACGCCGCGGCCTCGCTCGACGTGCCGATGCGGACGTTCACCAACGCGGTGGGCGTCGACGTGCTCTCGTACGGCGGCACGAAGAACGGCATGCTCTTCGGCGAGGCCGTGGTGGTGCTCAACCCGGACGCGGTCCGGCAGATGAAGCACGTCCGCAAGATGTCGATGCAGCTGGCGTCGAAGATGCGGTTCGTCTCCGTGCAGTTGGAGGCGCTGCTGGCCAAGGACCTGTGGCTGCGCAACGCCCGGCACGCCAACACCATGGCCCAGCGGCTCGCCGACGGCGTCCGCCAGGTCGACGGCGTGGAGATCCTCTACCCGGTGCAGGCGAACGCGGTCTTCGCGCGCCTGCCCCAGGAGGTCACGCGGCGGCTCCAGCAGCGCTACCGGTTCTACTTCTGGGACGAGGCCGCCGGCGACGTGCGCTGGATGTGCAGCTTCGACACCCAGGAGGAGGACGTCGACGGCTTCCTCCAGGCGCTGAAGGAAGAGATGGCCCGCTGATCGCATAGCGGTCAGGTATTCCGCATACGCATGCTCCTGGTCCGTGGAACGGGTCCAGGAGCATGCGCATGTGTCCCTGCGCCCGCAGCAGGGCGGCCGGGGCGTGGGCCTTGGCCCGGACCGCGAGCGGCTGGCCTTCCCGGTCCGCCCCGAGCTGGGCGAGCTCGACCACCCGACCCTCTACGCCGCCCCGCACCCGGTCACCGTCCGGCCCTGCGGACCTCGGCCGACCTGACGGAGCTCTGGGCGAACCTCCCGGCCGCACTGCCGCGGTGGCCCCGCACTGCCGCGGTGACCCCGCGCTGCCGCGGTGACGACACGCACTGCCGCGGGGGCCGCGGACGCCGGGCTCAGGACGCGCCGGACTCGCGCACCTGCGCCGCGGTCGGCGCCGTCCCGCCGAGGTGGGCCGGCAGCCACCAGGAGTCGTGCGGACCCTTGGGCTTGGCCGGGTACGCCTTCTGCGCGGCCTCCAGCAGCTCCTGCACGCGCTCGCGCAGCCGCCGCGTGATCGCGCCGGCGTACTGGTCGACCGGCGCCTCGATCGGCTCGCCCACCCGCATCGTCACCGGGATGTGGCTGCGCCGCAGGTCCTTGGGCCGGCCCTTGGTCCACAGCCGCTGCGTGCCCCACAGCGCCACGGGGATCAGCGGAACGCCCGCCTCCTGCGCCATGCGGGCGGCACCCGACTTGAAGCTCTTCAGGGTGAACGACTGCGAGATCGTCGCCTCGGGGAAGACCCCGATGATCTCCCCGCTGCGCAGCGCGGTCAGCGCCTGCTGGTACGCCGCCTCGCCCTGCTTGCGGTCCACCGGGATGTGCTTCATCGCGCGCATCAGCGGGCCGGACACCTTGTGCCGGAAGACCGACTCCTTGGCCATGAAGCGCACCAGGCGCTTGGACGGCCGCGCGGCCAGTCCGGCGAAGATGAAGTCGAGGTAGCCGATGTGGTTGGAGACCAGCACGGCCCCGCCCGCGCGTGGCACGTTCTCGGTGCCCTTCATGTCGATGCGGATGTCCAGCGCCCGGAAGAGCGTGTGCGCCGCGCCGATGACGGGGGGGTAGACGAGTTCAGCCATCGAGGGGGAGGCCCCGCTTTCTGCCTTGGGAGGTGCTCCCGGCCGGAAGTTACGCCAACGTAGGTAACGTGGCCAGGTGGATCGTGCCCCAAACGGCAGGCCGCTGGCCAGTTGGCCGAGCCCGTCCCCGGGGAGATTCTTGTCACCCCGGGAATGCCGCGCACCGGACGGGCGCTCGGATCATCGTACGAGTTTGCGGACGCGGTGGACAGGAGTGCAGGTGCCGGGGCAGGCGGAGACGGGACGGGGGCCGGGCCGGGAGCCCGGCCAGGAGCCGGTGCGGCCGGGGCGGGAGCCGGTGCGGCTGAGCGCGGCGGAGCTGGGCGCTCCGCTGGGCGGACGGGCCACCCTCGTCCAGTTCTCCAGCGCCTTCTGCCAGCCTTGTCGGGCCACCCGCCGGATCCTCGCCGAGGTCAGCGCCATGGTCGGTGGCGTCGCGCACATCGAGATCGACGCCGAGCAGCACCTCGCCCTGGTCCGCTCCCTCGGCATCGAGAGGACCCCGACCGTCCTCGTGCTGGACGCGGCCGGCACCGTCGTGCGCAGGGCGGCCGGCCTGCCCCGCAAGGCGGACGTCATCGGGGCGCTGGGCGCGGCGGTACGACCGTGGCACCCGGCGTGACACGCCTGACATCTGTCCGTACGCGCTTGACTGCGCGGCGCACCGATCGACAGTCTGGCCAGCGGAAATCGCACCGGAAGGAAATCAGCTCCTCATGACGGCCCCCACGGCTCACTCGGTGTCCCCGGCCCCTGCCCTGGCCGGATCTCCCGAGCTGCTGCGCTCCGTCTTCCGGCAGCACGCGGCCGGGGTCGCGGTGATCACGGCCGTGGACGCCGGGCGTCCGGTCGGTTTCACCGCCACCTCCCTCAACTCGGTCTCCGCCGATCCTCCGTTGCTCTCCTTCTCCATCGGCACCGGTTCCTCCAGCTGGCCGGCCATCGCGGGTTCCGAGCACGTCGGGGTCCACATACTCGCCGAGCAGCAGCGGGAGCTGGCGGGGCTGTTCGCGCGCAGCGGCGCGGACCGCTTCGGCGCCGGCACCCGGTGGCGGCCGGGCCCCGAAGGGGTGCCCGTCCTGGACGGGGTGCTGGCCTGGCTGGTGTGCCGGGTGGTGGCGCGGGTGCCCGCGGGGGAGCACCGGGTGGTCATCGCGGAGGCGGTGGCGGGCCACTCGACCGGGGACGTCCGGGCGGACGGCCGGCCCCTGCTGTACCACCAGGGTCGCTTCAACGCGCTGCGCGACTGAATCGTCCCTGCTGGGGCGGGTTCGGGCGGCGTTGGCAAGGTCACAGTCGACCGGCCTTGCCTGGGGGTGGGGCGCACGCTGTACTGACGAGTAACATTTGGTTCTGAGCGCGGGCCGCCCCGATCGGGAACCGCCCAGTAAGGCGCCTATGCTGCCTCCATAAGGCAGCACCGGAAAAAGACGATGCAGTAGGAGAGCCGGCGTGAGCTTGAGGATCGTTGTCTGTGTGAAGTACGTGCCCGACGCCACCGGCGACCGGCAGTTCGCCGATGACCTGACCGTCGACCGCGAGGACGTCGACGGCCTGCTGTCGGAGCTCGACGAGTACGCCGTCGAGCAGGCGCTCCAGATCTCCGAGAACTCGGACGACGACGTGGAGATCACCGTCCTCACCGTCGGCCCCGAGGACGCCAAGGACGCGCTGCGCAAGGCGCTGTCGATGGGCGCCGACAAGGCCGTCCACGTCGAGGACGACGACCTGCACGGCACCGACGTCATGGGCACCTCGCTGGTGCTGGCCAAGGCGATCGAGAAGGCCGGCTACGACCTGGTCGTCACCGGCATGGCGTCCACCGACGGCACCATGGGCGTGCTCCCGGCGATCCTGGCCGAGCGCCTGGGCGTCCCGCAGGTCACCCTGCTCTCCGAGGTCGCCGTCGAGGACGGCAAGGTCACCGGCCGCCGCGACGGCGACGCCGCCAGCGAGCAGCTCGAGGCCTCCCTCCCGGCGGTCGTCTCCGTGACCGACCAGTCCGGCGAGGCCCGCTACCCCTCCTTCAAGGGCATCATGGCCGCCAAGAAGAAGCCGGTGGAGTCCTGGGACCTCTCCGACCTCGACATCGAGGCCGAGGAGGTCGGCCTGGAGGGTGCCTGGACCGCGGTGGACTCCGCCGCCAAGCGTCCGGCCCGCACCGCCGGCACGATCGTCAAGGACGAGGGCGAGGGCGGCAAGCAGCTGGCCGAGTTCCTGGCCGGCCAGAAGTTCATCTGAGGAACTTCGGTCACCTCAACCGCCCCCTCACACTTCGTAACAGCAGGAGAGCAGTCCCATGGCTGAAGTTCTCGTCTACGTCGACCACGTGGACGGCGCCGTCCGCAAGCCCACCCTCGAGCTGCTGACGCTGGCCCGCCGCATCGGCGAGCCCGTCGCCGTCGCCCTGGGCGCCGGTGCCGCCGACACCGCCGCCGTGCTCGCCGAGCACGGTGCGGTCAAGGTCCTCACCGCCGACGCCCCCGAGTTCGCCGAGTACCTCGTCGTCCCGAAGGTGGACGCGCTGCAGGCCGCGTACGACGCGGTCTCCCCGGCCGCCGTGCTCGTCCCGTCCTCCGCCGAGGGCAAGGAGATCGCCGCGCGCCTCGCCGTCCGCATCGGCTCCGGCATCATCACCGACGCCGTGGACCTGGAGGCGGGTGAGGAGGGCCCGGTCGCGACGCAGTCCGCGTTCGCCGCGTCCTTCACCACCAAGTCCCGCGTGTCCAAGGGCACCCCGGTCATCACCGTCAAGCCCAACTCGGCCCCGGTCGAGGCCGCCCCGACCGCGGGTGCCGTCGAGGCCCTCGCCGTCACCTTCGGCGCCCTCGCCACCGGCACCAAGGTCGTCTCCCGCACCCCGCGCGAGTCGACCGGCCGCCCCGAGCTGACCGAGGCCGCGATCGTGGTCTCCGGCGGCCGCGGCGTCAACGGTGCCGAGAACTTCCACATCGTCGAGGAGCTCGCGGACTCCCTCGGTGCCGCCGTCGGCGCCTCCCGCGCCGCCGTCGACGCCGGCTGGTACCCGCACACCAACCAGGTCGGCCAGACCGGCAAGTCGGTCTCCCCGCAGCTGTACATCGCCACCGGCATCTCCGGCGCGATCCAGCACCGCGCCGGCATGCAGACCTCGAAGACCATCGTGGCCATCAACAAGGACGCCGAGGCCCCGATCTTCGACCTGGTCGACTACGGCGTGGTCGGCGACCTCTTCCAGGTCGTCCCGCAGCTGACCCAGGAGATCAAGGCCCGCCAGGGCTGATCCCCGGCGACTCGCCTGACCTGCGTCGATGCACCGGCCCGGGGCCGCGTGGTGACACTCACCACGCGGCCCCGGGCCGTTTGCTGCAACCATTGACTGAGGAGAAGGCCCTGACTAAATTCTGCTATGCGGATCAATGCTTCCGTGAAGCGGAAAATAGGAGAGTGCAGGATGGGTCAGCAGGAGAAGGTCGCGACGAGCCTCGCGGGCGCGGTCAGCGAGGAGATCAGCGCTTCCCTGAAGCCGGTGGACGCGGAGCTCGCCCGCCGCTACCCGGGCGACCCCGGCACGCGCCAGCCGATCCACACCGTCTACGTCCCCGGTGACGTCTTCGCCGCCGACACCATCCGCTCCTGGGGCGACCAGGCACTGGCCGCCCTCGACGAGCACGCCCCGGACGCCGCCACCTTCGGCAAGGTCCTCGGCATCTCCGACGAGCTCGCCGGCACCGTCTACGAGCGCGTGCGCGCCAAGCTGGCCACCGAGCCCGTCGAGGACCTGCGCGTCGACTTCGAGGACGGCTTCGGGGTCCGCTCCGACGAGGAGGAGGACCAGGCCGCCGCCCGCGCAGCCCGGCTCGTCTCCGAGGCCTTCTCCAACGGCACCAACGCCCCCTACATGGGCATCCGGATGAAGTGCATGGAGGCCAACGTCCGCGACCGCGGCCTGCGCACCACCGACATCTTCCTCTCCGGGCTGCTCGCCCACGGCGGCCTCCCCGAGGGCCTCGTCCTCACCCTGCCGAAGGTGACGTACGCCGAGCAGGTGTCCGCCTTCGTCCGGCTGCTGGAGGCCTTCGAGACCACCCGCGGCCTGCGCCCGGGCCGGCTCGGCTTCGAGATCCAGATCGAGACCAGCCAGTCCATCCTCGCCTCCGACGGCACGGCGACCGTGGCCCGGATGATCGACGCCGCGCAGGGCCGCGCCACCGGCCTGCACTACGGCACCTTCGACTACAGCGCCTGCGTCGGCGTCTCCGCCGCCTACCAGGCCAGCGACCACCCGGCCGCCGACCACGCCAAGGCGATCATGCAGGTCGCCGCCGCCGGCACCGGCGTACGCGTCTCCGACGGCTCGACCAACGTGCTGCCCGTCGGCACCACCGAGAAGGTCCACGAGGCCTGGAGGCTGCACTACGGCCTGACCCGCCGCGCCCTGGCCCGCGCCTACTACCAGGGCTGGGACATGCACCCGGGCCACCTCCCCACCCGCTACGCCGCCGTCTTCACCTTCTACCGCGAGGGCCTGGAGGCCGCCGCCGCGCGGCTGAAGGCGTACGTCGCCAAGATCGAGGGCGACGTCATGGACGAGCCGGCCACCGCCAAGGCCCTGGCCGGCTACCTGGTCCGCGGCCTGGACTGCGGCGCCGTCGGCGCCGACGAGGTCACCGCCCTGACCGGGCTGACCCGCGCCGAGCTGGACGCCTTCGCGATCCCGCGCCGCTCGGCCACCCTGACCGCCAACGCCTGACCCCGCCCGGCAGCACGGCCGGACACCGGAGGACTTCCCCTCCGGCGTCCGGCCGTCGCCGTGTCAGCGGGCGTTGTCGCCGTGTCAGCGGGCGTTGACGTAGAGCTGCGGCGAGAACCGCGTGCAGGCACTGCCGTTGCACGCCTGGACCAGGAAGTTGTAGTCCCGGCCGGGTGCTTCCACGGTCCACATCCGCCGCGGACCCGGCGCCATGCGGATGTCCTGCCAGTCGGTGGTGTCCCACTGCATCCGGACGATGTAGTGGGTGAGGTTGGCGGAGTACCCGCCGAAGTACAGCTTGATCACGTTGTCGCACGAGTCGTAGATCGCACCGATGTACGGACTGTTGCTGAACTTGTACCGGGGCGGCGTCCCTCCGGTGTTGGTCCCGCCCTTGGGCGGGAAGCCGTTGGTGGTCCGGCACTGTGCCGCCGGGGCGGACTGCGCGGCCTGGGCCGCGGGCCCCGTCAGGATGCCGGTCGCGAGGACGAGAGCCGAGGCGAGCGCCGTGACGGCGCGGCGCCGGGCGAGTACGGACATGGCTCACTCCATCCCTGGAACGCCTGGAACGCCTGGTACGTGCAACGTCCGCCGATGAGCCCGCCCCCGGAAAACCCCCTTTCAGGCTACGCCCGGTGAGGCCGGCCGGCCCGTCGGGGCAGACCCCCGGCCCGGCCGCCGCCCCTCCCGGCCGGTCAGGCTCCCGGGGGGATCTCGCCCGAGCCGCGGGGGATCAGGCGGGTCGGCAGCTCGGTGCGGGCCGGGCGCGGGGTGGCGCCCGTGAGGCGGTGGAAGAGCCGGTCCGCGGCCACCCGGCCGAGGGCGGCCGCGTCCTGGGCGACCACGGTGACCCCCGGGCGCAGGAGGTCGGCCAGCTCGAAGTCGTCGAAGCCGACCAGGGCGACCGGCCGGGGCAGGCCCGCCAGGACCCGGACGGCGGTCACCGTCACCCGGTTGTTGCCCGCGAAGAGGGCCGTGACCGGCTCCGGCCCGGACAGCATGGCCGTGGCCGCCCCGGTGACCCGCTCCGGATCCGTGGAGCCGAGGGAGACCCACGAATCGGCCACCGGAAGACCGGCCTCCGCCATGGCGGCGCGGTAGCCGCGCAGCCGTTCGGTGGCCGTGTGGATGCGCGGATGGTCCCCCACGAACCCGATCCGGCGGTGGCCGTAGGCGATCAGATGGGCCACACCGGCGCGGGCCCCGCCGTAGCTGTCCGAGAGCACCACGTCCGCGTCGATCCGGCCCGCCGGCCGGTCCACGAACACCGCCGCCATCCCGGCGCCGATCTCCGGCTCCAGGTAGCGGTGGTCGTCCCCGGCGGGGATCACGATCAGCCCGTCCACCCGGCGCGCGCACAGGGCCAGCACCAACTCCCGCTCCCGCTCCGGGTCCTCGGCGCTGGAACCGTTGATGAGCAGCGCGCCGTGGGCCCGCGCCACCTCCTCCACGGCCCGGCTCAGCGGCCCGTAGAACGGGTCCGCGAGGTCCTCCAGGACCAGGCCGATGCTCGCCGTGCGGCCCTTGCGCAGCACCCTGGCGCTGTCGTTGCGCCGGAAGCCCAGCGCGTCGATGGCCTCCTGGACCCGCCGCTCGGTCTCGGGGGTGACGCCGGGCTCGCCGTTGACGACCCGGGAGACCGTCTTCAGACCGACCCCCGCGCGGGCTGCCACGTCCTTCATCGTCGGCCGCCGGCCGTAGCGGGGCTCGGACGGGCGGCGGGAGTGCGGCACGGTACGTGGACCTCCGGTGCTGACGACCTTGACGAGCCGAGCATAAGCACCTCGGCCGATAAGCGGGTTTCCGTGACAGGGTGGGGCGGGCAGGCCACAGGGGGCTTCGGACGAGGCATGGGGAGAAGGATCATCGTGATTGTCTGGATCAACGGCACGTTCAGCGCCGGGAAGACCAGCACGGCCCGCGAGCTGACCGGACTCCTGCCGGAGAGCACCCTGTACGACCCTGAGCTCGTCGGCGGCGCGCTGCGCCGGCTGCTGCCGCGCGACCGGCTCGCCGGCGTGACCGACTACCAGGACCTGCCCAGCTGGCGCCGGCTGGTGGTGGACACGGCCGCGGCGCTCCTGGCCGAGCTGGGCGGCACCCTGGTCGTGCCGATGACGCTGCTGCGGCAGGAGTACCGGGACGAGATCTTCGGCGCGCTCGCCGCCCGCCGGATCCCCGTCCGGCACATCGTGCTGGACCCGGGTGAAACGATCCTGCGGGAGCGCATAGCGCAGCGCGTCGAGCCCGGCCTGACCGAGGCCGAGAACGAGGTCCGGGTCCGCGCCTGGGCGTACGACCACATCCCCGCCTACGCCGCCGCGCTCGCCGGCTGGCTCGGCCGGGACGCCCTGGTGGTGGACAACGGCCACCTGACGCCCCGGCAGACCGCCGAACGGATCGCGGAGGCGGTCCGCACCGACGCCGCCGCCGTCTGCGACATCGTCCAGACTCCCGAACCCACCCGGGAGACCGTCGCCGCCGGAGTGCTCCTGTTCGACGAGGAGGACCGCGTCCTGCTGGTGGACCCCACCTACAAGCCCGGCTGGGAGTTCCCCGGCGGCGTGGTCGAGTCCGGCGAGGCCCCCGCGCAGGCCGGGATGCGGGAGGTCGCCGAGGAACTGGGCGTCACCCTCGACCGGGTGCCCCGGCTGCTGCTGGTGGACTGGGAGCCGCCGTGCCCGCCCGGCTTCGGCGGCCTGCGGCTGCTGTTCGACGGCGGCCGGCTCTCCCCGGCGGCCCGCGCCGGCCTGCGGCTGCCCGGCCCGGAGCTGCGGGCCTGGCGGTTCGCCAGCGAGCCGGAGGCCGCCGACCTCCTCCCGCCGAACCGCTACGCGCGCCTGCGCTGGGCCCTGCGCGCCCGCGAACGCGCCACGGTCCTCAACCTGGAGGCGGGCACCCCGGTCGGCTGAGCGCCGTAGGCGGGGCGGGGCTGCTTGCGGCGCCGGGCTACGGGCGGGCGCCCCGCTCCTTTCGGGTGGTGGGTTCCGCGGGGGTGGCGGCCACGGCCGCGTGCAGGGCCGCCGCCGTGCCGTGCACCAGGGGATCGCCGTGACCGAAACAGGCCACGACCGGCTCCAGCGCGGCCAGCCGCCGGAACGAGGCGAGCGCCCGGGCCCGGTCGACGTTGAAGACGCCCAGCATCACCGGCCCGACCGCCGCGACGCAGTCGCCCGTGAACAGCACGCCGTGCCGCGGCAGGTGGACGCCGATGCTGCCGTCGGTGTGACCGGGGGCGTGGACGACGTACGCGCCGCCGCCGAACTCCAGCCGGTCGCCGTCCTCCAGCTCGCGGTGCACCGGGACCGGCGGCGCCTCGGGGACGGTGAGCCCGTGCGCGTACAGCGGCAGCTCCCAGTCCAGCAGGACCGGCTCGGGCACCGGCCGCTCGCCGCGCACCACCGGCGCGTCGAGGCGGTGCGCGAGCACCTGCGCGCCCCACCGGTCCGCCAGTTCACCGGCCGCGCCCACATGGTCGCGGTGGCAGTGGGTCAGCACGATCCGCTCCAGCCGGGCGGGGTCGAGCCCGAGGGACCGTATCGCCCCCTCGATCAGGTCCGCGGAGCCGGCAGGGCCGGCGTCGATCAGGGTCAGGGCCCCGCCGTCGCGCCAGAGGTACGCCTGGCCGATGGGGAAGCGGAGCATGTGCAGCCGGTCGGGGACGACTTCTACGAGATCCATGGGGCGACCGTAGGACGCCCGGGACTCCGAGACGGCCGCGCTTCACCCTGAGCGGAGTACGCCCAGAGCGCAGTGCGCCCTGGGCGTACGGGCGGGCAGGCCGGCCACGTGCCCGCGGTGCCCGGTGCCCCCGTGCCCCCGTGCCCGCAGGCACCCGTGCCGGTGCGCCCGCGTGCCGAGTCGGCGTCAGCTCTGCTTCGAGCGGGCGTAGTTGACGAGGAACAGGGCCTCCACGACCGACAGGCGCTCCAGCTCCTCCGGGGAGACGCTCTCGTTCACCGCGTGGATCTGCGCCTCCGGCTCGCTCAGCCCGATCAGCAGCATCTCCGCGTCCGGGTAGAGGGAGGTCAGCGCGTTGCACAGCGGAATCGATCCGCCCATGCCGCTGATCTGCATCTCCTGGCCGGGGTAACCGACCTCCATCGCCGCCGCCATCGAGGCGTACGCCGGGCTGCTGGTGTCCGCCTGGAAAGGCTGACCCTGCCCGACGACCTCCAGCTCCAGCCGCGCCTTCCACGGCGTGTGCGCCCGCAGGTGCGCCTCCAGCAGCTTGATGGCCTCCTGGGTGTCGACGCCCGGCGGGATGCGCAGGCTGACCAGCGCGCCCGCGCTGGCGTGCACCGACGGGGTGGCGCCGATCACGGGCGGGCAGTCGATGCCCAGGACCGTCACCGCCGGACGCGCCCACAGCCGGTCCGCCACCGTGCCGCCGCCGATCAGCTCGACGCCCTCCAGCACCTTCGCGTCCGCCCGGAAGTCCTCCTCCGGGTACTGCAGCCCCTCCCAGACGCCGTCCTGCGCGAGGCCGTCCACGGTGGTCGAACCGTCCGCCGCGCGCAGCGAGTCCAGCACCTTGATCAGCGCGGCCAGCGCGTCGGGAGCGGCCCCGCCGAACATGCCCGAGTGCAGGTTGCCCGCCAGCGTGTCGATCCGGATCTTCATCAACGTCATGCCGCGCAGGGTCGCGGTCACCGTCGGCAGGCCCGTGCGGAAGTTGCCCGCGTCGCCGATGACGATGGCGTCGGCGGTCAGCAGCTCCGGGTGCGCCTCGGCGTACTGCTGGAGACCGCCCGTGCCCTGCTCCTCGGACCCCTCGACGATCACCTTGACGCCGACCGGCACCCCGCCGTTCGCCTTCAGCGCGCGCAGCGCCAGCAGGTGCATGATGAACCCGCCCTTGCAGTCGGCGGCGCCGCGCCCGTACCAGCGGCCGTCGCGCTCGGTCAGCTCGAACGGGGGCGACACCCAGGCCGCCTCGTCCAGCGGCGGCTGGACGTCGTAGTGGGCGTACAGCAGCACCGTCGGCGCGCCCTCGGGGCCCGGCAGGTAGCCGTACACGGACTGCGTGCCGTCAGGGGTGTCGAGCAGCGCCACGTCCTGGAAGCCCTCGGCGCGCAGCGCGCCGGCCACCCAGTTCGCCGCCTTCTCGCTCTCGCTGCGCGGGAACTGGGCCCAGTCCGCCACCGACTGGAAGGCCACCAGCTCGGCGAGCTCCTGCTGGGCGCGGGGCATCAGCGAGGCGACGGTCTCGGCGATCGGGTGCGACGACATGGGCACGCTCCTCATGGGTGCGACGTTGTTCTACGTGAGCCGGGTACGGCGGACGACAGTCCGATCCTCGCACAGCGGGACCGGGCGGACGCGGGCCGTAGGATTTGCCCGGCAGCGGAGCCGATCGGGGAAACGGGAGCAGCAGCACATCGTGAGCAGCGACGACGTACGCGACGAGGGCGGACAGGCCGCACAGGAGACGGGCGGGGCGGACGCGGGGAGCGGCGGGCAGGCCGGGGTCTGGGACGTGGTCGTGGTGGGCGCGGGCCCGGCCGGCGCGTCGGCCGCGCACGCGGCGGCGGTCGCCGGCCGCCGGGTGCTGCTGCTGGAGAAAGCCGAACTGCCCCGCTACAAGACGTGCGGCGGCGGCATCATCGGGCCCTCGCGCGACGCCCTGCCGCCGGGCTTCGTGCTGCCGCTGAAGGACCGGATCCACGCCGTCACCTTCTCGCTGGACGGGAAGTTCGCCCGGACCCGGCGGTCGAAGGGCATGCTGTTCGGGCTCGTCGACCGGCCGGAGTTCGACGCCGCCCTGGTCGCCGCCGCGGAGAAGGCCGGGGCCACCGTGCGCACCGGCACGGCGGTCGCGCGGGTCGAGCAGCACGGCGCGGCGGTGCCGGACCGGCGCACCGTGGCGGTCGTCCTCGCCGACGGCGAGGTGGTCCTGGCGCGTGCCGTGGTCGGCGCTGACGGCAGCGCGAGCCGGATCGGGGCCCATGTGGGCGTCGAGATGGACCAGGTGGACCTCGGCCTGGAGGCGGAGATCCCCGTGCCGGACACCGTCGCCGAGGACTGGAAGGGCCGGGTGCTCATCGACTGGGGCCCGCTGCCCGGCAGTTACGGCTGGGTCTTCCCCAAGGGGGACAGGCTCACCGTCGGCGTCATCTCCGCCAAGGGCGACGGCGCCGCGACCAAGCGCTACCTGGAGGACTTCATCGCCCGGCTGGGCCTGGCCGGTTTCGAGCCGGAGGTCTCCTCCGGGCACCTGACGCGCTGCCGCAAGCCGGACTCGCCGCTCTCGCGCGGGCGGGTCCTGGTCGCCGGGGACGCGGCCGGGCTGCTGGAGCCGTGGACCCGGGAGGGCATCTCGTTCGCGCTGCGGTCCGGGCGGCTGGCGGGGGAGTGGGCCGTACGGATCGCCGAGGCCCAGGACGCGGTGGACGCGCGCCGCCAGGCGCTGAACTACGCCTTCGCCGTGAAGGCCGGCCTCGGTGTGGAGATGGCGGTCGGCAAGCGGATGCTGACCGTCTTCGAGTCCCGCCCCGGCCTGCTGCAGGCGATCCTCACGGGCTTCCGCCCGGCGTGGCGCACGTTCGCCCGCATAACCCGCGGCTCGACGACCCTGGGTGACCTCGTCCGCACCCACCCCCTGGCCCGCAGGGCCCTCCACACCCTGGACCGGCGGGGGGCGGGGCGGGGGTAGGAACGGGCTGGGCTCGGGGCCTGGGGCGGTGCGGGGCGGAGCTCGTGCCGTGCCGGGGCGGGCGGTCCCCCGGAGTCGCCGGATTTTGCGTCCGGCGGGGAGGGGGCTTCGTCCGGGAGGCAGCTCGTATGCCGTGCGGTCGAACGGCCGAGGGCGGACGCCGCGTCGGCCTCGTGTTCCGTGCCTGCGTCAGGCGCTCAGCGACGTGGGAGTGACCCGGCTCGACCGCGTCACTGTCTGCCTCCGGGCGGCCAGGTGATCCGGAACGAGCGACCCGGAGCCGCGTCCGTACTGCTCGCCGTGGGCGGCCCGGGGGATCCCCTCGGGCCGCCCACGGCAGCGTGCGGACAGGGGCAGTGAGCGGCCCGGGCTCCGGGTCGGGAGTGCGGTCAGGGGGCGGTGAGAGCGAAGTCCTGGCTCGTGTGGTTGGTGGCGTTGGGGCTCTCGATGTTGGTGGTCGTGGCGATGTTGTTGAACATCGGGATGACGCCGTTGAGGGTGATCGGCAGGATCGACCCCGAGTCGTCGCCGTCCCCGTCCCCACCGTTTCCGTTTCCGCATTCGCCGCCGGTGATCGCGGTGACGTCGCTGTCCGTTTCCGGGAGGATGGGGTTCGGCAGCGTACCGTCCTCGGACACCGTGACCCTGTTGGTGACGCTGCAGGGAGCATCCTCGGGGACGTTGACGGTCAGGAGGATCGTCGCAGTCTGACCGGCGCCCAAGGCGTCGGCGCTGCAGGTCAGTACGGTCATGCTGCCCACGATGCTGCAACTGAACGGGGCTCCGGCCTGCACGCCGGCAGCGCGCAGACCTCCCGGAAGCTCGTCGGAGACGAAAATGCGGCGGGTGGCTTCCGAGCCGGGGTTGCTGACGGTGATGCGATAGACGCCCTGCTCGCCCCGGGCGAAGTCGCCCTCGTGCGTCTTCGTGATCCTCAATTGCGCCTGGGCATGAGCAGGTGTCACGCCGGTCACGAACGGCACCACCACGCTCAGTCCCAGGACCGTGGCGAGGCCGGCCATCCGATGCCACAACGCCCGTGTGTTCATGTAAAGCCTCCTGTCCGGTGAAGGTCCGCGGTCCACCAGCACCGGCCAGGAACGACAAACCCGGCCCCACCGGCCACCGCCTGCCCCCGCAACGACACCCGCATCCCGTGGACACGGCGCCCGCGACACCGTCACTCGTTCACCGAACCGATCGCCACCGACCAGCCCAAGCGGGACCGCCGGCTACGCGAAGCCCCGCTCCCGTTCCCCGCCCGTGGCCGCCGCGGTGCGCCAGGAACGGTCAGAGGCCGCCGTCGTCGCTCGGGCGGCGGAGGAAGCGCCACAGGAGGTGGGTGGCGCGGAGGGCGAAGACCGTGGCGGCCAGGACGCTTCCGCCGAGCACGAGGGCCTGCTCCACCCGGTGCGGCAGCGCGAACAGCAGGGCCGGGCCGGCGACCGCCCCGTACACCAGTGCGGCCGCGAACATGCCGCTGAACAACGCGTAGCCGATCTCGATCGTGATCGCGTCACGCTCGGCCTGCGTCCGCCTGCCCCGTCGTGCCGGGCCGTCTCCTGGTGCCGAGCGGCCCCCTGGTGCCGGGCCGCTGTCCCGTCGTGCCGGGCTGTCCCCGCTCCCGCTCCCCATGCAGGCAGTGTCCCCGCGCGCACCCGTCGTCACACCGCCGCTCGCCCTCGGCGAGCGGGATCGTGGAAGCCCCGACGCGGCTCCCACGATCCCGCGTGCGTCAGATCCCCGCGTGCGTCAGATCCCCGCGTTCTCGATCCACAGCCGGGCCAGCGACGTGTCGCCGCTGACCTCGGGGCCGGTCAGCGGCCGGCGGTTCCACAGCGCCGTGTACAGCCACTGGGCGGTGCCGACGATCTCGCAGTCGGCCGGGCCCTCGTCGCCCACCACCGTGCGCGCCGGCTCCGGCGACAGGTGGACGGTCCACACCGCGCCGGTGTCGGCGGCCCGGATCCGCATCGTCCGGGGCTCCTCCGTGCGGACCAGGCTGCGCGTGCGGGCGTGGAAGCCGGTCAGCAGCTCGTCCACCCCGTCCTCGGCGAACCGCGCGTCCACGGGTGAGAAGGCGATGCCCAGCGCCGCCTCCGCGTCCATCCGGTGCACCGTGGTCTCGTGCGCCTGCCGCCGCGCCCAGAACGCCAGCGGCGAGGACGGGGCCGTCGGCAGGAACGTCCAGGTCTGGAGGTCCGCAGGAGCCTCGCGCAGCGCCCGCACCAGGTCGGCGTGGCCCTCGCGGAACCAGGCCAGCAGTTCGGACCCGACCAGTTCCGGGGCGTCCGGGAAGGGCAGGCGCTCCATCACGGCCTCCAGGAGGTAGCCGGCCGCCCAGCGGTGCACCGAGCCGGTGTGCCGCAGCAGGTCGGTCACCCGCCAGCCCGGACAGGTCGGCACATGGGCGTCGAGCCCCGCCCGCTCGGCGGTGTCGGCGAGCAACTGCCCTTCGCGTTCCAGCGTCTTGACGAATTCACTGATCTCCAAGATCTCCATGAGCCGAGTGTCGCAGCCGACGCGGCACACTGGGGACACATGGACGACGAACTGTTCCCGCGCGAGCGGACCGAGGTCGCCCCCGGCGCGGTCCACGTGCCCGGCTGGCTCGACCTGCGGCGCCAGCGGGAGCTGGTCGAGGCCTGCCGGGAGTGGGCCCGTCCGCCCGCCGGGCTGCGTACGGTACGCACCCCGGGCGGCGGCACCATGACCGCGCGGCAGGTGTGCCTCGGGCTGCACTGGTACCCGTACGGCTACGCCCGCACGGCCGTGGACGGCGACGGCGCCCCGGTGAAGCCGATGCCCGGCTGGCTCGCCGAGCTGGGGCGCGAGGCGGTGGCCGCGGCGTACGGGCCGCCGGTCGAGGGCGGCCCGGCGCCGGCCGCCCCGCCCGGCCCGGACCCCAACCCCGTCCAGGGCTCCGTTCACGGCCCCGTCGGCGACCGTGCCTACGACCTCGCGTACGACATCCCCTACGACATCCCCTACGACATCGCCCTCGTCAACTTCTACGACGGCGACGCCCGCATGGGCATGCACCGCGACGCCGAGGAGCGTGCCGAGGACCCGGTGGTGTCGCTCAGCCTCGGTGACAGCTGCGTGTTCCGGTTCGGCAACACCGTCTCCCGCGGGCGCCCGTACCGCGACGTCGAGCTGCGCAGCGGCGACCTGTTCGTCTTCGGCGGCCCCTCCCGGCGCGCCTACCACGGGGTGCCCAAGGTCCTGCCCGGCACCGCTCCACCCGAGCTCGGGCTGACCGGCCGGCTCAACATCACCCTGCGGGTGGGCGGGCTCGGCTGAGCACGCCGCGGGGTCGCCGGGAGGGCGCCGGCGGGCCGCCGGGGGTGGCCGTCCGACCGGGGTCAGGGGTGGCCGTCCCGCCGGGGGCAGGGATGGCCGTACCCCCGAGGCAGGGGGTGGCCGTACCGCCGCGGCCGATCATGCGAGGATCGCTGTCATGAACGGCAACGCGGCCCCGCGACGGGTGGGGGACGGGACGACGACCTCCGCGCGCACCAAGCTGGAGCGGGGGCGCGGCGCCCTCGGCCCGGCACTGGAGCTCGTGCACACCGGCCGGGCGCCCACGCGGGCGGTCCTGACGGCCGAGCTGGGCGTCACCCGGGCCACGGCCGGGGCCGTCGCCGCCGAGCTGGAGGCGCTCGGCCTGATCCGGGTGGACTCCAGCCCGCGCGGGGCCGGTGGTACGCAGGGCCGGCCCTCGCACCGGCTGTCGGTGGCCGAGGACGGTCCCGTCGCGCTCGCCGCCCAGGTCCACCCCGACGGCTTCCGGGCCGCGCTCGTCGGTCTCGGCGGGCGCATCGTCGCCACCGCCCCCGGCCAGGTCACCGTCTCCGCCGACCCCGCCCAGGTGCTGGGCGCCGTGGTCGAGGCGGGCGCGGAACTGCTGGCGGCCAGCGGCCGGCGCTGCATCGGGGCGGGCCTGGCGGTCCCCTCGGCGGTCGCGGAGCCGGAGGGCACGGCCCTCAACCCGCTGCACCTGGCCTGGCCGCCCGGCTCGCCGGTACGGGCGGTCTTCGCGGAGTGCGTCAAGGCCGCCGGGATCGACGGGCCGGCCATGACCGGCAACGACGTCAACCTCGCCGCGCTCGCCGAGCACCGGCACGGCGCCGGCCGCAGCGCCCAGCACCTGCTGTGCGTGGCCACCGGCCACCGCGGCGTCGGCGGCGCGCTCGTCCTCGACGGACGGCTGCACAGCGGCAGCTCCGGCCTGGCGCTGGAGGTCGGCCACCTCACCGTGAACCCGGAGGGGCGGCCCTGCCACTGCGGCAGCCGGGGCTGCCTGGACGTGGAGGCGGACCCGCTGGCCTTCCTCACCGCGGCGGGCCGCAACCCCGGCCCGGAGGTCTCGCTGCTCGCCCAGGCCCGGGACCTGCTGCGCACCGAGTACGCCGACCCGTCGGTCCGCGCGGCGGCCGAGGAGCTGATCGACCGGCTCGGGCTCGGGCTCGCCGGCCTGGTGAACATCCTCAACCCGGACCGGATCATCCTGGGCGGCCTGCACCGCGAACTGCTCCAGGCCGACCCCGAACGGCTGCGCGCCGTGGTCGCCGACCGCAGCCTGTGGGGCCGCAGCGGGGGAGTACCGATCCTGCCGTGCACCCTGGACCACAACAGCCTGGTCGGCGCGGCGGAGCTGGCCTGGCAGCCGGTGCTCGACGACCCGCTCGGCGCGCTGGGGGCGCTGTCCGCGCCCGGGCCGACGGGCTGACGGGGGCCGGCTTGGGCGGACCGGGCCGGCGGGGCGGTGAGCGGACGGGCCCGGGCAGGAGCTCCCCGGCGGGGCCGGACCGTCCGGCAGTGATCGTCACGCCGTGACCGTCACCGTGACCGTGTCCGGGCGGGCCACGGCGGTGGCCACCACCAGCGGCGGCGCGTTCTCGCGGACCGGCGTCGTCCGGATCCGGAGCGGGCGGCCCGGCGGCGTGGCCGCGGGCGTGGCGCGCAGGGAGAACCAGACGACCTTGCCGACGCTGTCCGCCCGGTGCCGGGCACCCCACGCCTCGCTGACGGCCTCGACCAGGGCGAGACCGCGCCCGCAGGTCCCCAGCGGGTCGGCGCTCTTCAGCTCGGGCAGCCGGGGGTCGTTGTCGTGGACGGACACGGTGAGCCGGCCGAGCAGCAGTTCGAGCTCCACGACGCACGCCTTGTCGGGCTGCGCGTGGACATGGACGTTGCTGAGCAGTTCCGTCACGCCCAGCGCGGCCCGGTCTATGAGCGGATCGAGCTGCCAGTAGCGCAACTGCGCCGCGACGATGCGCCGGACCTGGCCGATCCTGGCGGGCAAGGCCTGCAGTTCCACGACGCAGTGCCTGCGTGAATGACTGATCACGGCTGCGACTCCCCGACGTGAGTGTTACGGGTGCTGCACCCTCAGTGACGACCCCATCAGGGTTACGCAGGGCCTCCCGCAACGCAACCGAAAGGGATCCATATGGATCCCCAAAGTGACTGTTTGTGCAGGTGGGAGGGGTACATTGCGGAATGCGAGGGGGTTCGAACGCAACGAGGAGCACCGCACATGAGTACGACAACCACCGCTGTCACCGTGGACGTCGACCGCAGCGACGCGGGGTACCGCGACTGGCTGAAGGAAGCCGTCCGCAAGGTCCAGGCCGACGCCAACCGGTCCGCCGACACGCACCTGTTGCGGTTCCCGCTCCCTGAGGAGTGGGGCATCGACCTCTACCTCAAGGACGAGTCCACCCACCCCACCGGCTCCCTCAAGCACCGCCTGGCCCGCTCGCTGTTCCTCTACGCCCTGTGCAACGGCTGGGTGCGCCCCGGCCGCCCGGTCATCGAGGCCTCCAGCGGTTCCACGGCGGTGTCGGAGGCGTACTTCGCCAAGCTGATCGGCGTCCCCTTCATCGCCGTGATGCCGCGCACCACCAGCCCCGAGAAGTGCCGGCTGATCGAGTTCCACGGCGGCGAGTGCCACTTCGTCGACGACCCGATGAAGATGTACGAGGAGTCGGCCGCGCTCGCCGAGCGCACCGGCGGCCACTACATGGACCAGTTCACGTACGCCGAGCGGGCCACGGACTGGCGCGGCAACAACAACATCGCGGAGTCCATGTACGAGCAGCTGCGGCTGGAGCGGTTCCCGGAGCCCGCCTGGATCGTGGCCACGGCCGGGACCGGCGGCACGTCCGCGACCATCGCCCGCTACGTGCACTACATGCAGTACGACACCCGGATCTGCGTCCCGGACCCGGAGAACTCGGTCTTCTTCGACGGGTGGACCCGGCACGACCCGGACGTGACCGGCGACTGCGGCTCGCGGATCGAGGGCATCGGGCGCCCGCGGATGGAGCCGAGCTTCGTGCCGGGCGCGATCGACCGGATGATGAAGGTCCCGGACGCGGCGAGCGTCGCCGCCTGCCGGGCGCTGGAGCAGGCCATCGGCCGCAAGGCGGGCGGCTCGACCGGTACCGGCCTGTGGTCCGCGCTGAAGATCGTCTCGGAGATGGTGGCGGAGGGCCGCACCGGCAGCGTGGTCACCCTGCTGTGCGACCCCGGCGACCGGTACCTGGACAAGTACTACTCCGACGACTGGCTGGCGGCGCAGGGCCTGGACATCGCGCCGTACGCCAAGACCGTCGAGACCCTGCTGACCACCGGGGTCTGGCGCGAGCCGACCGCCTGACCCGGCGGTCCCGCGTGCGCGGACGGCCCGTCCGGGGGGCCGGCCGTCCGCGCACCACCACAGGCCCCTCGTCGAGGGCCCACCACAGGCTCCTCGTCAGGGGCCCACCACAGGCCCCGCGTCGCGGGGCGGCCGCCCCCTCCGCGCCGTCAGCCCGGCTGCTTCGCCAGGCGCGCGTCGAGGGCGCGTACCGCCGAGCGGAAGGACAGGCCGAGGCCCGGCCGGGCCGCGGTGAGCGCCAGGCGGAACGGCGCCGGGCCGTCGGCGGCGAACGTCCAGCGGACCCGGGTGCCCGAGCCCGCCGGGCTCAGCCGCCACTCCTCCAACAGGGCCCGCACGCCCGGGGCGTTGGTGGTGTCCACCCGGTACGCGTACCGCCGTTCCGGTTCGGCCGCCATGATCGTCTCCTCGAAGCGGACACCCCCGCGCAGCAGTACCTCGCGGCCGTCCCCGCGCCGCGTCGGCCGGGCCAGGGCCACCGCGCCGAACCACTGCGACCAGCCCGGCACGTCCTCGGCCAGCGCCCGGTAGACGGCCTCGGGCGCAGCCGTCGTGCGCGTCTCGAAGACGAGCCGCACCGGGGCGGTCTCGGTGAAGTCCAGGCCTACGGGGCGCAGCGCGCGAGCCATGAGGTGTACCCCTTCGCACAGGTGGATCGGGCGGGTCGGCGGACGTGCGCGCACACGATAGCTGGCGGCCCGTCAGATGTCTGCGCCGGCCCGGACGTCGGCCCGGACGCCGACCTGGACGCGGGCGCGGACACCTGCCCCGGCCGACCGGGCACCTGCCCGGAGCCGACCCGGCCACCCGTCCGGGCACTGGGCAACTGCCGCCCGCGCACGGGATGCTGGACACCCCGCCGTGCCCGGGAGGGAACCCGCCGTGCCGCACCGCACCACAACGTCCCGGTCCCCCTCAGCCGTTGCCCCGCTCGCCCTCGAACTCCACGTCCACGGGGTGGCCGGAGCCTCCCCCGAGGACCTCCTCGACGACCCCCGCACCGTGCGCGTCACCGGTGACGCCACCGCCGCCGTCTTCCGCCGGGCCGCCGACGCCGACGCCGAGGCCCACCCCGAACGCCACCGCGACCGGCCGGTGCCCGAGGCCTACTGCTGGTCCAGGCTGACCTCCGGCAACGGCACCCGCGCGCTGTGGCTGCTGCTCCTGCCCTTCATGGTGGCCAACCTGGCCCACTGGGCCCGCCCCGCCGCCCCCGGCTCCCCGCGCACCGCCCGTGCCTACGGCGTCCTGGTCCGGGTCGTCGCGCTCACCCTGACCGTGCTGCTCGTCGCCGCCGCCGGGGAGGTGAGTCTGGACCTGATCGCCTGGCAGTGCGCGGGCTCCGCGCACTGTGCCGCCTCCCGCTCGTGGTTGGGCTTCCTCGCCCCCGCCGAGGGCGGCTGGTGGTCCCCGCCCGGCCGCCGGCTGGCCCTGGGCGCGCTGCTCCCGGCCGCCTTGACCCTGCTCCTGTGGTACCTGTCCCACCGGACCTGGAGCGCCTACGAGTCCCAGCCCCCGCCGCCGGGCACCCCCGACCCGGACGGCGACGACGGCGGCGCGCCCGCGCTCGGCCGGCCCGGCTTCTGGTACGGCCGCCGGCTCGTGGCCCGGCTGCGCGCCGCGCACACCGCGGCCGGACTGCTCACCGTGGCTGCCGCCGTGGCCGTACCGGTGGCGCGTCACGACCAGGCGGCCGCGGGCCCGGCCGGGGCCGCGGGGTCCGGGTCGCCGGTGCTCGCCGCCGCCGGCTGGGCCGTCGAGGCCCTGCTCGCGGTCGGCGCCGCGGCCGTGCTGTGGGTCGTGGTCCGGCGCGGCCGCAGCGAGGCCTGCCCGGACCACCGGCCGGACCGGGCCGCCGTCTCCTGGCTGCCCGGCTGCGCGCTCGCCCTGCTGGCCGCCGTGCTGCTGTACGCCGGCTGGTCGCGGCCCGGCTGGAACTCGGCCGGGCGGCTGCCCGGGGACGCGTTCTTCGGGCTGCTCACCGTCGGCCAGGGGCTGTGCGTGCTGGCCCTGGCGCTGGTCGCCGCCCGGCTCCACCGGCGCGCGCCCGCGCCCGGCGCCGCGCTGGGCGGTCTCGGCGGGCCCGCGATCGCCCTGCTCGCGTGCGCGCTGGGCGGGGTGATGACCGGCGGGGTGGCGGGCCGGGTCGCCGACTGGCTCGACGGCGGCGCCGTCCCCGGCCGGGCCGGTGCGCCGCTGCCCGGGCCGCCCGTGCTGCTGTCCTGGCAGGCCGCCGCACTGCCCCCGCTGCTCGCCCTCCTGGCGGTGCTGGCCTGCGCGTTCGCCCTGCGCGGGGCCCGGCTGCGGAGCCGGATCGCCGCGACCGTGGCCGACGAGTACCCCGGCGCCGTGTACGACCGGGCCCGCAGCCGGCGCATCGCCGGGGCCCGGGCGGCCGCCTCGCTCACCGACTCCGCCCCCTGGCTCGTCGCCGCGGTCTGCGGACCGACCCTGCTGCTCGGCGCGGTCGCGGTCGCCGGGGCCTGGCTGACCGGTGAGGTGCCCGCCGAGGCCGCGCGGAGCGGCCCCGCGCCGGTGGCGGCCGCGGCGCGGGCCGCCGAGGCCGCCGGGTCCTGGCTGATCGGCTTCGGCTTCCTGCTCTTCGTCACCTGGGGCCGGCGCGCCTACCGGGACGCCTCCGCCCGCCGCACCGTCGGCATCCTCTGGGACGTCGGCACGTTCTGGCCGCGCGCCGCGCACCCGTTCGCGCCGCCCTGCTACGCCGAACGGGCCGTGCCCGACCTGACCTGGCGGATGACCACCTGGACCGGGCGGACCGGCGGCCGGCTGGTCCTCTCCGGGCACTCGCAGGGCAGCGTGCTCGCGGCCGCCGCCGTGTGGCAGCTGCCCCCGGCGGTGCGCCGCCGCGTGGCCCTGCTGACGTACGGCTCGCCGCTGGCCCGGCTCTACGGGCGGTGGTTCCCCGCCTACTTCGGCACGGTGCCGCTCACCGCCCTGCACGGCGGGGTGGACTGCTGGCGCAACCTGTGGCGGGCCACCGACCCCATCGGCGGACCCGTGCTCGGCGGCACCGCGGACGGCGCCGACGTGGACCGGGGGCCGCTGCTGGACCCGCTGGCCTACGGACGCACCGAGCGGCACCCGCTGCCGGCGCCGATCCTCGGCCACTCCGACTACCGGGCCGATCCGGTGTTCGCCGCCGAACGCGACGCGCTGCTGGCCCGGCTGGCCCGGCTGGCGCGACTGACCCCTGCCCCTGCCCGGGCGCCGGCGCCGGACGACGCGGTGCCGGACGACGCGGCGCCGGACGGGACCGGCGTGCCGGGGCCGCGGGACGGCGCCGGACCGCCGCTGGGTGACGGGGCGGGGGACGGCGCCGGCCCACCGGTCGGTGACGGGCCGCCAGCCGGTGAGCCGCGGGACGGTGCCCGGCCACCGGTCGGCGACGGGCCGCCAGGCAGTCACGAGCCCCCGGACGCCGACGGGCCGCGGATCAGCGGCGGGCCGCCGGCACCGGCAGGTCCGCCGGGAACAGCAGGGTGAGGTCGTCCGTGCTCGGCTCGGTCAGCTGGGCCACCCGCCCGGCGTGCCGCTCGACCATGGCCTCGAAGGTCTGCCGGGCGGTGCGGCCGTTGCCGAACGCCGGCCCCTTCGGCAACTCCGTGAAGTACGCCAGCAGGGCCTCGGAGGTGCCCGGGCCCAGCCGGTACTCGTGCTCCTCCGCCTGCTGCTCCACGATCCGCAGGAGCTCCTGCGGGCCGTAGTCGCCGAAGGTGATCGTCCGGGAGAAGCGGGACGCCACACCCGGGTTGACGGTCAGGAAGCGCTCCATCTCCGCCGTGTACCCGGCGACGATGACCACCACCGCGTCCCGGTGGTCCTCCATCAGCTTCACCAGCGTGTCGATCGCCTCGCGCCCGAAGTCCCGCCCGGAGTCCTCCGGCGCCAGCGCGTACGCCTCGTCGATGAACAGCACGCCGCCACGGGCCCGTTCGAAGGCCTCCTGGGTGCGGATCGCCGTCGATCCGATGTGTTCACCGACCAGGTCCACCCGGGACACCTCCACCAGATGGCCCTGCTCCAGCACGCCCAGCGAGGCCAGGATCTCGCCGTAGAGCCGGGCGACCGTGGTCTTGCCGGTGCCGGGGGAGCCGGTGAACACCAGGTGCCGGCGCACGGAGGCGGCCTTCAGCCCGGCCTCCTGGCGGCGCCGGCCCACCTCGATCATGTCGGTCAGCGCCCGCACCTCCCGCTTGACGCTGTCCAGGCCGACCAGGGCGTCGAGCTGGCCGAGCGCCTCGGCCGCG
>NZ_JAJAUY010000036.1 GCF_020532625.1 Streptomyces antimicrobicus | reverse complement strand
GACGGAGCCGCCGGGGGCGTCTCGTCGGCGGTGGCCGGGCCGTCCCCGGCCGCCGGCGGCGGCGCGGGCAGGTAGCGGCGGACGACCTTGGCCGAGACCCGTGCGAACGCCTGCGGCAGCCGCGCCGCGGGCGGGCGGCCCCGCTCGCCCGCCGGGTCCTCCTCCACCTGCGTGGACACCGGCAACGGCGCCCCCGTCAGCTGGGACACCGCCAACGCGGGGAAGTTCCGCACGCCACGCCCGAAGTGCTGGAGCACGTACTCCGAGCAGTGCTTGAGGACCAACGCCGCCTCGTCCCGCCCCAGCGGCCCGAGCAGCACGTCCTGCACGCCCGGCACGAACTCGTACCACTCCCCCGGTCCCGTCCCCGCCGCGGCACCCGAGCCGGGGACCGCCCCGGCCGCGGCCCCCGCCCCGCCGGCGCCCGTGCCCGCACGCGCGCCCCCGCTCGTGCCCGTAGCCGTACCCGCGCCCGCACCCGCGCCCGTTCGGGCCGCCGGCCCCCCGGCCCGCCGCAGCAACCCGCTCAGCAGCACCTCCGCCAGGTCCGACGGCTCCGAGTCCGGCAGCATCGTCCGCTGCACCAGCCGCATCACGGGCAACGTCAGCGGCGTCGCCGACAGGTACACGGCCAGCTGCACCGCCCGCGGCGAGGCCGACGCCCGGAAGCGGCGGACCAGTTCCCGCGGCGGGCGCGCCATCCGCGGCGGTGGCACGGGCGCCGCCGGGTGCCCGGCCAGCACCCGCCCGACCTCGGCGGGTACGGCGCCGCTGCCCAGCCCGGCCACCAGCCGGGCCCAGGCCCCGAGCGCCGCCGCACTGGGCGGCAGCACCGGCACGGTCAGGCCGCCGGTCGGCCGCCCGGCCCGCGGCGGCCGGTCCGGCCGGAACCGCAGCCGGCCGCCGGCCCCGCCGACCCGGGTCAGCGTCCCCCGCTCGGTCGGCAGCCAGCTGCGCCCCCACAGCCGCTGCGGCAACGGTTGGACGACCACGCACGGGGCGCACTCGGCCCACCGGTGCAGCAGCCGCTGCGCCTCGCCCTCCCGCCACAGCGGGCCGGCGCAGTCGCTGACCACCATGGTCAGTGCCCGCCCGGTGGGATCGCGCAGCTGCTCCCCGGAGCGGGAGGCGCTGTCGGGGCAGGGGCTGTTGCCCACGGCCGGGGCGCCGTCGGGCAGCCGGTGCAGGTAGTGCACCTGGACGTCCCGGAACGCCCCCAACCGCTCGCACACGCTCCGCAGTTCGTCGAGCATGTCCTGCCACACCGCCATCGACGGCGAGGCGTCCATCACCAGCCGCATGGTGGCCTCGCGCCGGGTCTCGGGCCGCAGCACGGGGATGGCCAGGCCCAGGGCCCGGGCGCTCGCCTCGACGGTGGCTTCCTCGTCCAGCACCATCCGGGCCGGTGCGGTGGGCGGCCGGTGCCGTTGCAGGGCGCGCAGGGCCCGCTGGATGTCCAGGATCCGGGGCAGCGCGGACGCCGCCGGCACCCGTACGGGGACGCCGGTGCCGCTGGGCAGTTCCGGTTCCGGATCCGCGTACGTCCCCGGGCGGCCGAGGACGAACAGGCTGAGCGGGTCGTCGTCCTCGTCGCCGACCGGGTCGTCCCCGGCCCCGTACCCGCCGGCGCCGCCGCCTGCGCCGACGCCGCCCGCCGTCCGCGCGCCCCGCCGCCCGCCGCCGAAGCCCGGAAGACCTCCCGCCTCGCCCTCCGCCGTCCCGTCCGCGTCCGGGTCGGCTCCGGCGCCGTCCGGGTCGCCGCGCCCCGGGTGGCCGGGGTCGGCCTCGGCCGGGTCGGCGTCGCCGTCCCCGTCCCGTTCCTCTCCCGGCCCCCCGTCCCTCTCCTCGGCCGACGCGGACCCCGACGCGGGCCCCGACGCCGTTCCGGCCGCCGCGCCCGACGCCGCCGCCTCCCGTTCCAGCCGGGCGGCGGCCGCCGCGCGCACCTGAGCGGCCAGCCACAGCGCGTCGGCGAGCTCCTCGGCGGACGGATCGAGTCCGGCGTCCCGCAGTACGGACGCCAGGCGGGTCAGCCGGGTCAGCCGGGTCGCCCGGGACACCCGGGGCGGCCGGGTCACCCGGGGCACTCGGGCCGGCTGCGCCGGGTCGGTGGCCACGGCCGGTCACCTCGAACGGTCGAGGCGCTGGATGAGCAGGTCGGCGAGGTCCTCCCGGGTCGGTGGGGCGGCGTAGTGGGTGAGGTAGATGGCGTTGAGCAACTGGTCGGCGGCGACCAGCTCGGTCTGCGAGCGGGTGAGGAACTCCCGGATCAGGTCGGCGCCGAGCCGCGCGGCCTCCTCCCCCAGGTGCGCCGTGACCATGGTGGCGAGCCGCTTCTCGCCGGGCTGGCCCAGCTTGAGCTGGATGCAGCGGCGCAACAGGGCGGCGGGGAAGTCGCGTTCGCCGTTGCTGGTGAGGATGATGAACGGGAACGCCCGGCACCGCACCCGCCCGTCGCGGACGGTGACCTTGGTCCCGTCGTCGGTCAGCACCTGGACCTCGGGCTCGCGGTCGGCGACCCGTTCCAGTTCGGGCAGGGTGAACTCGCCCTCCTCCAGGACGTTCAGCAGGTCGTTGGGCAGGTCGATGTCGCTCTTGTCGAGCTCGTCGATCAGCAGCACCCGGGGCTTCTCGGTCGGCAGCAGGGCGGTGCCCAGCGGCCCGAGCCGGATGTACGTGCCGATGCCCGGCGGCGGCCCGGCCACGCCCGCCCCGGCCGCGATCTGCACGTCCTGGAGCCGGGCCATGGCGTCGTAGCGGTAGAGGCCGTCCTGGAGCTGCGTGCGGGAGACGACGGGCCAGCGCAGCACCCGGCCGAGCCCCAGCTCGTGGGCGACGGCGTGGGCGAGGGTGGACTTGCCGGTGCCGGGATAGCCGGTGACCAGCAGCGGCCGGCGCAGGTACAGCGCGGCGTTGATCGCCTCCAGCTCCTCCGGCTCGGGGCGCAGCAGTTCGGCGGCCTGCCGGTGCGCGCCGAGCCGCCGCGCGGCGGCGCTGTCGGGGGTGGCGGCCGCGGGACCGGGCGCGACGGGCGGGCCGCCGTCGAAGTCCCGCCAGGGCGGGGCGGGCGGCAGGCCGTCGATCCCGTCATGGGGCTCACCGACGCCCCGGTAGATGAGCCACTCGTCGTTCACGGAACGCTCCTTCGGTCGGCCCGGCGCCCGCCCCACCGGGGGATCGGCCCCGGCGGGGCGGGCAGCGGGCTGCGTACGCCGGTCGGCACGACCGGCGGCGTACGTCGGCCGGCGCCACCGGCGGCGTACGCCGGCCTGCGCGGCGGCGGGTGGCTGCGGGGTACGTCGGTCGGGGCGGCGGCGGGGACGGGGCCGGGGCGGCGGCTGGGGACGGGGTCGGGGTGGCGGCGGGGTCCGCCGGTCGCCGCGGCGGCGTCGTGCCCGTACGGCGATCAGCCGGCCCCGGCGCGCCCCGCCCCGCCGGGCCCGCCCGGCGCCCTCACAGGTCCCCCTGCAACGGCTCGTCCTCCGGCAGCGGCCGGTCCGGGTCCTCCCAGACCAGGCCGAGGCCGGTCGACCAGTAGGCGTCGGGGTCGTGGTCGTGGGCCCGCACCCGCAGGGACAGCAGGCGCAGCGGCAGCGGGCGGCCCCGGCCGGCCTCGGCCAGCTCCTCGCGCAGGCCGCGGTGGAACGCGGCGCAGGAGACCTCCCCCGGCGGCGGCCGCCGGCACAGCACGACCCCGTACCCGGCCCGGCGTGCCGCGTGGAGCGCGCCGAGCGCGGGTTCGCAGTCGGCGCTGCGGCAGGAGACGGGGACGACGTGGTCGGGCAGCCCGCTGAGCCAGCCGTACGAGGGGCTGCGGGGCCGGCCCCGGGAGCAGTCGGCGCGCTGGTCCAGCGCCGGCCCGGTCATCACCCGGGTCCAGCGGTCGGCGGCGCGCAGGGGGTCATCCGCGCAGGGTCCGTCGGCCGGGTAGCGGTAGACGACCGGCCGCTGCACCCCGACCGGGGTGTCACCGGTGACCGGCCACTCGTCCACGGCCAGGGTGAACAGCTCGGGGGCGACCGCCACTTCGAGCAGGGCCGCCGCCTCATGGGTGTCGCAGCGCCGGAACGCCTCGGCGAGCGGGGCCCGCAACGCCTCGGGCAGCCGCTGCGGGGGCACCCGTACGCCGGAGTCGACGGGGGTCAGCTCGGCGGGCCGGTCGGGGCCGCCGAGGACGGAGACCCGCCAGTCGTAGACCTCCTCCCAGCCGTGCGACCAGGCTTCGAGCAGCACCGACGGGCCGGGCGGCAGGGCGTCGGGGGCGCGGAGCGGGCCGTGCACGGGGCGGGCGGCCACGGCCCGGCGGCGGTCGCGCTCGGCCAGGCCCCGTTCGTGGCGCTCGCCCAGCTCGCGGCGCAACGGCCGCCACAGCCGTTCGGCGGTGGCCCGGACCCAGTCCCACAGCTCCTCGTCGGCGCCGGGCGTGGGCGGCTCACGGTGGTCGGCGACGCTCACGTCGGTGGCGTAGCGCAGCATGGCCGCGGCCTCGCTGACCCCGCCCGGCGGGTCGTAGAGCAGGCCGATCCCGTCGCGCCAGCTGAGCGGGGCCGGACCGGTGGAGTCGGGCTCCTCGCCGCGGGCGGCCTCGACCAGCGACCGTACGGCCTCGGAGGAGCGGGGCGCGGGCAGCTCGGCGAGCAGCCCGTAGAGGGTGGTGCGCTCGCCGGGGGTGAGCCGCAGGCGGGTGCCGTAGGCCTGCGCCGCCGCGGGCAGCTCGCCCTGGACGTCGGTCCAGGTGCGCCGGCTGTCGAGGTCGCTGAGGTGCTGGTCGTAGTGGTACAGGTCGTGCGCCTGCAGGACGCGGCGGTAGAGGCCGACCTGCCCGGGACCGGCCGGGGGCAGGGTGCGCAGCTGGACGATCGAGACGGCGAGACCGCCGCCGCCCTCCTGGCGGCGGGCCTTGACGACGCCGACGACCTCGCCGCGGGCCAGGTCGACGACGGGTCCGCCGGACATGCCGGGGACGATCTCGTCGTCCGCGCCGAGGCGGATAGCCTTGCCGGCTCCGGCGGCGCCGCGCAGCCGGGTGGTCCGCCCGGTGATCTCGGGCACCCCCAGGTCCTCGGTGCAGCCGAAGTAGGCCACGTCCTCGAACCGGGGCGGCCGGGCCCGGTCCGTCAGCCAGACGCAGGCGTGGGTGACGGGCGCGAGCACCCGGATCAGCGCGAGGTCCGGCAGCTGCCACAGGCCCCGCCGCCCGGGGCGGCGCTGCTCCAGGGACTCGGGCAGGACGCATTCCACCCGCCCGGCGACCGTGCCGGTGGCCCCGGCGTCCCCGGCCTCCCCCGGGGCGAAGGTGATGCCGACCTCGCGGCCCGCAAGACGCACACCAGCACCCCCTTCCCCCACCACGTGCGCACACGTCAGGACCCAGCCGGGCGCGACGAAGAAGCCGCTCCCCCAGGTGCGACGGGTCCCAGGGTCCTCATACCCGTCCGGGGGCGCGTGGACGCGTACGGTGGCGGCCTGGACGAGGGGCTCCAGGAGCTCGAAGGCGCGTGCGGAGTGAACGGAACCTGCCGCGCGCCCGTCCGCCATTCCCCGCCTCCCCGCCCGGCCCCGGCGTCCCGCGTGTCCGGGCAGTTCAGGCTAGCGCCGGGCCCCTGCGGAGGGGAGACGTGGAAGAAACCAGGATTATCCTGGCCGAGAATCACCTACGTCCCATCCACGTCCCATCGACACCGGCACGGAGCCTGTCTTGTACTTCACCGATCGCGGCATCGAGGAGCTGGAGAAGCGGCGCGGCGAGGAGGAGGTCACCTTCGAGTGGCTCGCCGAGCAGCTGCGCACCTTCGTCGACCTCAACCCGGACTTCGAGGTCCCGGTCGAGCGCCTGGCCACCTGGCTGGCCCGCCTGGACGACGAGGACGACGAGGACGCCTGACCCTCGCCCCGGCCCGCGGTACACGAAAGCCCCTTGCCGCGCCCCCGACCGGGGGCGTGGCAGGGGGCTTCGGCACACCGGGCGTGCACCATCACGCCCGATCGGAGCAGTGCGCTGCGCGGACGAGGCCGGCGCCGCGCACGGCAGGAGAGTGTCCGACACCCGTAGACGTGCGCCCGGCCCGCGGTCGAGACGTCTGGTCTGGGCCAGTTCCGTCATGCTGGTCGTCGCGATCGCCGTGCTGGCCGGGGTCGCCCCGAGCGGCAGGGGGTGAGGCGGCCTGACCAGCAAGCGAGCACGGGCCGATCCGCGCCGGCAACTCCCGGCCGCCTTCCCACGCCCGCCGGCGCCCGCAAGTATGGCGCGATGCGTACTCACCCCATAGCCGCCGGCGCACTCCTCGCGGCGGCGCTCCTTGCCGTGACCGGATGCTCCAGCGATCCCGCGCCGGCCGCCGACAAGCCCGTCCCGTCCGCCTCCGGGCCGGCGCCCGCCACGTCCGAGGCCCCCAAGGTCGATCCCGAGCGTGCGAGGTTGGAGGCCGCTGTCCGCGCCTACTCGGACGCCTACTTCAAGCCCGACGGCAAGGCGGCGTACAACACCCTGTCGAAGCGCTGCCAGGGCAAGGCGGGCCCGCCCGAGCTCTTCTCGACCATCGTGGACAAGGCAGCGAAGGCGTACGGCAAGCAGCAGATCCAGACGTTCCGGATCGACCAGCTCGCGGGCGACATGGCCCGCGTCACCTACACGTACTCGGTGCCCGCCCTCGACCAGACCTCCCAGCCCTGGGTGAAGGAGGGCGGGGCCTGGCGCTACGACGGCTGCTGACCGCTTGATCGCGAACGGCCCGGTCGCCGAAGCGACCGGGCCGTTCGAGTGGGCCACCGGCTTGCCGTGTGAAGCAGCACCGGCGACCCGGGCGGATCAGGCCGCCTTGGTCTCCCAGAAGATGCGGTCGATCTCGGCGATCAGGTCCAGGGCCTTCTGGCCGGTCGCCGGGTCGTTGGACGCCTTCGCGGCCGACAGGGCCTTGAGGGTGTCGTTCACCAGCGTGTGCAGCTGGGGGTACTTCTCGAAGTGCGGCGGCTTGAAGTAGTCGCTCCACAGGACCGACACGTGGTGCTTGGCCAGCTCCGCGCGCTGCTCCTTGATGGTGATGGCGCGGGCGCGGAAGTCCGCGTCCTCGTTCGCCTGGTACTTCTCCTGGACGGCCTTGACCGACTCGGCCTCGATACGGGCCTGGGCAGGGTCGTACACGCCGCACGGCAGGTCGCAGTGGGCACTGACCTTCGCCTGGGGGGCGAAAAGGCGGGAAAGCATTGAGCTCGTCCTCCTCGTGATCGTCTTCTCAAGGGGGAGATTACTCGGTGAGAATCCGGTTTTCGCGGTCGCCCCCATGGGCTTAGGACAAAAGTCCAGGGTCAGGATGAGGGCAGTGCGCGAACATACGGACGACGTTGCAGGAGGTGCGCATGGGTTGGCGGGTGCCGTTCGTGGTGGTGGAGGTGTACGGGCCGTCGATGGTGCCGACCCTCTACGAGGGGGACCGGCTGTTCGTCCGGTACGGGGCCACCGTCCGTCCGGGTGACGTGGTCCTGCTGCGCCACCCGTTCCAGCAGGACCTGATCGTCGTCAAGCGCGCCGTGGAACGCCGTGGGGGCGGCTGGTGGGTGCTGGGCGACAACGGCTTCAACCGGACCGGGGACAGCGAGGACTTCGGGACCGTGCCCGAGGAGCTCGTCCTCGCCGTCGCGCGGCTGCGTTACCGCCCCCGCAGACCCGATCAGCGTTCGATCGGCGCCCGGCTGTCCTGGGCCGTGTCCGCGCTGCGTCCGCTCCTGCCCGACCCGGAGGCCTCCAGTCGCTTGCGCGCCCTGTAGGCGGCGACGTTCGACCGGGTGGCGCAGCGGTCGGAGCAGTAGCGGCGGGAGCGGTTGGTGGAGGTGTCGAGGTAGGCGTTGCGGCAGGGCGGCGCCTGGCACAGTCCCAGCCGGTCGGGGCCGTACTCGGTGAGGTGGAAGGCCAGGCCCATGGAGGCGATGGCGGCGTAGCCGGCCGAGGCGTTCGAGGGGTGGTCGGCGAGGTGCATGTGCCAGTCGGGCCGGCCCTCGTCGTCGAGGAACTCGTGGCCGGAGATCTGCGGGCTGACGGGGAACTCCATGAGCAGGGAGTTCAGCAGGTCGACCGCGAGCACGTGGTCGCCGGAGTCGGCGGCCTCGAAGACGGCGCGCAGCCGGCCGCGGACGTTGCGGAAGCGCGTCACGTCCGCGTCGGTGACCCGGCGGGCCATCTGGACGCTGGCGCCGAAGAGGCCGCGGACGGCGTCCACGGAGGTGAGCGCGTCCTTGTTGCGGGCCGGCTCCTCGGTGTTGACCAGGCGCACGGCGTAGTCCGAGTAAGAGGCCAGTTCCACTTGTAGTCCTTACGGCTGCGATCTAAGGTCTCTCCGTAACGGCTGAGACCTCTTCGAGGGTATTACGTACGGAAGGCGGTTGCGATGACGGGGACCGACTGGCAGGCCTGGCAGGACAGCTGGGACCGCCAGCAGGAGTGGTACATGCCCGACCGCGAGGAGCGGTTCCGGGTGATGCTGGACATGGTCGAGGCGACGGTGGGTACGGCGCCCCGCGTGCTGGATCTCGCGTGCGGTACGGGAAGTATCACGGATCGGCTCCTCAAGAGGTTCCCAGAGGCGACCAGTACGGGCGTCGACCTCGACCCCGCCCTGCTGACGATCGCCCGCGGCCACTTCGCCGGCGACGCACGGGTCTCGTTCGTCACCGCCGACCTGAAGGACCCGGCCTGGACCGAGGCGCTGCCGCACCGCTCGTACGACGCCGTCCTGACGGCCACCGCCCTGCACTGGCTGCCGGGCGACGAGCTCGCCGCGCTCTACGGCCGGCTCGCGCCGCTGGTGCGCGAGGGCGGGGTCTTCATGAACGCCGACCACATGCCCGACGACTCCACCCCGCGGATCAACGCCGCCGAGCATGCCCACCGGCACGCCGCCATGGACCGGGCCAAGGCCGCCGGCCAGGCCGACTGGCGCGAGTGGTGGGAGCGGGCCGCGGCCGACCCGGTGCTCGCCGAGCCCACCAAGGCGCGCTTCGCGATCTACGGCGAGCACGCCGAGGGCGACACCCAGCCCGCCGCGTGGCACGCGCGCACCCTGCGCGCGGCCGGCTTCGACGAGGCGCGGCCGGTGTGGTGCTCGCCGTCCGACGCGCTGGTGCTCGCGCTCAAGTAGCCGCCCGGGCATGCCGCAGGGGCGGTACGGGATCCCCGTACCGCCCCTGGCGGCTCTCCGGTCCGGCGGCTCTCCGGCCTTCCGGCCCTCCGGCCTCTTACAGCACCTTGGACAGGAACGCCTTCGTCCGGTCGTGCTGCGGGTTGGTGAGCACGTCGCGCGGGTTGCCCGACTCGACGACCACGCCGCCGTCCATGAAGACGAGGTTGTCGCCGACCTCGCGGGCGAAGCCCATCTCGTGCGTGACGACGATCATCGTCATGCCCGACTCGGCCAGGTCCCGCATGACGTCCAGCACGTCACCCACCAGCTCGGGGTCGAGCGCCGAGGTGGGCTCGTCGAAGAGCATCAGCTTGGGCTCCATGGCCAGGGCGCGGGCGATCGCCACCCGCTGCTGCTGGCCGCCGGAGAGCTGGGAGGGGTAGTTCCCGCCCTTGTCGCCCAGGCCCACGCGGTCCAGCAGCCGGATCGCGCGCTCGCGCGCCACCGCCTTGGACTCGCCCTTGACCATGACGGGGGCTTCCATGACGTTCTCGATGGCCGTCATGTGGGGGAAGAGGTTGAAGCGCTGGAAGACCATGCCGATGTCCCGGCGCTGGGCCGCGACCTCGCTGTCCTTCAGCTCGTAGAGCTTGTCGCCCTTCTGCTTGTAGCCCACCAGCTGGCCGTCGACCGACAGGCGGCCGGCGTTGATGCGCTCCAGGTGGTTGATGCAGCGCAGGAAGGTGGACTTGCCGGAGCCGGACGGGCCGACCAGGCAGAAGACCTCACGCGGGGCGACCTCGAGGTCGATGCCGCGCAGGATGTGGGCGGCGCCGTAGGACTTGTGGACGCCTTCGGCCTTGACCATGGGCTGAGCGGTCTTGGCGGTCATCGCGCGACCTCCGTACGGCGGAACATGTTCAGGTTGGCCTTCAGCCGCTGGAACGGCGTCGGGGGCAGGCTGCGCAGCGAACCGCGGGCGTAGCGGCGCTCCAGGTAGTACTGGCCGACGCTGAAGACGCTGGTGAGGGCCAGGTACCAGATGGAGGCCACGAAGTACATCTCGATGATGGCGCCGGCGGTGTTGCCGATGTTCGACGAGGCCCGCAGCAGCTCGGTGTACTGCACCGCCGAGACCAGCGACGAGGTCTTGAGCATGTTGATGAACTCGTTGCCCGTCGGCGGGATGATCACCCGCATGGCCTGCGGCAGCACCACGCGGCGCATGGTCTGCAGCTGGGTCATGCCGAGGGCGTGCGAGGCCTCGGTCTGACCCTCGTCGACGGACTGGATGCCGGCCCGGACGATCTCCGCCATGTACGCGCCCTCGTTCAGGCCGAGGCCCAGCAGGGCGACCATGAACGGGGTCATGACGTCGACGGTCTCGTTCTTGTAGATCGGACCGAGGTTGATGTACTGGAAGATCAGCGGGAGGCTGAACCACACCAGCAGCTGGACGTAGACCGGGGTCCCGCGGAAGAACCAGATGTAGAGCCAGGCCACGAAGCTCGTCACCGGGTTCTTCGACAGGCGCATCACGGCGAAGAGGATGCCGAGCAGCAGGCCCAGCAGCATCGAGGTGATGCTGATCAGGACGGTGTTGCCGAGACCGGCGATGACCGAGGGGTCGAACAGCTTGTCGCCGACCGTCTTCCAGATGACCTTGCCCTGGGAGAACGCGTAGACGAGCCAGCCGAGCAGGGCGGCGACGACCACGGCGCTGAGCCAGCGTCCGTAGTGCCGCACGGGGATGGCCTTGATCGCCTCGTACGGGGTGCCCGAGGCGCCGGGTCCGGCCGGCGGGGTGGCGGCCGAACCCTTGTCGATCTTGTCAGTCACAATGACTGCCCTTCAGTGGAACGTTCGGTGGCGCGTGGGACCTACTGGCCGGCGTTGATCTTGGCCTCGGTGACGGCACTGTCCTTGACGTTCCACTTCTCCAGGACCTTGGCGTAGGAGCCGTCCTTGATGATGGCGTCGAGGGCTTCCTTGATCGCGTCGCGCAGCTGGGTGTTGTCCTTGCTGACGCCGATGCCGAACAGGCCGACGTCGCTCTGCTGGCCGGCGATCTCGAAGTCGTTGCCGCCGCCGGAGGTCTTCACCGTGTAGGCGGCCACCGGGTAGTCGTTCAGGTCGGCCACGGCGCCGCCCGCCTTCACGCGGGTCTGGGCCTCGGCGTCGGTGTCGAACGCCTGGATCGTGAGCTTCTTGTCGCCGCACTTCTCGGCCTGGGCCTTGAAGGCGTCCTCGTACGTGGTGCCCCGCTGGACGGCCACGGTCCGGCCGCAGAGGTCGTCCATGGACTTGATGCCCTCGGGGTTGCCCTTCTTGACGAGCAGCGACAGACCGGAGTTGAAGTAGTCGACGAAGTCGACGCCCTTGCCGATCTTGTTGCCCTTGTCGTCCAGACCCTCCTGGCGCTTCTTGTTGTCCGTGATGGACGACATGATCACGTCCTGGCGGCCGGTCTCCAGGGAGGTGATCAGACCGTCGAAGGTGCCCGAGGTGAACTCGAACTTCACGCCGAGCTGCTTGCCGAGCTCCGCGGCGATGTCGGGGTCGACACCGACGATCTTGCCGCCCTCGGTGTACTCCATCGGGGCGTAGGCGGCGTCCGTGCCCACCTTGACCACGCCCGCGTCCTGGATCTTCTTCGGCAGCTTGGAGAAGAGCGGAGCGCTGGTGTTGGCCTTCGTCTCACCGGGGGTGGAGCTCTTGTCCGTCTGGTCGCCGCAGCCGGTCAGGATCAGGGCACCGGCGACCGCGATCGCGCCGACCGCGGCGATCCGGGACCGGGCGGCGGTCGTACGACGGGTGGTGCTAGCGGTCATGAGCTGGTCCTCCGGCAGGGGTGGAAAAGCGTCCGATAGGAGGTCGGGCACGCACCTTCGAGTGTCACGACCTGTTGTGGTTGACGCATCTTGCCATTCGGACTGCCGCATTCAGGCAGTTCGTCAGGTCAAAATCGGATAACGGGTCCAGGGGGGTCCCCAACAGGCCTGCGGGCGGGCGCCGCTGAGGCCGGAGTTTGTGCCGTGATCAGGGCTTTCAGCAGCAGGTTTTACTGCGCGTACATGCTTCGTCTCGACTATTGGACACTTGCCCTTGGACTTTTCGCCGAAACCCGGACAAGGGGCATAGGGTCGAGTAGGAATCGACTCGTCTGGGTGAGCGTTCTTCGGGTAGAACAGGTCCTTACACCCCTCATCCGGGGCTCAGGGCGCGTGTGCGGCGCGCCCGCGCGTACGGACCTCCCCTTCGCGGAGACGGGCCAACCGTCGATGCGGAGCACGGACGCGGTGCCCGCCCGCTCCTTAACCAGGAGCGGCAACCCTCAATGATTCAAAGACCTAAGGGGTCACACGAAGTGGCAGCGGAGATCGTCAACCCTCGCAGCGACAGCGAGACGGAGAACAACCCGGACGCGGCCTTCGCGCTGCACCGCGGCGGCAAGATGGCGGTGCAGGCGACCGTTCCGGTCCGGGACAAGGACGACCTGTCCCTGGCCTACACGCCGGGCGTGGCGAAGGTGTGCAGCGCCATCGCCGAGCAGCCCGAGCTGGTCCACGACTACACCTGGAAGTCCAACGTCGTCGCCGTCGTCACCGACGGCACGGCCGTGCTCGGACTCGGTGACATCGGACCCGAGGCCTCCCTCCCCGTGATGGAGGGCAAGGCCATCCTGTTCAAGCAGTTCGGCGGTGTGGACGCGGTCCCGATCGCGCTCGCCACCAAGGACACCGACGAGATCATCGACACGGTGGTCCGGCTGGCACCCTCGTTCGGCGGAATCAACCTCGAGGACATCTCCGCCCCCCGCTGCTTCGAGATCGAGCGGCGCCTGCAGGAGCGCGTGGACATCCCGATCTTCCACGACGACCAGCACGGCACCGCCATCGTCACCCTGGCGGCCCTGCGCAACGCCGCCAAGCTGACCGGCCGCACCCTCGGCGACCTGCGCGCCGTGATCTCCGGTGCCGGTGCGGCGGGCATCGCCATCGCCAAGATCCTGGTCGACGCGGGCATCGGCGACGTCTGCGTCACCGACCGCAAGGGCGTCGTCTCGGCCGACCGCACGGACCTCACCGACGTCAAGGCGGAGATCGCGGGCCTGACGAACAAGAGCGGCCTGACCGGCTCCCTGGAGTCGGCCCTGTCCGGCGCGGACGTGTTCATCGGGGTCTCCGGCGGCACCGTCCCGGAGCAGGCCGTGGCCTCCATGGCGCAGAACGCGTTCGTCTTCGCCATGGCCAACCCGAACCCGGAGGTCCACCCGGACGTCGCGCACAAGTACGCGGCGGTCGTGGCCACCGGCCGGTCGGACTTCCCGAACCAGATCAACAACGTGCTCGCGTTCCCGGGCATCTTCGCGGGCGCCCTCAAGGTCCGCGCCTCCCGGATCACCGAGAACATGAAGATCGCCGCGGCCGACGCCATCGCCGGTGTCATCGCCGACGACGAGCTCGCCGCCGACTACGTGATCCCGTCGCCGTTCGACGAGCGCGTGGCCGAGGCCGTCACCGCGGCGGTCGCCGCGGCGGCCCGCGAGGACGGCGTGGCGCGCCGTCCGTGACAGCGCCTCCTCGGGCCCGGCCGGAACCTTCCGGCCGGGCCCGAGTGCTGTCCACGGGCCGGGCCGGGCCTGTGGAGTGCGTCTCGTGGTTTCGTACGGACGCCCCGCGGCGGCCGGATGCGACGAAGACCTCACCCGCCGGGCGCCCGGCCCTCTGGAACCGGCCCCTACCGAGCGGTAGCGTCGCCGCATGTTCGCTGCCTACGCCGCCCGAATCGACCGTGACCAGCCGCTGAGCGGCCTTGAGCTGGGCGAGCGCCCGGCCCCCGAGGCGCGCCCCGGCTGGGTGACCGTGAACGTCAAGGCCGCCTCCCTCAACCACCACGACCTGTGGTCGCTGCGCGGGGTCGGCCTCAGTGAGGACAAGCTCCCGATGATCCTCGGCTGCGACGCCGCCGGGATCGACCAGGACGGCAACGAGGTCGTCCTGCACTCCGTGATCGGCCAGTCGGGTCACGGGGTCGGGCCGGACGAGCCCCGCTCCATCCTGACCGAGCGCTACCAGGGGACGTTCGCCGAGCAGGTGAGCGTGCCGGCCTGGAACGTGCTGCCCAAGCCGGCCGGGCTGTCGTTCGAGGAGGCAGCCTGCCTGCCGACGGCGTGGCTGACGGCCTACCGGATGCTCTTCACCAACGCCGGGGTCCGCCCCGGCGACTCGGTGCTCGTGCAGGGCGCGGGCGGCGGCGTCGCGACCGCCGCCATCGCGCTGGGCCGGGCTGCGGGGCTGAGGGTCTTCGCCACGAGCCGCGACGAGGCCAAGCGCAAGCGGGCGGTGGAGCTGGGCGCCGTGGACGCGTTCGAGCCGGGGGCGCGGCTGCCGCACCGGGTGGACGCGGTGATCGAGACGGTCGGCGCGGCCACCTGGTCGCACTCCATCAAGTCGCTGCGCCCCGGCGGCACCCTGGTGATCTCCGGCGCGACGAGCGGCGACCGCCCGGCGCACGCCGAGCTGACCCGGATCTTCTTCCTGGAGCTGAAGGTGGTCGGCTCCACGATGGGCACGAAGGACGAGCTGGAGGACCTGCTGGCCTTCTGCCGGAACACGGGCCTGCGCCCGCTGATCGACCAGGTGCTGCCGCTGGACCGGGCCCGCGAGGGCTTCGCGAAGCTGGAGTCGGGCGACCTGTTCGGGAAGGTGGTCCTGACGGTCTGATCCGCCGCCCGGGCGGGGACCGGCCCGGCGGACGCCTCCGCGGACCGGCCCGGCGGGAACGCCCCCCGCGGGCCGGTCCGGCCTGTGCTGTCCGGGCCGGTCCGTCAGGCGCGCGGGCGCAGGGTCCGGTTCAGCTCGTCGATCGTGCGGCTCAGGCGGGTGTGGACCTGCTGGAGCTGGGACTCGGTCAGGCCGTGGTCGCGGGCGGCGTCCCGGACGTCGTCGCGGAAGCGGTCGAGCAGGCGGTCCAGGTCGCGCGCCGGGTCGCCGCTGCGCGGCAGATCGGTGGCCCACGGCGGGACCGGGGCGCCCGGCACCGGCTCGTGCGCGGCCGGGGCCGGGCCGGGGGCCGGGGCCGGCGGGGCGCCCAGCCACGTGCCCAGCTTCTCCGTGAAGTCGGACAGGCCGGCGGCCATGCCGGACATGCCCGACTTCGAGAACTGCTCGTGGAACTGCCGGGCCATCCGCTGGACCTCTTCGCGGGCGCGATCCTGCGCCTCCTTGGCCTGCCTGCGGGCGGCCTGGGCCTCCTCGCGGGCGCGGCGGCTCTCGTCCTTGGCGCGGCGGGCCTGCTCCTTCCACTCGTGCTTGGCGCGGCGCAGTTCCTCCTTCGCCACCCGCCAGGACTCGTCCTCGACGTGCGTCTGGGAGGCGGAGGCCGCCGCGCGCATCTCGCGGCGCAGATCGCCGGCCGCCCCGCGGACGTCGGCCCGGATCTCGGCGGCCAGCTCCGAGACCGAGTCGCGGATCTCCAGCTCCAGGTCGGCGAGTTCCCCGCTGCGGTCGGCCAGTTCGGCGCGGCCCGCGTCGGTGATCGAGTAGACCTTGCGGCCGCCTTCGCTGGCGTGCGTGACCAGGCCCTCGGCCTCCAGCTTGGACAGCCGCGGGTAGACCGTGCCGGCGGAGGGCGCGTACAGCCCCTGGAAGCGCTCCTCCAGCAGCCGGATCACCTCGTAGCCGTGGCGGGGCGCCTCGTCCAGGAGCTTGAGCAGGTACAGGCGGAGGCGGCCGTGGGCGAAGACGGGCGGCATGTCAGAGCACCTTCTTGTCGAGCGGGAGGGGAGCCGCGTCGTCCGCGTCCTGGGGGCGGCGCAGCAGGGCGATGGCTCCGGAGACGGTGGTGGCCCGCAGCGTCCCGGTCCCGGCGCCCAGGGTGCCGGTGATCCGCTTGGCGCCCATCTGGCCGGAGACCCGCAGGTCCTCGAAGGCGTTGGAGATCCCGCCGCTGGCGGTGTTGGCCTCCACGCGGGCGTCCGCCGGGTGCGGCAGCCGGATGGCGACCTCGCCCGACACGGAGTTCAGCGCGATGTCCACCGGCTCGGCCCGGTCCGGGCCGAGGTCGAGGAGCATGTCGCCGCTGACCGACTCCGCCCGTACGCTCACGCCCGCGCCGTCCACGACGGTCAGTGCGCCCGAGACGGAGCGGAAGCCGAGCTCACCGGTGACCGCCTGGGCCTCCACGCTGCCGGAGACCGTGTGGGCCCTGGTCCGGCCGGACAACCGCACCAGCGTGGTGTCGCCCGAGACCCCGGTCACCTGCGTGTCACCGGTGATGCCGGAGACGAAGGCGGCGGCGCCCACGGCGGCCACCTGGACCCGGGTGGCCGGCGGGACGGTGACGGTGACGACCGCGCTGCGTTCCCAGGCCTTGCGACCGCCGGTGGAGGTGCGCCACTTGGTCCACGGCCTGCTCTCCAGCCAGGAGCCGAAGGTCTGGGTCCCGTTCCAGGGCAGGTCCTCGTAGGAGACGGTGAGGACGCCGTCGTCCTGGACGACCTGCAGCGGGTGGCCGTCGATCTCCGCCACCTCCAGGCGGGCAGGTCCCTCGTCGGAGGCGACCACGTTGACCGTGCCGCCGACGATCCGGACGCGCAACTCCGCCACCGGTTCGTCGAAGGTCAGCTTCCGGGGACCGCCGACCGACCACGTGGACTGCTCTGCCATGGCTGATCCTCCTCGCAACATATCGCGTCTCTACGGACACACGATATATCGCGGCTTGGGGAAGTCAAGGGCCGTCGCGATACAGCGCGAGAACGGGATCCGGCCGCGCGGCACCCGCCGGAAGGCGCCGGTCCACCCGGTGGTTTCAGGCCGATTCCAGCAACGGGCTGCCGGCCCGGCGCAGCCAGGCCCGGTACGACGGCGTGCTCAGCGCGACCTCGCGGTAGGCCTCCCGCAGGTCGGCGTAGGCCTCGGCGTGACTGCCGGGGCGGGTGGCGAGCAGCAGGCGGACGGCCAGGGGGTCCCCGTGCAGGGGCCGGATCGCCATGTCCTCGCGCGCCCCGGACGTCGGCTGGCAGGGCGCGACCGCCTCGCCGGAGACGATCAGGGAGGCCGCGGTGTGGTAGTCGGCGTGCAGCAGCGGCGGGTCGAGGCCCGCCTCGGCGAGGACGCGGCGCAGGCCGTCCCACTCGCCGTCGACGGAAGGGTCCACCATCCAGCGGTCGTCGGCCAGTTCGCGCAGGTGGACCACGTCGTTGCGGGCCGCTGGATGGTCGGGGGACATGGAGACGAACTGCGGCTCGCGCTCCATCAGCACCCGCACCTGCAGGCCCTCCGGCACCCGTAAGGGGAAGCCCTCCACCTCGTGGACGAAGGCCACGTCCAGCTGCCCGGCCGCCACCATCCGCAGCAGGGCGTTGCCCGAGACGTCCACGACGAGGGTGGTCTCCGTGTCCGGCAGCCGGCGGTGCAGCCGGCGCAGCCAGCCCGGCAGGGCGCGGCTGGCGGTCGAGCCGATGCGCAGCCGGGGCCCGTGGGCCTGGGCGCGGGCCTCGGCGACGAGGGCGTCCATCTCGGCGAGCAGCGGGCGGGCCCGGCCCAGCACGGTCCGGCCGAAGGGGGTGGGACGGCAACCGGTGCGCTCGCGCAGGAACAGTTCGCCCTCCAGGGCCCGTTCGATGCGCCGCAGCTGGGTCGTCAGCGAGGGCTGGCTCACACCGAGCTGCCGCGCCGCCTTGTGCAGACTGCCGGCGTCGGCGATCGCGCACAGGGCGCGCAGATGCCTCACCTCGAGCTCCATGGCCCGAAGGGTAGTTCGACCCCGACGGACCGCACCAGCCACCGAGATCCCCTCAAATCCCGCCATTCTCACGCCCGTTGCCCGCCCGAAACCTTCCGATAGCCTCGCGTTATCGGGCGTTGGCATCATCCGGCGGCCCCGCATGCTCCCGCACACTCCGGTACCGGAACGCACCACCCCCCACACCGGAAAGCAGGATCTTCCATGCGCAATCCCCGAACGGCCGTGCTGGCCGGCGCACTCGGTCTCGGTCTCGCCGCCGCGCTCGGCATCGCGCCCGTCGCGGGCGCCGCATCGGCTCCCGCCGGGAACGCCGCCTCGTACGCCGCCTACGAGCGCTCGCAGGAGAACGCCGACAACAACCGCGCCTTCTTCGAGGCCGTGCAGCGCGCGGTGGCCGACGAGCGCGCCAAGAACCCCGGCGCCCTTGCGGTCACCGTCACCTACAACACCCGCAACGCGCCGAGCTTCCGGACCCAGATAGCCCGCTCCACCCAGATCTGGAACAGCTCGGTCTCCAACGTCAAGCTCCAGGAGGTGTCCTCGGGCGGCAGCTTCGCCTACTACGAGGGCAACGACTCGCGCGGCTCGTACGCGAGCACCGACGGCCACGGCCGCGGCTACATCTTCCTGGACTACCGGCAGAACCAGCAGTACAACTCCACCCGGGTCACGGCCCACGAGACCGGCCACGTACTCGGCCTGCCGGACCACTACTCGGGCCCGTGCAGCGAGCTGATGTCGGGCGGCGGCCCGGGCACCTCCTGCCAGAACGCCCAGCCGAACGCGACGGAGCGGGCCAGGGTGGACCAGCTCTGGCGCAACGGCCTGGCCGCCGCCCAGCGCTAGGGCGCTCCGGCCGGATCAGGGCTCCGGCCGGTCGTACGCGGGGCAGTCCGGGTTCTTGCAGGGGCCCGGGACCCACTCGGGCACGAAGATCCCGAGGTGCTTGCTCCGCCTGATCACCGTCTCCACGGGGCGGCCGCATGCCGGGCAGTGCGCGATCTCGCGCCCCGCCCGGGCCGCGGCCGCCCCGTGGGCGCGTTCCTCATGTCGACCGGTCATACCTCCACGGTAGGCCGGTTCCGCCCGATCAGCGCCGGCGCGCGTACGCCGACACGGTCTGCCCGCCGGGGAAGGACTCGACGCGGGTGAGCTCCAGCCCCCGCAGCGCGAAGCCGGCCCGCGACATGGGCATGCCGGTGCCGAGGAGGACCGGGTAGGTCTTGACGACGAAGGCGTCGATCTCGTCCACCAGCTGCGCGGCCAGGTCCGCCCCGCCGCACAGCCAGATCCCCAGGCCGGGGCGCTGCTTGAGCTCGCGCACGCGGGCCACGACGTCGCCGCTGATCAGCTGGACGGCCGGATCGGGGGACCCGGCCAGGGAGCGGCTGACGACGTACTGCTCCAGGTGCCCGTAGGGACTGGTGACGCCGTCCTTGAGGCCCACGTCGTAGGTGCCGCGGCCCATGATCACCGTGTCGAAGTGCCGGGCCGGGGTGTCGGCGCCGAGGCCGAGCTGGGCGTGCACGTGGGTCGGGATGGTCTCGGGGTACTCGGCGGCGAGCCACCGGGCGTACTCGCGGTCCACCATGCGGTTGAAGAACTCGCCGTCGCCGTCGGGGGCTCCGATGAAGCCGTCGACGGAGGTGGCGACGAAGTACGTGAGGGTGCGCAAGCGCGGTTCCTTTTCGGGTCGGCGTCGGCGAAGCGTGATGAGCGGTGCACCCACCGTACGCGCAATGAAGTGGTCATGCCATGGCTTGCGGCTTGCGCCACATGGGCCACATCAGCGGCCCGTCCGGCAGCCGTACCGCCGTGCCGGTGAATTCCCAGCCGAGCCGCTCGTACAGCCGCATGCTCCGCTCCGAGCTCGCCTCCAGGTACGCGGGCAGCCCCTCGCGGTCGCAGCGCTCCAGCACCGGCCGCATCAGCTCGGTGCCGAGGCCCTCCCCCTGGCGGCCGGGCCTGACGGCGATCATCAGCAGGTACTCGTGCTCCTCCGCCGTCGGGTGGACCTCGCCGGTGAGCCGGCCGACCAGTTCGCAGCGCTCGTTGTCCGGGTCGGCCGCCGCCCGCATCCGCGCCGGGACCTCGTCCTCGCCCTCCGGCTCCCCCGCCGGGATCCGCAGCCAGAGCGCGGCCGCCGAGCCGTCGGCGGCGTAGTCGATCCGGCCCTCCTCCAGGGCGACGTCCACGAAGACCCCGAGGAACTTCCCGTGCACCGCGCGGCGGTGGGCCGGGTCGGGGAAGACCCAGCTGCTGACCGGGTCCTCCTGGAAGGCCTCGTCGAGGAGGGCCGCGACCGCGTCCCGGTCCGCCTGCTCCGCCTGGCGTATCTCCAGCCCCACTGTTCTCACCCTTCACCGGATCATCAACTGCGTGCGGCGATCCTAGAGTTGGGCCGAACAGGCAGAAAGACCTGTTCCGGCACGTCAGGTACCGGAACAGGCCTTGCGCGTCAGCGCTTGGTGCGCGTCAGCGCTTGGTGCGCGTCAGCGCTTGGTGCGCGTCGGCACGTCAACGCGCTCCTGCGCGTCGGCTCCCGCGCGTCAACGCGTCCTGCGCGTCACGAACTCCGCCAGCGCCAGCAGCCCGCCCGCGGCCGCCAGGTCCGGCACGGCCCGGGACAGCTGCTGCACCGCCCGGCCCATCCGGTCCGCGGCATGGGCCTGCGCCCAGTCGCGGCCGCCGGCCCGGTCCACGGCGTCCGCGGCCCGGCGTACGTCGTCCCCGTCCATGGGGCCGGCGTACAGGGCCGCCAGCTCCTTCCCGGCCGCGGTGCCGGAGGTGAGGGCGGCCACGACCGGCAGCGACTTCTTGCGGGCGATCAGATCGGCCCCGGCCGGTTTGCCCGTGTGCTGCGGATCGCCCCAGATGCCGAGCAGGTCGTCGATCAGCTGGAAGGCGAGCCCGGCCTCCCGCCCGAAGGCGTCCATGGCGTCGACCTCGTCCGGGCCGGCCCCGGCGTACAGCGCGCCCATGGCGCACGCGCACCCCAGCAGCGCCCCGGTCTTGGCCATGGCCATGGTCAGGCACTCGTCGAGCGGGACGTGCGCGCGGCCCTCGAAGGCGCAGTCGGCCTGCTGGCCGGCGCACAGCTCGACGATGCAGGCCGACAGCCGGGCCGAGGCCGCCGCCGCCCCCGGGTGCGGGTCCTCGGCCAGGAGCCGGTGGGCCAGGGACATCATGGCGTCGCCGGTGATGATGGCGTCCGGCGTGCCGAAGACCGTCCAGGCGGTGGCCCGGCCGCGCCGGCGGACGTCCTCGTCGACGACGTCGTCGTGGAGCAGCGTGAAGTTGTGCGCCAGCTCCACGGCCACCGCCGCGGGGACGGCGTCCTGCGGCCGCCCGCCCAGCGCCCGGGCCGCGGCGAGCACCAGGGCGGGCCGGATGGCCTTGCCCGCCTGCCCGGCGGCCGGGGTGCCGTCGGCGTTCTCCCACCCGAAGTGGTACATCGCCACCCGCCGCATGCCGCCGGGCAGGCTCTCCACGGCGCGGCGCAGCTGCGGGTCGACCGTTTCTCTGGTGTGGTCCAGGAGGGCCGCGGCCTCCTGGCCCTCACCGGTCGCTACGGCGTTCAGCGCCAGCGGCCGATCTCGACGTTCTCGAGCACGCCGAGGGCGTCCGGCACGAGGACCGCGGCCGAGAAGTAGGCGGTGACGAGGTAGGAGATGATCGCCTGCTCGTCGATGCCCATGAAGCGGCACGACAGGCTCGGCTCGATCTCGTCCGGCAGGCCGGGCTGGTGCAGGCCGATCACGCCCTGGTCCTGCTCGCCGGTGCGCATGCACAGGATGGACGTGGTGCGCTCGTCACTGATGGGGATCTTGTCGCACGGGAAGATCGGCACCCCGCGCCAGGCCTGCACCCTGGTGCCCGCGACGTCGACGGTCTCGGGGTAGAGCCCGCGCTTGTTGCACTCGCGGCCGAAGGCGGCGATGGCCTTGGGGTGGGCGAGGAAGAGCTTGGAGTCGCGCCGCATGCTCAGCAGGGCGTCGAGGTCGTCCGGACCGGGCACGCCGTCGTGCGGCTGGATGCGCTGCTCGTAGTCGGCGTTGTGGAGCAGCCCGAACTCCCGGTTGTTGAGCATCTCGTGCTCCTGGCGCTCGCGCAGCGCCTCGACCGTCAGCCGCAACTGCTGCTCGGTCTGGTTCATCGGCTGGTTGTAGAGGTCGGCGACGCGCGTGTGCACCCGCAGGACCGTTTGTGCAATGGAGAGTTCGTACTCGCGCGGCCTGGCCTCGTAGTCGACGTACGTGCCCGGCAGCACGGGCTCGCCGACATGGCCGGCGGAGAGGTCGATGGCCGCCTCGCCGAAGGCGTTGGTGCGCCGGTCCGAGCGCGCGCCGACCTGCGCCACGTGGGCGCGCAGGGAGTCGACGCGGTCGGCGAGGAGCTGGAAGTCCTGGCGGCTGAGGACGAGCGCGGTGCCGGGGGTGGCGGCGCGGGCCGTGAACTCCCAGATGGCCTCGTCGTCGGCGAGGCTGTCCTCGCCGAAGTACGCGCCGTCGGCGACGGTGCGCAGCACGGCGTCGTCGCCGTACGGGCCGGGGCCGATCTGGTCGATGCGGCCGTGGGCGAGCAGGAAGACCTGGTCGGAGGGGCTTCCGAACGAGGTCAGCTCCTGCCCGGCCGCGAAGTCGATCTGCGTGCACCGCTGGGCGAGCTCGGTGAGCACCTCCAGGTCCTCGTAGTCGCGCAGCAGCGGCAGCTCGCCGAGCTCGGCGGGGATGACCTGGACCTGGTCACCGGTCTTGACGAAGGTCACGCGGCCGTCGCCGACCGTGTAGCTCAGCCGCCGGTTCACCCGGTACGTGCCACCCTGCACCGACACCCACGGGAGCATCCTCAGCAGCCACCGGGAGGTGATCTCCTGCATCTGGGGCGCGGACTTGGTGGTGGTTGCCAAGTTCCGTGCGGCCGAGGTCGCGAGACTGCGCTGCGGCGTGGTGACCTCGGGTTCGGAACCTGCCTGGACCGACATGGAATTCCCTTTCGACAGCCATGTGACTCTGCGACGGCAGCCTTGCAGGACGCAACGTGACGGGGCCATTACACAAAAGGGTGGGACTACTCGGGCCGCGTCTGGGCACTGTTGCGGGTCCCGCCCCTCCCGCGCGGCGCCGGCGACGTACGCCTTTCGGCCACGCCACCGGACCGGTGGCGCGGGCGACTTAATTTGCTTCCGCCATACCAGTTTCCGTACGGTGCCCTCATGCGGCTCACCCGATTCACCGACCTGGCCCTGCGCGTGCTGATGCGCCTGGCCGTCGAGGAGGCGGACCTGCCCACCACGCGCGAGGTGGCGGCGGCCATGCAGGTCCCGTACACCCACACCGCCAAGGTGGTCGCCCGGCTCCAGCACCTCGGCCTGGTCGAGGCCCGGCGCGGCCGCGGCGGCGGGCTCACGCTCACCGCCGCCGGGCGGGCGGCGTCCGTCGGCGGCGTCGTCCGCGAACTGGAAGGCGCGGGCGACGTGGTGGAGTGCGAGGGCGCCACCCCGTGCCCCCTGCGTTCCGCGTGCCTGCTGCGCGGCGCGCTGCGCCGGGCGCAGGAGGCGTTCTTCGCCGCGCTGGACCCGCTGACGGTGGACGACCTGGTGGCGCCTCCGACCGGCCCGCTGCTGCTGGGCATCGGAACGGGACCGGGGAGCTCCACGACGTAGTCGCCCAGCGCCCCTGCCCTCCCCCACCGGGTGGCCGATTCCGGCCCGCGAACGCGTGTCCGCACCCCCACGCCCGAAAACACTCATCCCTTATACCAATTACAGGAGCCGGAGACCCGATGCTGTCCGAGACGTCCACCGCGACCGTACGCGCCACCCTCCCCGCCGTCGGGGCGGCCCTCGGCGACATCACCGACCTCTTCTACCGCAAGCTCTTCGCCGCCCATCCGGAGCTGCTGCGCGACCTGTTCAACCGCGGCAACCAGGCCGCCGGCCTGCAGAAGCAGGCCCTCGCCGGCTCGATCGCCGCCTTCGCGACGTACCTGGTCGAGCACCCGGAGTCCCGCCCCGACGTGATGCTGAACCGCATCGCGCACAAGCACGCCTCACTGGGCGTCACGCGCGAGCAGTACCCGATCGTCCACCGCCACCTCTTCGCGGCGATCGCCGAGGTCCTCGGCGAGGCGGTCACCCCGGAGGTCGCCGCGGCCTGGGACGAGGTCTACTGGCTCATGGCCAACGCCCTCATCGCCGCCGAGGAGCGCCTCTACGCCGCCCAGCAGGTGGCGGCGGGCGACGTCTGGCGCACCTGGCGGGTCCTCGACCGGACCGAGGAGACGGCCGACTGCACCACCTTCCGGCTGGTCCCGGCCGACGGCGCCCCGGCCCCCGGCTTCCGGCCCGGCCAGTACGTCTCCGTCCAGGTCGAACTGGCCGACGGGGCACGGCAGATCCGCCAGTACAGCCTGTCGTGCGCCCCCGGGTCCGAGGTCCGCTCCCTCACCGTCAAGCGGGTGCACGGCCCGGCGGCCGGCGGCCCCGACGGCGAGGTCTCGCAGCACCTGCACGACCGGGTCCACCCCGGCGACACGCTGCGCGTCTCGGCCCCGTACGGCGACCTGGTCCTGACCGACACCTCCGCCCCGCTGCTGCTGGCCTCGGCGGGCATCGGCTGCACGCCGATGCTGTCGATGCTGGAGCACCTGGCCGAGACCGGCCACCCGTCCCCGGTCACCGTGGTCCACGGCGACCGCTCCCCCGCCGACCACGCGCTGCGCACCGAGCACCGGGCGCTCGCGCGGAAGCTGGCGGACGCCGAGGTCCTGTTCTGGTACGAGCGGGACGCCACACCCGAGGACCGCGCCGGCCGCGTGGACCTCTCGGGGCTCGCGCCGGCTCCCGGCACCCTGGCCTACCTGTGCGGCCCGCTCCCGTTCATGCGCGCGGTGCGCGAACAGCTGCTGGCCAAGGGCCTCCCGGCGGCCGACATCCACTACGAGGTCTTCGGCCCCGACCTGTGGCCGGCATCGACCTGACGTCTGGCCGGAACCCGCCCTAGCCGCGGAAGGCCACCCTCCACTACACCGGAAAGTAACGGCGTGAACACACACCGTGTCCACGCCGTCGCACCGCAGAGGAGGTGGCCATGGCCGCGCCCATGTCCGCAGGACGCTTCGCCGGCGCCCTGCGCGCCGAAGGCCTGACCGTCGTCGAGGTGGGTGCCTGGCGCACCCACAACCGCAACCACAAGGGACCGTGGGGCCCCGTCCACGGCGTGATGATCCACCACACCGTCACCCGGGGCACCGCCGCCACCGTACGGATCTGCCGCGAGGGCGACGCCCGGCTCCCGGGCCCGCTGTGCCACGGCGTGATCACCAAGGACGGCCGCGTCCACCTGGTCGGCTACGGCCGCGCCAACCACGCCGGGCTCGGCGACCACGACGTCCTGGCGGCCGTGATCGCCGAACGGGCCCTGCCCCCGGACAACCAGGCCGACACCGACGGCAACCGCCACTTCTACGGCTTCGAGTGCGAGAACCTCGGTGACGGCGAGGACCCCTGGCCGGAGGTCCAGCTCGACGCCATGGCCCGCGCGGCGGCCGCGCTGTGCCGCGTCCACGGCTGGACGGCCCGCTCGGTCATCGGCCACCGGGAGTGGCAGCCGGGCAAGGTCGACCCGAGGGGCTTCACCATGGCGGCGTTCCGCGACCGCGTCCACGACCGCCTGGCATGAACCGTCCCCGGTCCCCGGCCGCACGGCGCCGGGGACCGCGCCCGGCGGGCGCGCCCGGCGGGTTCCACAATGGACGGGTGAACCGCTCCGTGGACCTCGACCTGCTGTTGCAGCCGCGCCTGCCCTCGCCCGTGCAGGAGGTCCGCGACGAGCGGTTCGAGCGTTACGGGGTGCGGCTGGTGCTCAAACGGGACGATCTGGTGCATCCGCAGCTGCCCGGGAACAAGTGGCGCAAGCTGGCGCCCAACCTTCGGGTGGCGCTGGCGGACGGGGTCGGCCGGATCGTGACGTTCGGCGGGGCCTATTCGAACCATCTGCGGGCCACGGCCGCCGCCGGGCGGCTGCTCGGGATCCCCACCGTCGGGGTGGTGCGCGGGGAGGAGCTGGCCGGGCGGCCGCTCAACGCCTCGCTCGCGCGGTGCGCGGCCGACGGGATGCGGCTGCACTTCGTGCCGCGCTCGCTCTACCGCCGCAAGGCCGAGCCCGAGGTGCTGGCCGGGCTGCTGGCGCAGGCGGGGGCGCAGGGGGCGTACGTCGTCCCCGAGGGCGGCAGCAACGCCGCCGCGGTGGCCGGGTGCGCGGAGCTGGGCCGGGAACTGCGCGGCGCGGCGGACGTGGTGGCCGTCGCGTGCGGCACCGGGGGCACCCTGGCCGGGCTGGCGGCCGGGCTGGGCGCCGGGCAGCGGGCCGTGGGGGTGCCGGTGCTGGAGGGCGGCTTCCTGGCGGCGGAGATACGTTCCCTCCAGCGCGCCGCGTTCGAGGCGCCGCCGGCCAACTGGGAGCTGGCCGAGGGCTACGCCTGGGGCGGCTACGCCCGCGTGCCGCAGGCGCTGGAGGCGTTCGCGGCCGACTTCGAGCAGCGGCACCAGCTGCCCGTGGAGCGCGTCTACGTCGCCAAACTGCTCCACGCGCTCACCGACCTCACCGCCGCCGGCCGCTTCCCCACCGGCACCACCCTGGCGGCCGTCGTCACCGGCCACCCGGAGCCCTCCGGCCCCGGGTAGCCGGCCCGGCCCCGCGTAGCCGGACCGGCCCCGCGTAGCCGGACCGGCCGTGCGTAGCCTCACCGGCCCCGCGCAGGCGGACCGGGCCCGCGTAGCCGGATCGACCGCGCGGCCGGACAGCCGGACCGCGCCGGCCGCCCGGTGGCCTACGCCGTCTCCTCCCGGTAGGCCGCCGCCTCCTCCAGGTCCAGTCTGCGCAGCAGCACGCGGAGCATCTCGTCGTCGATGCGGCGGGCGTCGCGCAAGGCCACGAAGACCTCCCGCTCGGCCTCGATCATCTCGCGGGCCAGCCGGCGGTAGACGTCGTCCGCCGATTCGCCCGTGACCGGGTTCGCCTCGCCCAGCCGCTCCCACACGGCGTTGCGCCGCCGCTCCAGCACGCCCCGCAGCCGGTCCGCCAGCGGCGGCGGCAGGGCGTTGGCGGGGTCCTCCAGGAGTTCGGCGAGGCGTTCCTCCGCCGCCCGGGAGGCTTCGCTCTGGGCCTGGGCCTCGGCCAGGGTCTCGGCCCGGGTGTCGCGCGGGGGCAGCCGCAGGAGCCGGATCAGCGGGGGCAGGGTCAGGCCCTGGACCACCAGGGTGCCGATCACGGTGGTGAAGGTGAGCAGCAGGATCAGGTTGCGGTGGGGCACGTCCATCGGCACGGAGAACGCGATGGCCAGCGAGACCACGCCGCGCATCCCCGCCCAGCCGACGATGACGGGCGACTTCCAGGTGGTGTCCGGCTCCCGCTCGCGGATCCGCGCGGACAGCCACCGCGGCACGAACGTCGCCGGGAACACCCACACGTACCGGGCGACGACCACCGCCAGGAACACCGCGACCGCGTACCAGGCCGCGGCCGCCCCCTCGTACTCGTCCAGGCCCCGCAGCACCACCGGCAGCTGGAGGCCGATCAGGGCGAAGACCACCGACTCCAGCAGGAAGGCGATCATCTTCCACACGGCCGCCTCCTGCAGTCGCGTGGCGAAGTCCACCTGCCAGCTGCGGTGCCCGAGGTACAGCGCCACCACCACGACCGCCAGCACGCCCGAGGCGTGCAGCCGTTCGGCCACCGCGTACGCGACGAACGGGATGAGCAGCGACAGGGTGTTCTGCAGCAGCGGCTCGCGCAGCCGCGTGCGCAGGTGGTGGATCGGCACCATCAGGACCAGGCCGACGCCGACGCCGCCCACCGAGGCCAGCAGGAACTCCACGACCCCGCCCGCCCAGCCGGCCCCCTCGCCGACGACGGCCGCGAGCGCCACCTTGTACGCGGTGATGGCGGTGGCGTCGTTGACCAGGGACTCCCCCTGCAGGATCGTCGTGATCCGCGGCGGCAGCCCCAGCCGCCGGGCGATCGCGGTCGCGGCGACCGCGTCCGGCGGGGCGATCACGGCGCCCAGCACCAGCGCGACCGTCAGCGACAGCCCCGGCACCACCAGGTACGTCACGTAGCCGACGGCCAGCGTCGCGAAGAGCACGTAGCCGACGGACAGCAGCGCCACCGGCCGCACGTTGGCCCGCAGGTCCAGGTAGGACGAGTCCACCGCGGCCGTGTAGAGCAGCGGCGGCAGCAGCAGCGGGAGCACCACGTGCGGGTCGAGCGCGTACGACGGCACCCCCGGCAGGTAGGCGGCCACCAGCCCGACCGCGACGAGCAGCAGGGGCGCCGGTACCGGGGTGCGCCGGGCCAGGCCGGCGACGGCGGCGCTCCCCGCCACCAGGGCCACCAGCGGCAATACCTCCATCGAAGATCCATTTCTGCTCGTCGGACGGGCCCGTACCTGCGTACGCTGGCCATCATGAGCGAGTGCACGCACGTTCCCGAACTGCCGCGCCCCGAACCTGTCCCGCGTGCCCTGACCTGCCCGGAATGTCAGGTGCTGGGCAGCCACCCGGTGCAGCTCCGGATGTGCCTGTGGTGCGGGTTCGTGGGCTGCTGCGACTCTTCCCCGCACCGGCACGCCACGGCCCACTACCACGAGACGGGGCATCCGGTGATGCGCAGCTTCGAGCCGGGTGAGACCTGGCGCTGGTGTTTTGTCGATGCCTCGATCGTCTGAGGTTCGACGGCGCGCGGCGGGGTAGGTCAACCCTCCGCCGGTTCCCCCGATTTGGGGCCGCAGACCCCTAGCCACTGTGCGTACCCATGGGCTTACCATCAGTCACTGGCCGTGGGGCGGGGCTGTCTCATGGGGTGCCGCGACACGATCGCCCGGATCGCGGTAGCGTCACCGGCGAACAGATCTCGTACCACCTTGGAGGTGAGGGTGTCCCAGATCGCAGGCGAGCCCGGGACCCAGGACTTCGTGGAAGTCCGGCTGCCGGCCGCGGGTGCCTACCTGTCGGTGCTGCGAACGGCCACCGCCGGTCTCGCGGCACGGTTGGACTTCACCCTCGACGAGATCGAGGACCTGCGCATCGCGGTGGACGAGGCGTGCGCGATCCTGCTGCAGCAGGCCGTGCCCGGCTCCGTCCTCAGCTGCGTGTTCCGGCTGGTGGACGATTCGCTGGAGGTGACCGTCTCCGCGCCGACCACCGACGGCCGGGCCCCGGAGCGGGACACGTTCGCGTGGACGGTGCTGTCGGCGCTGGCCGGCAAGGTCGACTCGCACGTGGAGGAGGACCGTACGGTCAGCATCAGCCTCTACAAACAGCGCGGCGCGGGACCCGGACCGGCGTGAGCGGCGGGGACTCCCCGGTGCGGGGCATGGGGGCACCCCCGGACGACGTCCGGGGCAGGTCCCGGGTACGGCACGAGGTCGACGGCGGCATTCCGGTTCAGCCCGCCCGCCCGCACCCGGCCGCAACGGATGCGGAAGACGGCTTTTCGGACTCGGCGGAGCGACGGGCGGGCCCTATGAGCGACAACCAGCACGACCAGCACGACCAGCCACCCACCCCGGGCGCGGCGGAGCCGCGCGACCGCGGCGGTGCGCGGGCGCTCTTCGTCGAGCTGCGGGCGCTGCCCGAGGGCTCGCCGGAGCGGGCCGAGCTGCGCAACAAGCTGGTACGGATGCACCTGCCGCTGGTCGAGCACCTGGCCCGGCGGTTCCGCAACCGGGGTGAGCCGCTGGACGACCTGACCCAGGTCGCCACGATCGGCCTGATCAAGTCGGTGGACCGGTTCGACCCGGACCGCGGGGTGGAGTTCTCGACGTACGCCACCCCGACGGTGGTCGGCGAGATCAAGCGGCACTTCCGCGACAAGGGCTGGGCGGTCCGGGTGCCCCGGCGGCTCCAGGAGCTGCGGCTGTCGCTGACCACGGCGACGGCGGAGCTCTCCCAGCAGCACGGGCGCTCGCCCACGGTGCACGAGCTGGCGGAGCGCCTGGGGATCTCCGAAGAGGAGGTGCTGGAGGGGCTGGAGTCGGCCAACGCCTACAGCACGCTCTCCCTGGACGTACCGGACACCGACGACGAGTCGCCGGCCGTGGCGGACACCTTGGGCGCGGAGGACGAGGCGCTGGAGGGCGTCGAGTACCGCGAGTCGCTCAAGCCGCTGCTGGAGGGGCTGCCGCCGCGGGAGAAGCGAATCCTGCTGCTCCGCTTCTTCGGGAACATGACCCAGTCCCAGATCGCGCAGGAGGTCGGCATCTCCCAGATGCACGTCTCCCGCCTGCTGGCCCGCACCCTGGCCCAGCTCCGGGACAAGCTGCTCGTCGAGGAGTAGCGCGGTTACGCGGCCGGGCCGATCCCCAGGGCCCGGGTCGCGGTGGGGTTGACCAGCAGGGCGACGACCGCCACGGCGGTCAGGGCCAGGGCGACCGCGGCGGCGATCACGGCGCCGCCGGTCGTCCACAGCGTCCAGGCCACGGGCAGCGCCATCAGCTGCGTGATCAGCGCGGGGCCGCGGCTCCAGCGGCGGCCCAGCCGCAGCCCGCGGGCGGCGACCAGGGGCAGCGCGGCGAGCGCGAGCAGGGTGATCCCGCCGGTCTCGGCCTGCTGCGGGGAGTCGGGGTCCCCGGCGATGCCGACGAACAGCATGTAGACCCCGAGGCCGGCGAGCGCGAGCCCCTCCAGGGCCGTGAGCACGGCGGCCGCGGTCAGCCGGCGGGGCAGGGCCTCGGGGGCGGCGGACGGGGCGGACTCGGCGGGGGTCTCGGTGCGCTGCTTCTTCCTCACCCCAGCAGGGTAGCCCCGCACACGCGGGCGGCGGGGGAGCGGTCCGGCGGGGTAGGTAGGCTGGCGCTCATGCGTGCACTTCTCGTGGCCAACCCAGCAGCGACCACCACCAGTGCGCGCACGCGCGACGTCCTGATCCACGCCCTGGCCAGCGAGATGAAGCTGGAGGCGGTCACCACCGAGTACCGCGGGCACGCCCGGGACCTCGGCCGCCGGGCGGCCGAGAGCGACGACATCGAGCTCGTCGTGGCGCTGGGCGGCGACGGCACGGTCAACGAGGTCGTCAACGGGCTCCTGCACGACGGCCCCGACCCGGACCGGCTGCCCGGGCTGGCCGTCGTACCCGGCGGCTCCACGAACGTCTTCGCGCGCGCCCTGGGGCTGCCCAACGACGCGGTCGAGGCGACCGGCGCACTGCTGGACGCGCTGCGCGAGCGCCGGGAGCGGACCGTGGGGCTGGGGCTGGCGAGCGGGGTCCCCGGCTCGGAGGACGAGGCGGTCCCGGCGCGCTGGTTCACCTTCTGCGCGGGCTTCGGATTCGACGCGGGCGTGGTCGGCCGGGTGGAGCAGCAGCGGGAGAAGGGCAAGCGTTCGACGCACGGTCTGTACGTGCGACAGCTCGTACGCCAGTTCCTGGAGGAGCCCCATCGCCGCCACGGAACGGTGACGCTGGAACGTCCTGGCGCGGAACCCGTCCATGATCTTGTGCTTTCGATAGTGTGCAACACGTCACCTTGGACGTATCTCGGGAACCGCCCGCTGTACGCCTCTCCGGAGGCCTCGTTCGACACCGCACTTGACGTGCTGGCGTTGAACCGTTTGTCAACTCCGGCTGCCGCGCGCTACGCCACACAGCTCCTGACCTCGACTCCTGAGCGCGGTCCGCACGGCAAGCACGCGGTCTCCCTGCACGATCTGACCGACTTCACCTTGCATTCGAAGGTTCCCCTTCCGTTCCAGATGGACGGAGACCACCTCGGTTTGCGCACCAGCGTTCAGTTCACAGGCGTTCGCCGTGCACTGCGTGTGATTGTGTGAGTGGAAGAGCCTAAAGTCCTTTCAGTCGAACGTTTAGGCGCCGCCCCACCCCCACGAAGTACGGCTGTGACCTACTCGACACCGAAGAATCAAAAAAAACTTTCCGGAAGGGGTTGTATCCCCGTCCGAGGTTTGCGAATCTCTACGTGGCGATCGGGACAGCCCGCAGAACCGGCACCCATGACCGCCAGAACCCCTTCCACGAATCGGACCGCACCAGGGCCCACCTGGGCGACGGCCCTTCCCTCGTGAAGGGATTCGTGAAAGCGTTCACATTCACAAGCAACCTGCCCGCAATACCAAGGAGATGGAGCAGCCATGGACTGGCGTCACAACGCCGTTTGCCGCGAGGAAGACCCCGAGCTCTTCTTCCCCATCGGCAACACCGGTCCTGCGCTGCTGCAGATCGAGGAAGCCAAGGCCGTCTGCCGCCGCTGCCCCGTGATGGAGCAGTGCCTGCAATGGGCGCTCGAGTCCGGCCAGGACTCCGGCGTCTGGGGCGGCCTCAGCGAGGACGAGCGCCGCGCCATGAAGCGCCGCGCCGCCCGCAACCGGGCGCGCAACGCCAGCGCCTGACATCTACTTGCACCGCCTCGAACGCAGCGCGTAGCACCCTCACAGCGCTCAGCAACGTGCTCCTGGGCCCCGGACCGATCACCCTTCGGTCCGGGGCCCAGTTGCGTGTGCGGGCAGGGACCCGAACGGGTGGTCACGCTGTGTGGCGGCGACCCTCCGGGCCTACTTCTGCGGGCTCGCCGGCACGTCCAGGACCACCTTCGTACCGCCCGACTCCCCCGCCACCATGTCGAAGGTCCCGCCGAGCTCCCCCTCCACCAGGGTGCGCACGATCTGCAGGCCGAGGTTGCCGGCCCGCTGCGGGTCGAAGCCCTCCGGCAGGCCGCGGCCGTCGTCGACCACGGTGATCAGCAGCCGGGTGTCGTCGCGGCGGGTGCCGCTGCGCGCCGCCGACACCTCCACCGTGCCCCGCTCCCCCGGGGCGAAGGCGTGCTCCAGCGCGTTCTGCAGGATCTCGGTCAGGACCATCGACAGCGGGGTGGCGACCTCGGCGTCCAGGATCCCGAACCGGCCGAGCCGGCGGCACTCCACCTTGCCCGGGGAGATCTCGGCGACCATCGCGATGACCCGGTCGGCGATCTCGTCGAACTCCACCCGCTCGTCCAGGTTCTGGGACAGCGTCTCGTGCACGATGGCGATCGAACCGACCCGGCGCACGGCCTCGTTGAGCGCCTCGCGGCCCTGGTCGGAGTCCATCCGGCGGGCCTGCAGGCGCAGCAGCGCGGCCACCGTCTGGAGGTTGTTCTTCACCCGGTGGTGGATCTCCCGGATGGTCGCGTCCTTGGTGATCAACTCGCGCTCGCGGCGCCGCAGTTCGGTGACGTCGCGGCAGAGCACGAGCGAGCCGATCCGGGTCCCCTTGGGCTTGAGCGGGATCGCGCGCAGCTGGATGACCCCGCCGTTGCCCTCGACCTCGGTCTCGCGCGGCGCCCACCCGCTGGCGAGCTTGACCAGCGCCTCGTCCACCGGGCCCCGGGAGGGGGCCAGTTCGGCGGTGATCGTGCCCAGGTGCTGGCCGACCAGGTCCGAGGCGAGCCCCAGCCGGTGGTAGGCGGAGAGCGCGTTGGGGGACGCGTACGTCACGACCCCCTCGGCGTCGAGCCGGATCAGCCCGTCGCCGACGCGCGGCGAGGCGTCCATGTCGACCTGCTGGCCGGGGAACGGGAAGGCACCCGCCGCGATCATCTGGGCCAGGTCGGAGGCGGACTGGAGGTAGGTGAGCTCCAGCCGGCTCGGGGTGCGGACGGTGAGCAGGTTGGTGTTGCGGGCGATGACCCCGAGGACCCGCCCCTCGCGCCGCACCGGGATGGACTCGACCCGGACGGGCACCTCCTCGCGCCACTCCGGGTCGCCCTCGCGCACGATCCGGCCCTCGTCCAGGGCCGCGTCCAGCAGCGGGCGCCGGCCGCGCGGGACCAGGTGGCCGACCATGTCGTCCTGGTAGGAGGTGGGGCCGGTGTTGGGCCGCATCTGGGCGACGGAGACGTACCGGCTGCCGTCGAGGGTGGGCACCCACAGGACGAGGTCCGCGAAGGACAGGTCGGAGAGCAGCTGCCACTCCGAGACCAGCATGTGCAGCCACTCCAGGTCGGTGTCACTGAGAGCGGTGTGCTGGCGTACGAGGTCGTTCATGGAGGGCACGTGTGCGAGGGTACCCCGGCCACGGGGGACGACTTTCCTCACGGGAATACCCATCAGTACCCTCGGCCGCGTACTGTTGGAGGAAGCGACGGGCGAGCAGTGCCCTCGCTTGGATGGACAGAACCAATTGGTCTAGTCCAGAATTGTGCATGACCGGTAGTGGCGACCGGTGTCAGACTGGGTCGACCACGACAGACTTCCGCCCTCCCCGCACAGGAGGACGGACGAGGTAAGCCGCGCGCTCTGCCCTGACCGCGCAGGCACCTCCCGCCGGCCGTCGGGACCGCACACCCGCCGGCCGAAGTACTCCGGGTCGCGGTGCCGGACGGGTTGAGGGTCCCGTCCCGGCACCGTGGCCCAGAGGAATCCCTTCCGCGACCTCGCGAGACCACCCCCCGCACGACGAAGTGCACGCCGCCGGCCCATGGACGCCGAGCCCCCCTTTCCCCGCCCGCCGGCACGCGCCCGCGGGCTTTGCGGACTTCCCCGGCTCCCCCTGTGGCGGGGGCCCAGCTCTGCTAGATTGGTCTATACCACATACGTACGAGACCCTCTCCAGATCGGCAGGCCCCAGCGTGGAAGTTGTCATCGTCCCGGACGCCAAGGCAGGCGGCGAGCTCATCGCCGAGGCCATGGCCGCCCTGGTCCGTCGCAAGCCCGACGCCCTGCTCGGCGTGGCGACCGGCTCCACGCCACTGCCCGTCTACGAGGCCCTGACCGCCAAGGTCCGCGCGGGCGAGGTCGACGTCACCCGGGCCCGGATCTGCCAGCTCGACGAGTACGTCGGCCTGCCGGCGGGACACCCGGAGTCCTACCGGGCGACCGTGCTGCGCGAGGTCGTGGAGCCGCTGGGCCTGTCCGAGGCCTCCTTCATGGGCCCCGACGGCTCGGCCGAGGACCTGGTGGCGGCGTGCGAGGCCTACGACACGGCGCTCGCGGAGGCCGGCGGCGTGGACCTCCAGCTGCTGGGGATCGGCACCGACGGCCACATCGGGTTCAACGAGCCGTGCTCCTCGCTCGCCTCGCGGACCCGCATCAAGACGCTGACGGAGCAGACCCGCGTGGACAACGCGCGGTTCTTCGACAACGACATCGACCAGGTGCCCCACCACGTGATCACCCAGGGCATAGGCACCATCCTGGACGCCCGGCACCTGGTGCTGCTCGCCACCGGCGAGGGCAAGGCGGAGGCCGTGGCCCAGACCGTGGAGGGCCCGCTGTCGGCCCTGGTGCCGGCCTCGGCCCTCCAGCTGCACCGGCACGCCACCGTGGTCGTGGACGAGGCCGCCGCCTCGAAGCTGAAGCTGGCGGACTACTTCCGCCACGCCTACGCGAACAAGCCCGCCTGGCAGGGGCTCTGACCCCGGCGCACGGCCCCCGCACGGCCCGCGGCCGGGCCCCCGCCCGGCCCACCTCACCGCGCCACCGCACCGCACGCCGAAGGCCGGGTCCCCCGATCGGGGGACCCGGCCTTCGGCGTCGGTCCGAACGGCGCGCGCCGGGGCTCAGACCCCGGCGACGACCTCGGCCGCCGCCCGCCCGCAGACCCGGGAGGCGCCGTGGGTGGCGACGTGGTACGCGCCGGCCGGCGCGGAGCCGGGGACGCCCATCTCCACGACCACCGTGTCCGGACGGGCCGAGATCAGGTCCGCCACCGCCTGCGCCATCCAGGCGTGCCGGTGCGCGTCGCGCACCACCACCACGATCGTGCGGTCCCCGGCCGCCGCCAGGACGTCGGCCGCCGCGGCGCCCTCCGGGTACACCTGCCCCGCCGTGTCCGGCACGAGCGCCGCGAGCTCGGCCGCCACGCCCCAGGGCGTCTCGTCGCCCACCGCGATGTTGACCTGCGGCGCGAGCGTGGCGACGTACGGGCGGGCCACCGGCACCGGGGTGCCCGCCACGACCACCGCGCGGCGCGCCGCCACCAGGCCGATGCCGGGCGCGCTCCCCTCCTGCGGCGCGCCCGGCGCGGCCTCGGCCCGGCTCCGCCGGGTCCACGCGGCGAGGGTCCGGACCCGGGCGGCGGCGTCCGCCAGCCGCTCCTCGGGCAGGGTGCCCTCGCGTACGGCGGCCACCAGGGCGTCGCGCAGCCGCAGCACGGTGGCCTCGTCGGCCAGGCCCCCGCCGACGCAGATGGCGTCCGCGCCCGCCGCGATCGCGAGGACCGAGCCCCGCTCGATCCCGTAGGTGCCGGCGATGGCGTTCATCTCCATGCCGTCGGTGACGATCAGCCCCTCGTAGCCGAGCTCCTTGCGCAGCAGCCCGGTCAGGATCCGCGGGCTGAGCGTGGCCGGGCGGGTCGGGTCGAGCGCCGGCACCAGGATGTGGGCGCTCATCACGGCCTTGGTGTCCGCCTCGATCGCCGCCCGGAACGGGACGAGTTCCCGTTCGGCCAGCGTGTCGAGGTCCACGTCGATCCGCGGCAGGGCGTGGTGGGAGTCGACGTTGGTGTCGCCGTGCCCGGGGAAGTGCTTGGTGCAGGCGGCCACGCCGGCGGACTGCAGCCCGGTGACGTAGGCGGCGGTGTGCCGGGCCGCGAGCTGCGGGGAGGCGCCGAAGGAGCGGACGCCGATGACCGGGTTGCCGGGGTCGGAGTTGACGTCGGCCGACGGCGCCCAGTTGAGGTTCACACCGCACGCGGCGAGCCGGCGGCCGAGCTCGTGCGCCACGTCCCGGGTCAGGGCGGTGTCGTCCACCGCGCCGAGGGCCAGGTTCCCGGGGAAGCTGGAGCCGTCGCGGACCTCCAGCCGGGTGACGTCGCCGCCCTCCTCGTCGATGGCGACCAGGACGTCCTCGCGCTCGGCCCGCAGCTGCGCGGTGAGCGCGGCCAGCTGCTCGGGCGAGGCGATGTTGCGGCCGAAGAGGCCGACGGAGGTGAGGCCCTCGCCGACCCGGCGCAGCAGCCAGTCGGGGGCGGTGGTGCCGACGAAGCCGGGCTGGAGGACCGCCAGGGCGTCACGTGTCACCGTGTCGGAGTGGTGCGCAAGGACAGTCATGTGTGCCGTTATCCCTTCACTGCGCCGGCGGTCATCCCGCCGACGGCCTTGCGCTGGAGGAAGACGAAGACGACCAGGACCGGGACCGCGAAGAGCGAGGACGCGGCCATGGTGGCGCCCCAGTCGTTGCCGAAGGCGGTCTGGAACTGCGTCAGCCACAGGGGCAGCGTCTGCGCGGCCTTGTCCTTGTTGAGGATCAGGACCATCGCGAACTCGTTCCAGGCGGTGATGAAACCGAAGAGCGAGGTGGACATGAGCCCGGGGGCCAGCAGCGGGAAGATGACCTTCCGGAAGGCCTGGCCGCGGGTGCAGCCGTCGATCTGCGCGGCCTCCTCCAGCGTCGCCGGCACGGCGGCGATGAAGCCGCGCAGGGTCCAGATGGTGAAGGGCAGCACCATGACGAAGTAGATGACCGTCAGCAGCGCGATGCTGTTCAGCATCTCGGCGTCGCGGGCGATCATGTACATCGCGATGACCATGACCTCCCAGGGGGCCATCTGCGCCATCATCACGGCCAGGACCAGGCCCTTGCGGCCCTTGAACGTCATCCGGGCGAGGGCGAAGCCGGCCGCGAGGGCGACGGCGAGGGCCAGCAGGACGGCGCCGACGGTCACCACGAGGCTGTTCTGCACGTAGGTCCAGAACATCTCGACCCCGGTGGCGGTGCCGAAGTTGTCCAGCGTCGGGGTGAAGAGGAAGACCGGGTCCTTGGTGAGGATCTCGCCCGACGGCTTCAGCGCCGAGGAGAACATCCAGTACACGGGGAAGACGAAGACCGCGGCGAGGAGCAGCGCGCCGAGGTTCTTGACGACCGCCAGGGGGCGGAGCGGCTTGCGCGGGCGAAGGGTCTGCTGCTGGCTCACTGCTCGTCCTCCTGCTTCAGGATCAGGCGGAAGTAGAAGGACATGACGACCACGAGCATCAGGATCGTCAGGACCGAGATGGCGGCGGCCAGGCCGTAGTGCTGCTGGGACTGGCCCTCGATGTAGGCGAAGACGGGGAGGGTCTCGGAGGCGCGGTCGGGGCCGCCGGCGCGCATGGCGTAGACCTGGGTGAAGGCCTTGAAGATCCAGATCACCTCCAGGAAGGTGGTGACGAGGAAGAAGGGGCGCAGGTTCGGGAAGACGATCTTCCAGAACGTCTGCCAGCCGTTCGCCCCGTCCATCTTGGCGGCCTCGTACAGCTCCGCGCCGACGGTGGTCAGGCCGGCGTACATGTTGAGCGCGACGAACGGGACGGATCCCCAGACCAGCAGGATCATGATGATGACCATGGTCGAGAAGCCGGTCTCGAACCAGTTGTGCTGGTCGTAGCCGCTGAAGCCGAGCGTGCGCATCACCCAGTTGGCGACGCCGAACTGCTCGTCGAACAGCCACTGGAAGACGGTGACGGAGGCGACGATCGGCATCGCCCAGGCCATGACCAGGGCCATGGAGAGCACCAGGCGCATCTTCTTGCCGAGCCGGTTCAGCAGGATGCCGATGAGGCTGCCCAGCAGCATGATCAGCGCGACGTTGACGGCGGTGAAGGCGAAGCTGCGGACGACGACGGTCCAGAACTTCGCGTCGCCGAGCAGCCCGGTGTAGTTGTCCAGGCCGATGAACGGCGCCTTGCGCTGGATCAGCTCGATCTTGTTGACCTGCTGGAAGGAGAGCAGGACGTTCTTGCCGAGCGGGTAGAGCAGCAGTCCGGCGATGCTGAGGACGGCCGGCGCCACGAGGGCGTACGGCAGCCAGCCCGACGGGAGCGACTTCCGGCCCCCGCGAGGAGACGGACGGGCGGAGCCGGACGGCCGGGGCGGCGGCGAACCCGGTCCGGCGGACGGGGGTGGTGCGTCCTGTGGAGCGCTGGTCGCCGCTCCCTGGGAGTGCACGGTCATGACTGGTGGTTTCCTCGCGGTTGACGGGGCGCGTCAATGCGCGACCGGGGGCACGGCGGACGCGTCGGCGCCTGCCGTACCCCCCGGTGCGTTGTCCTGCGGTCCAGCGGGCGGGTTACTTGTTGATGCGGCTCGCGATCTCCTTGTCGGCCGCCTCGCCCGCCTTCGCGGCGTCCTCACCCTTGAGCACCTTGGTCATGTACTCCTTGATCGGGTTCGGCTCGGTCTCGACGTTCGCCCAGCCCGCGGTCACCGGGGTGATCCTGCCGTTGGCGGCGGCCTTCGCCATCGACTCGGCGAAGGAGCCCGCGGCGGCCGAGAAGTTGGCGGCCTGCTGGTTGGGCAGCAGCGCGCCCTCGGTGGCGGCGGCGTACTTGGTCATCTGGTCCTTGCCCGCGGCCAGCGCCAGCCACTCCTTGGCCAGGTCCTTGTTCTTGGAGCGCTCGGCCACGGCCAGGTTGGAGCCGCCGAGGAACACCGAGCCCGGCTTGTCGGCGGTCTTGCCCGGGATCGGGAAGTAGCCGAAGTCGCCCTCCTTGCCCGCTTCCTTCAGGGCCTTCAGCGCGCCCTGGGCCTCCCAGCCCAGACCGATCCAGGAGGCGACGCCGCCCTTGGGGACGATGTCGGTGGACTGCTGCGGGGTGGCCTCGTCCTTGTCCTTGGGGGCGGTGGAATAGGCCTGGAGCTTCTTGTAGAACTCCATCGCGGAGGCGGCCTGCGGGGTGGCCAGCTGGCCCTTCCACTTGCCGCCGTCCTTGACGGCGAGGTCGCCGCCCTCGTCCCAGATGAAGCCGGCCAGCACGTACCAGCTCTGGCCCGGGAGGTAGATCGGCTGCGTGGCCGGGTCCGAGGCCTTGAGCTTGTCGAGGCCGGCGAGCCACTCGTCGCGGGTCTTCGGCGGCGTGACGCCGGCCTTCTCGAAGGCCTTCTTGTCGTAGACCACCACGCGGTTGGCGGCGTACCACGGGGCGGAGTAGAGCTTGCCGTCGACCTCGGCGGAGGCGAGCATGCCCTTCTGCCAGGCGTCGGCGCCGAGCTTGGCCTTGTCACCCGTCAGGTCGGCGAGGCCGCCGGTGACGGCGTAGCCCGCGGTCTGGGTGTTGCCGAGCTCGATGACGTCCGGCGGGGTGTTCTCGGAGAGGGCGGTGGTGACCTTCTCCTGGATGCCCTTCCACTGCTGGATCTCGACCTTGACCTTGGTGTTCGGGTGCTTGGCCTCGAACTCCTTGTTGACCTCGTCGAGCCAGGCCTTCGGCGCGGAGCCGTCCATCACCCAGACGGTGACGGTCTTGTTGCCGTTGGCGTCGGAGCTACCCTTGTCGTCGCCACCATTGCCACAAGCCGCGACACCGGCCATCATGCCCGCGACACCGACCGCCGCGATGAGCTTGCGCTTCACGCCACCCTCCTCAGGGATGCTGTCTGCACTTCCCTTGCCCGCCGCGATGACTTACGCCAAGTACAGCCTGTGGGGCCGGGATCTGATCCATATTGGTTTAGACCAGTACCGGGAGCTTGGCCTAGACCTTTAGGGGTGTCAAGGGTCTAATGAGCGGGGGTCCCGTCCGTTACCGGACCGACACCTCGGGAGGGGCGAGGTGTGCCCTCCACACCGTGTCACCATGTGACCGCACATATCGGAGGAGCCGGTGACGGCAGCGAAACTGGAGTCGGGAAGGCGGGCGGCGATGGCCACCGAAGGGGAGTCCGGGGAGCCGGAGGGCGGGGCGGCCACCCGCACCGCACGCGTGCCGAAGTACTACCGGCTCAAGCGGCACTTGCTCGACATGACCGAGACCCTTCCGCCCGGCACCCCGGTGCCCCCCGAGCGCACCCTCGCCGCCGAGTTCGACACCTCGCGGACCACCGTCCGCCAGGCCCTCCAGGAGCTCGTCGTCGAGGGCCGGCTGGAGCGGATCCAGGGCAAGGGCACCTTCGTGGCCAAGCCCAAGGTCTCCCAGGCCCTGCAACTGACCTCGTACACCGAGGACATGCGCGCCCAGGGCCTGGAGCCCACCTCCCAGCTGCTGGACATCGGCTACGTCACGGCCGACGACACCCTGGCCGGCCTGCTCAAGATCGCCACCGGCGGCCGGGTGCTGCGCATCGAGCGGCTGCGCCTGGCCAGCGGCGAGCCCATGGCCATCGAGACCACCCACCTGTCGGCCAAGCGCTTCCCCGCGCTGCGCCGCCAGCTCGTCAAGTACACCTCGCTCTACACCGCCCTCGCCGAGGTGTACGACGTCCATCTCGCCGAGGCCGAGGAGACCATCGAGACCTCGCTGGCGACGCCGCGCGAGGCCGGGCTGCTGGGCACCGACGTCGGCCTGCCGATGCTGATGCTCTCCCGGCACTCCCTGGACGCGGACGGCGAACCGGTCGAGTGGGTGCGGTCGGTCTACCGCGGCGATCGTTACAAGTTCGTGGCTCGGCTCCAGCGCCCCGCCGTCTGATTCGTAGTTGACTCTCGTACCGCTATACGGACGGGGGCTTACGTCCAGCGGGTAGGCCCCCGTAGATTCCTGCGCTCACTGCAGATGATCAACGAGGGGACGAGGATCATGCCAGAACCAGGATCAACCGGTACGGAACGGAACGCGGCGAGTCCGGGCGGCCCGGCGGACTCGCTCCCCTCCACCGCCCCGCCGTCCCGGGTCACGCCGACGTCGATCGCGGTCTGGTCGCTCGTCGCCCTCGTCGGCGCGGCCGGCTGGACCGTTCTGGCCCTCTCCCGCGGCGAGGACGTCTCGGCCGCGTGGATGCTCGCGGCGGCGCTCGGCTCGTACGCCATCGCCTACCGCTTCTACTCGCGGTTCATCGCCTACCGCGTGCTGAAGGTGGACAAGACCCGGGCCACCCCGGCCGAACGCCTTGACAACGGTGTCGACTTCCACCCGACCGACCGCCGCGTGCTCTTCGGCCACCACTTCGCCGCGGTCGCGGGCGCCGGCCCGCTGGTCGGCCCCGTGCTCGCGGCGCAGATGGGCTACCTGCCGGGCACCATCTGGATCGTGGCCGGCGTGATCTTCGCCGGTGCCGTCCAGGACATGGTCACGCTGTTCTTCTCCACCCGGCGCGACGGCCGTTCGCTCGGCCAGATGGCCCGGGACGAGATCGGGCCGTTCGGCGGCGCCGCCGCCCTGGTCGCCGTGTTCGCGATCATGATCATCCTGCTGGCGGTGCTGGCTCTCGTCATCGTCGGGGCGCTCGCCCACTCCCCGTGGGGCGTCTTCTCCATCGGCATGACCATCCCGATCGCCCTGTTCATGGGCGTCTACCTGCGCGTCCTGCGGCCGGGCCGGGTCACCGAGGTCTCGCTGATCGGCGTCGCGCTGCTGCTGCTCGCGATCGTGGCGGGCGGCTGGGTCGCCGAGTCGTCCTGGGCCGACTTCTTCACCCTGAAGCCGACCACCCTGGTCCTGTGGATGGTGGCGTACGGGTTCCTGGCCTCGGTGCTGCCGGTGTGGCTGCTGCTCGCGCCGCGCGACTACCTGTCCACCTTCATGAAGGTCGGCACGATCGCGCTGATGGCGATCGGCGTGGCCGTCGCGATGCCGACGCTGAAGATGGACGCGATCACCTCGTTCGCGAGCCGCGGCGACGGGCCGGTGTTCGCCGGGTCCATGTTCCCGTTCGTCTTCATCACCATCGCCTGCGGCGCGCTGTCCGGCTTCCACGCGCTGGTCTCCTCGGGCACCACGCCGAAGATGGTGCAGAAGGAGACCCAGATCCGGATGATCGGCTACGGGTCGATGCTGACGGAGTCGTTCGTCGCGATCATGGCGATGATCGCCGCCTGCATCATCGAGCCGGGGCTGTTCTTCTCCGTCAACTCCCCCGCCGGCGTCGTCGGCTCGACCGTGCAGTCGGCCTCCGCCGCGGTCGCCAACCTCGGGTTCTCCATCTCGCCGGAGCAGCTGGCGCAGGCGGCCAAGGACGTCGAGGAGGCGAGCCTGCTGTCCCGGACCGGCGGCGCGCCGACGTTCGCACTCGGGATGGCGGAGATCTTCTCGTCGGTGTTCGGCGGGGCGTCGATGAAGGCGTTCTGGTACCACTTCGCGATCATGTTCGAGGCGCTCTTCATCCTCACCACGCTCGACGCGGGCACCCGGGTGGGGCGCTTCATGCTCCAGGACATGCTGGGCAACGTCTACAAGCCGTTCAAGCAGATCAGCTGGAAGCCGGGCGTCTGGCTCGCCAGCGCGCTGGTCGTCGGCGCCTGGGGCTACTTCCTGTGGGTCGGCGTGAAGGACCCGCTGGGCGGCATCAACCAGCTCTTCCCGCTGTTCGGGATCGCGAACCAGCTGCTGGCGGCGGTGGCGCTGGCGGTGTGCACGACGCTGCTGGTGAAGTCCGGGCGGCTGAAGTGGGCCTGGGTCACCGGAGTGCCGCTGACCTGGGACGCGGCGGTGACGCTGACGGCGAGCTGGCAGAAGGTGTTCTCCGAGGACCCGCGCGTCGGGTTCTTCGCCCAGCGGGACAAGTACCAGGCGGGCATCGACGCCGGGAAGACGCTGGCGCCCGCGAAGACCATGGACGACATGCACACGGTGGTCCTCAACTCCACCGTGGACGGCGTCCTGTCGGCCCTCTTCGCGCTCCTGATCGTGGTGGTGCTGGTGGACGCGGCCCGGGTCTGCTTCAAGGCCGTCCGCAGCCCGGGATCGGTGCGGCTGGCGGAGGTCCCGTGGACCGAGTCGAAGATCGTCGCGCCGGCCGGGCTGTTCCCGACGGCCGAGGAGAAGGCGGAACTGGCCGCCGCCGGCCTGGACTCGGGCGGTGGCAAGGTCAAGGAACCGGTCGCGTGACCACCCTCCGGGAGCGGCTGGCCCGGGTCCGCCACTACGTCCGGGAGTTCTCGGGGGAGGCGGCGTACGACCGGTACGTCGCCCACGCCCGCGGCCACGACCCGCAGGCCGAGGTCATGACCCGCCGCGCCTTCGAACGCGCGCGCACGGACGCGCGCGAGGCGGACCCCCGCGAGGGGTTCCGCTGCTGCTGAACCCTTCTGAAGGGCCCCGCCGGAATCCGGCGGGGCCCTTCAGGGCGTGCACGCCGGATTCAGCGGACCCAGTCCTTGAGCGGCTCGGTCGAGAACGTGATGCCGACGGGGTCGGGGATCTCCACGTCCTTGCCGAAGGGGACGGTCAGCACACGCTCGTACCGCTGCCCGTCGGGCTCACTGTGGACACTCACCAGACAGTGGTCGCGGTCGATCAGCAAGTACACCGGGATGCCTGTCTGAGCGTAGGCCCGGGGCTTCTCGTGGCGGTCCCGGCGATCGGTGTCCCGGTCGTACGAGGTGACCTCCACCACCATGAGCACGGGATCCGGCTCGATCCAATCGCCCTGCCCGCCGATGGAGCCACTGGGCGCCAGGGCGCCGTCCGGCCGCGCGCGCCCTTGGCGGTACTGCTGGACCTTCACGCCCAGCTCACCGTAGAGCCGGAGCTCGGGCTCGCCTTCCTCGACGGTGCTGCTTCGACGATAGCCCCGGGCACCGGCACGCATGGGTGACACTCGAACCCATGGACATCCTGATCAGACAAGCGCGGCCCGAGGAGTACGAGGCCCTCGGGGAGGTCACCGTGCGGGCCTACGTCGGCGACGGGCTCCTCGACGCCGACCCGGCGGGGTACTACATCGGCGTGCTGCGCGACGTCGCCGCGCGGGCCGAGGACGCGGTCGTGCTGGTCGCCGTGCGCGAGGACGGCACGGTGCTCGGCGGGGTGGCGCTCGCGCCGCCGGGGAGCCGGTACTGCGACATCGCCGGGCCCGGCGAGGCCGAGTTCCGGATGCTCGCCGTCGATCCGGCGGCCCGGGGCCGGGGGGCCGGCGAGGCGCTCGTACGCGAGTGCGTCGAGCGGGCCCGGGCCCTGCCCGGGGTCCGGGCGCTGGTGCTCTCCACCCAGCCCGCCATGCGCGGGGCGCACCGGATCTACGAGCGGACGGGCTTCGTCCGCACGCCCGAGCGGGATTGGGCGCCGGTGCCCGAAGTGCCCCTGCTCACCTACCGACTGGAGTGGCAGCCGGGCGCAGAGTGACCGTCGTGTACGGCACACGACACAACATCTAGGGGGTCGCACAGAGGCGGCCCCCCACATGTATGCTCGTCCTCGCTGTCGCCGCAGGGGAATCCGGTGGGAATCCGGAACTGTCCCGCAACGGTATGAAGTGTCCGGCCGCCCGGGCGCCAAGTCCGATGACCTGCCGACGGTGCGTCCGGGTCGACCGTCCCGGATGCCGACCACGTCCGGGCCTCGCGGTTGGGCCGGTGGACGCCGTGCGGTGCCGATGATCCTTGCTTCGTCATGCCCGCGTGCGCTCCCGCCTGCCCCGCCGTCCGAAGAGCCGGAGCCGAGCGAGGGAGAGCCCCCCGTGACCATCGCGCCTTCCGCACCGCGCGCCGAGTCCGACCTGCCCGAGGCCGCCGCCGAGGCCGGCGGTCCCGGTGCCGCGCTGCTGCGCACCCTCACGGAACTGACCGCCGACCTGCCCGACACCGACCCCGGCCGGGTCGCCGCCGCCGCCCTGCGCGGCCGCAGCGCCACCGCGGACGAGGCCGAGCTGCGCGGGCTGGCCACCGAGGCGGCCGCGGGGCTGATCTCCGAGGACCCGGCGTACTCCCGGCTCGCCGCCCGGCTGCTGACCCTCGCCATCGCCGAGGAGGCCGCGGGCCAGGGCGCCACCTCCTTCTCCGCCTCCGTCGCGGTCGGCCACCGCGAGGGCCTGATCGCCGACCGCACGGCCGCCTTCGTCGCCGCCCACGCCGCCCGCCTGGACGCGCTGGTCGAGCACGCGCTCGCCGACGGCGCGGACGACCGCTTCGGCTTCTTCGGGCTGCGCACCCTGCACAGCCGCTACCTCCTGCGCCACCCGCTCACCCGTCAGGTCGTCGAGACCCCGCAGCACTTCATGCTGCGCGTGGCCTGCGGTCTCGCGGAGGACGACAGCGTGCGCGCGGTCGAGGAGGTCGCCTCCCTCTACGGGCTGATGAGCCGGCTGGACTACCTGCCCTCCTCCCCCACCCTCTTCAACTCCGGCACCCGGCACCCGCAGATGTCCTCCTGCTACCTGCTGGACTCGCCGCTCGACGAGCTCGACTCGATCTACGACCGCTACCACCAGGTGGCGCGGCTGTCGAAGCACGCCGGCGGCATCGGCCTGTCGTACTCCCGCATCCGTGCCCGCGGCTCGCTGATCCGGGGCACCAACGGCCACTCCAACGGCATCGTCCCGTTCCTGAAGACCCTCGACGCCTCGGTCGCCGCCGTGAACCAGGGCGGCCGCCGCAAGGGTGCCGCCGCCGTCTACCTGGAGACCTGGCACGCGGACATCGAGGAGTTCCTGGAGCTGCGCGACAACACCGGTGAGGACGCCCGGCGCACGCACAACCTGAACCTCGCGCACTGGATCCCCGACGAGTTCATGCGCCGCGTCAACGCCGACCAGGACTGGTCGCTGTTCTCCCCGGCCGACGTCCCGGAGCTGGTGGACCTCTACGGCGAGGAGTTCGACGCGGCCTACCTCAAGGCCGAGGCGGCGGGCCTGGCCAAGAAGACCATGCCGGCCCGCGACCTGTACGGCCGCATGATGCGGACCCTGGCGCAGACCGGCAACGGCTGGATGACGTTCAAGGACGCCTCCAACCGCACCGCGAACCAGACCGCCCTGCCCGGCCGGGTCGTGCACTCCTCGAACCTGTGCACGGAGATCATCGAGGTCACCAACGACGACGAGACCGCCGTGTGCAACCTCGGCTCGGTCAACCTCGGCGCCTTCGTCCTCGCGGAGACCGGCGAGATGGACTGGGAGCGGCTGGACGAGACCGTCCGCACCGCCGTGACCTTCCTCGACCGCGTGGTGGACATCAACTTCTACCCGACCGAGCAGGCCGGCAACTCCAACGCCAAGTGGCGCCCGGTGGGCCTGGGCGCGATGGGTCTGCAGGACGTCTTCTTCAAGCTGCGCCTGCCGTTCGACTCCGCCGAGGCCAAGGCGCTCTCCACCCGCATCGCCGAGCGGATCATGCTGGCCGCCTACGAGGCCTCCGCCGACCTCGCCGAGCGCCACGGCCCGCTGCCGGCCTGGGCGGAGACCCGTACCGCCCAGGGCGTGCTGCACCCCGACCACTACGGCGTCACCCACCACTGGCCGGAGCGCTGGGCGGCGCTGCGCGCCCGGATCGCCACCACCGGCATGCGCAACTCGCTGCTGCTGGCCATCGCCCCGACCGCCACGATCGCCTCGATCGCCGGTGTGTACGAGTGCATCGAGCCGCAGGTCTCCAACCTCTTCAAGCGCGAGACCCTCAGCGGTGAGTTCCTCCAGGTCAACGGCTACCTGGTGGAGGACCTCAAGAAGCTGGGCGTCTGGGACGCGCAGACCCGCGAGGCGCTGCGCGACTCCTCCGGCTCGGTGCAGGGGTTCGGCTGGATCCCCGCCGAGATCCGCGAGCTGTACCGCACGGCGTGGGAGATCCCGCAGCGCGGCCTGATCGACATGGCGGCGCAGCGTACGCCGTACCTCGACCAGAGCCAGTCGCTGAACCTCTTCATGGAGACGCCCACCATCGGCAAGCTCAGCTCGATGTACGCGTACGCCTGGAAGCAGGGCCTGAAGACCACGTACTACCTGCGCTCGCGCCCGGCGACGAAGATCGCCCGCGCGGCCCAGGCGCAGACCGCGGCCACCCCCGCGCCCCTCCCGCAGGCCGTCGACGCCGACGCGCTGGCCTGCTCCCTTGAGAACCCCGAGTCCTGCGAGGCTTGCCAGTGAGCACCCCCACCCGCCCCCAGAACCTGCTCGACCCCGGCTTCGAGCTGACCCTGCGCCCGATGCGCTACCCGGACTTCTACGAGCGCTACCGGGACGCGATCAAGAACACGTGGACGGTGGAGGAGGTCGACCTCCACTCCGACGTGGCCGACCTCGCCAAGCTGACCCCGGCCGAGCAGCACATGATCGGCCGCCTGGTGGCCTTCTTCGCCACCGGTGACTCGATCGTCGCGAACAACCTCGTGCTGACGCTGTACAAGCACATCAACTCCCCGGAGGCGCGCCTGTACCTGTCGCGCCAGCTCTTCGAGGAGGCCGTGCACGTCCAGTTCTACCTGACGCTGCTCGACACCTACCTGCCCGACCCGGACGACCGCGCGGCCGCCTTCGCGGCGGTGGAGAACATCCCGTCGATCCGCGAGAAGGCGCAGTTCTGCTTCAAGTGGATGGACTCGGTCGAGAAGATCGAGCGGCTGGAGACGGCCGCCGACCGGCGCCGCTTCCTGCTGAACCTGATCTGCTTCGCCGCGTGCATCGAGGGCCTGTTCTTCTACGGCGCCTTCGCCTACGTCTACTGGTTCCGCTCGCGCGGCCTCCTGCACGGCCTGGCCACCGGCACCAACTGGGTCTTCCGCGACGAGACCATGCACATGAACTTCGCGTTCGAGGTCGTGGACACCGTCCGCAAGGAGGAGCCGGAGCTCTTCGACGACCAGCTCCAGCAGCAGGTCACGGACATGCTGAAGGAAGCCGTCGAGGCGGAGCTGCAGTTCGGCCGCGACCTGTGCGGTGACGGCCTGCCCGGCATGAACACCGAGTCGATGCGCGAGTACCTCCAGTGCGTCGCCGACCAGCGCCTGGTCCGCCTCGGCTTCGCCCCGGTCTACGGCTCCGAGAACCCGTTCTCGTTCATGGAGCTCCAGGGCGTCCAGGAGCTGACGAACTTCTTCGAGCGCCGTCCGTCGGCGTACCAGGTCGCCGTCGAGGGCACGGTCGACCTCGACGAGGACTTCTGAGCCGACCCGGCCCGTGAACACGCGAGGGGCCCCCCCCCCGG